>NZ_JAOEEE010000002.1:0-290551 GCF_029837675.1 Pseudomonas sp. GD04015 | reverse complement strand
TCCGTCGGCGCGCCGGGCCTGAAGGCGATCATCACCTACCTGTCGGGCGACAACATCGACGCCGCCGGCGGCGACCGCCGCGAGTGGGAGCGCGACTTCCGCCTCGACTACACCCTGCAGGACGGCGCGCTCAAGGGCCTCGGCTTCTCCTGGCGCAACGCCTCCCTGCGCGGCAACACCAGCGCCAACGACCAGGACGAGAACCGCCTGATCGTCAGCTACACCCTGCCGATCCTCTGACCGGCAACGGCGGGGCCTCGCGCCCCGCCTTCTCCTGACCCGTCCGCCATCGGACAGGAAGGCCAATCCAGCGCCAAGGAGAATTCCATGAGCTTCAAGCCCCGCCACTTGCTCGCCGCCCTGCTGGCCGCTGCCCTGCCGGTCGCTGCGCACGCCGCCGAGCCTCGCGAAGTCCGCCTGGACTACGCCTACTACGCCCCCACCAGCCTGGTGCTGAAGGACCAGGGCATCCTCGAGAAACGCCTGGCCGCCGACGGCATCTCGGTGAAGTGGGTGTTCAGCCAGGGCAGCAACCGCTCCCTCGAATACCTCAACGGCGGCAGCGTCGACTTCGCTTCCACCGCCGGCCTCGCCGCCGTGCTCAGCCGCGCCAACGGCAGCCCGGTGAAGACCGTGTACATCGCCAGCCGTCCGGAGTGGACCGCCCTGGCCGTGCCCAAGGATTCGCCGATCAAGACCCTGGCCGACCTCAAGGGCAAGAAGGTCGCCGCCACCAAAGGCACCGATCCCTACCTGTTCCTGCTGCGCAGCCTGCAGAGCGCCGGCCTGGGCAAGGGCGACGTGGAGATCGTCCACCTGCAGCACCCGGACGGCCGCGTGGCCCTGGAGCGCGGCGACGTGGATGCCTGGTCCGGGCTCGACCCGCACCTGGCCGCCAGCCAGCTGCAGGCCGGCTCGCGCCTGCTCTATCGCAACCTCGACTTCAACAGCTACGGCGTGCTCAACGTCAGCGACCGCTTCCTCGAGGAACAGCCGCAGCTGATCGGCAAGGTCATCGCCGCCTACGAGGAGGCGCGCCAGTGGACCATCGCCCACCCGCAGGAGACCGCCGAGCTGCTGGCCCGCGAGGCCAAGCTGCCGCTGGACGTGGCCAGGCTGCAACTGTCGCGCACCGACTTCGGCAACCCGCAGCCGGGCGCCGAGCACATCGCCGCGCTGAAGGCCGCCGCGCCCATCCTGCTCGACGAGCAGCTGGTGCGCCCGGGCACCGACGTGGCCGCCGTGGTCGACCAGCTGATCAGCCCGCAACTGGCGGCCGGCGTGATCGGCCAGCCGGTGGCCAGGACGGAGCCGTGAGCCATGACCGGTAGCAGCCTGCTCGCCACCTTCCTGGCCGCCCGCGCGGCCATCCGCGGCGAGCGTTCGCCTACGGCCCCGCGCCGTCCGTGGGCCGGCAACTGGCGCGGGCTGGTACTGCCACTGGCCCTGCTGGTGCTGCTGGAGGCGCTGGTGCGCCTCGGCTGGATTCCCGCGCACCAGCTGCCGGCGCCCAGCCAGATCGGCCAGACCCTGTGGTGGCTGGCCGCCGGTGGCGAACTGTGGGGACACATCGGCGTGAGCCTGGCGCGGGTCGCGGCCGGCTTCGCCATCGGCACGGCGCTGGCCGTGCTGATCGGCGCCTGGGTCGGCCTCAGCCGCCGCGCCGAGAGCTACCTGGAGCCGACCTTCCAGGCCCTGCGGGCGATCCCCAGCCTGGCCTGGGTGCCGCTGCTGCTGCTCTGGCTGGGCATCGACGAGACGCCCAAGGTGGTGCTGATCGCCCTCGGCGCCTTCTTCCCGGTCTACCTGGCGCTGCTCGCCGGCATCCGCAACGTCGATCGCAAGCTGGTCGAGGTCGGCCGCCTGCATCGCCTGTCCGGCGTCGAGCTGACCCGGCGCATCCTCCTGCCGGCGGCGCTGCCCAACCTGTTCACCGGCCTGCGCGGGGCGCTCAGCCTGAGCTGGATGTTCCTCGTCGCCGCCGAGCTGATCGCCGCCACCCGCGGCCTCGGCTACCTGCTCAGCGACGGCCGCGAGACCTCGCGGCCGGACCTGGTGATCGCCGCCATCCTGCTGCTGGCCGTGTTCGGCAAGCTCAGCGATGGCCTGCTCAAGGCCTTCGAGGCGCGCGCCCTGCACTGGCGCGACAGCTTCGTCGGCGGGGAGGGTTGAGATGGGCGCGTTGCTGGAACTGCGCGGCATCCGCAAGGCCTTCGCCGGCCAGCGGGTGCTCGACGACATCGACCTCAGCCTGGCGCCGGGCGAGATCGTCAGCCTGCTCGGCCCCAGCGGCTGCGGCAAGAGCACCCTGCTGCGCATCGCCGCCGGCCTCGACGAGGACTTCAGCGGCGGCCTGGCGCACAACCCGCTGCTGGATTTCGGCGGTGGCACCGGCATCGGCGTGGTGTTCCAGGAGCCGCGCCTGCTGCCCTGGCTGAACGTGGCGCAGAACATCGGTTTCGCCGATGGGCGCAAGGCCGACGGCGCCTGGATCGGGCAGTTGCTCGACGATGTCGGCCTGGCCGGCCAGGGCGACAAGCTGCCCAAGCAGCTCTCCGGCGGCATGGCCCAGCGCGTGGCCATCGCCCGCGGCCTGTACCAGCGGCCCCAGGTGCTGCTGCTCGACGAACCCTTCAGCGCGGTGGACGCCTTCACCCGGATGAAGCTGCAGGACCTGGTGGTGCGCCTGGCCGACACCTACGGCATCGCCCTGCTGCTGGTCACCCATGATCTCGACGAGGCGTTCTACTTGAGCGACCGCGTACTGATCCTGGGCGGCACGCCGAGCCGCATCCAGCGCGAACTGGCGGTGCCCCTGCCGCACCCGCGCGACCGCCGCGCCGTGGAACTGGCCTACCTGCGCGGCGAGGCACTGACCGAACTGACGCTGTAAACGAACCTCAAGGTGGAAGCTGTTTCCGGGCCGCATGGCCCGGTTTTTTTATCTGCGGGAAGTGTGGCGGGCTCTTGTAGGGTGCGCCGTGCGCACCGGACAGGATTGCTGGTGCGCACGGCGCACCCTACGCAAGCGCGATGGCGCTGCGTCTAGCTGCGCTGCAGCGAAGACGCCGCCAGGCCCAGCCCCAGGGCCACCAGCACGCCGCCGATGGCCCGCTCGATCAGGTGCCGGCTGCGGGCGACGAAGGCGCGCGCCGCATCCGAGGACAATCCATAGGCCACCAGGGCGAACCAGAACAGGTGGGCGACGGCCATGAACAGCCCGTAGCCGAGCTGGGTGAGGGTGGCGGTGTCCGGGCTGATCACCTGGGTGAACAGGGCGACCACGAACAGCGTGGTCTTGGGATTCAGCGCATTGGTCAGGAAGCCCACCCGCAGCGCCTGCCAGTCGGACAGGCGGGGCGCGTCCAGCACCTGCTGCGGGTCCGCCTTGCGGCTGCGCAGCATGCCGATGCCCAGCCAGATCAGGTAGGCGGCGCCGGCGAACTTGACCAGGTTGAACAGCACGATGGACTGGGAGATCAGCAGGCCGATGCCGAGCATCGAGTAGGTCACGTGTACCAGCACGCCGAGGCTGATGCCCAGCGCCGTGAGCAGGCCGGCGCGGCGCGACAGGAACATGCTGTTGCGGCTGACCATGGCGAAATCGGCGCCGGGGCTGACCACGGCGAGCAGGGTGATGGTGACGACCGAGACGAGTTCGAGCATGGCGCAGTCCGTTTTCCTGGTGGGCTGGTCAAGATGAGGGCAGTCTCCGTCGACGGCAAGCGCGGGTTTCACCCGCCCTACTCTGTGTAGGGCGGGTGAAACCCGCGTGTGCCTACTCGCCTACCGGCATGTCCGCATCCGCCGAACCACCCCAATCCGCCGGATAGATACCCTCGAGCACGTACCGATGGAAGGACGACCAGGGCCAGTCGACGACCCGCTCCACCAGGCCATGCCTGAGCGGATTGCCGTGCAGGTAGTCGAGGTGGTTGCGCAGGTCGGCCTCGTCGCGGATCAGATGCTCCCAGAACCGGTTCTGCCAGAGGCTGCCCTGGCCTTTATCCATCCGCCGTTCGCTCAGCAGCTCGGGGCGATGGTAGGCCGAGCAGGCTACGGCGACATGGCGCTTGATCAGTCGCCAGCGGTTGGAAAAGTCCGCATCGCCGTCCGGCAGGGTCCAGATGGCGTGCATATGGTCCGGCAGCAGCACCCAGCCGTCGATGCGGAATGGCAACCGAGCCCGCACCCGGTCGATGGATTCGCGCAGGGCGGTGCGCACATCGTCGTGGGTCAGGATGGCCTGTCGGCCTTGGGTGACGACCGTGAAGAAATAGGTTCCGCCGGGGACGGCGGCGCGTCTGTAGTAGGGCATCACAACGTCCTTGTTGTGCGGTGTTCAGGGCTGCGCGGGTTTCACCCGCCCTACGGTTGGGCAATGGCGCGCAGCAGCGCCGCGCTTTCGGCGTCGGCGGGGAAGAAGGTTTCCAGGGCCAGTTCGGCCAGGGTCACGTCGTTGGGGGTGCCGAACACGGTGGTGGTGCTGATCAGGCTGAGCACGCCCTGTTCCGTGCGGAACTGCAGCGCCATCAGCACGCTGTCCGGCTGCGGGGCGGGGACTTCCTCGGGGGCCGGGTAGCCCAGCAGTTCTTCCTGTAGCGCCATCAACTGCGGGTCGCCGCTGATGTCGATGTCGTGCTGCAGGCGCATCAGCAGGTAGGCGCGCCACTGGGCCAGGTTGACGATGCGCGGCGCCAGCCCGTCCGGGTGCAGCGATATGCGCAGCACGTTGAGCGGCGGGCCGAGCAGCTCGGCCGGGATGCCGGTGAGGAACGGTGCCACCGCGCCGTTAGCGGCCAGCAGGTTCCACTGGCGGTCGATGGTGAGCGCCGGGTAGGGCTCGTGGGCCTTGAGCAACTGCTCGATGGCGGTGCGGGCGGCGGCCAGCGCCGGGTCTTCCAGGCCGTGCTGGCTGTACAGCGGCGCGTAGCCGGCGGCGGTGAGCAGGCGGTTGCGCTCGCGCAGCGGAATCTCCAGCTGCTCAGCCAGGTGCAGCAGCATCTCGCGACTGGGCAGGGCGCGGCCGGTCTCGACGAAGCTCAGGTGGCGGGTGGAGATGTCCGCCTCGCAGGCCAGGTCGAGCTGGCTCAGGCGGCGGCGCTGGCGCCACTGGCGCAGCAGGGCGCCGACGGGGTGATGGGCTGTGTTCATGGTTGCCGACGATAGCCCAGGGGCGTCATCGCGGCCATTACCTGGGACGTAATCGACGCCTGGCGCGATCCGGACGAACCCTATGGACAGGCGCCGATCCGGCGTCGCCATCCGGAGATTTCGCCATGAACACCCTGAACGCTTCCCCGCTGCTGCGTCGCGCCCTGCTCGCCGACGGCCTGGTCGGCCTGGCCACCGGCTCCCTGCTGGTACTGCTCGCCGACTGGTACGCCAACCTGCTGGCGCTGCCCGCCGACCTGCTGTACGGCGCCGGCCTGGCCCTGTTGCCGCTGGGCCTGTTCCTCGCCTGGCTGGGCTGCCAGGAGCGGATCAACCGCCTGCTGGTGTGGGCCGTGATCGCGATCAACGCGCTGTGGGCGATCGACAGCCTGGCCCTGCTGTTCGCCGGCTGGGTGTCGCCCAACCTGCTCGGCCAGGTGTTCGTCATCGGCCAGGCCGCGCTGGTGCTGCTGTTCCTCGAACTGGAGCTGATCGGCCTGAAACGCTCAGAGGCGGTGCCGGTCTGAATCCCAGGCGCATGGCCCCACCCGCGAGGCGGGGCCTTGCCGGCGTGACGACCGGTCCGCGGAGCGGTCCGGCGCGGGATGTAGTGTCTCGCGGAAGTCGCTACAATGCGCCGCCGATTTCTCCACCACCGAGGCCGCGCGCCATGAAACTCCGCTTTCTCCTCTGGATGCTGGGCCGCCTGATGGCCAAGGCCAGCCGTACCAACCCCGAGTTCCAGAAGCAACTGGAAGGCAAGGACCTGGTGTTCCAGCTGCACACCCTCGACGGCAAGCTGGCGCGTCACTACCGGATCAAGGACAAGCGCGTCACCAGCCATGCCGGCGCGGCCAGCGAGCCTGCCTTCGCCATCGGCTTCAAGGACGCCGCCTACGGCTTCGCCACCATGAACGCCAAGAACAAGCAGCTGGCCTTCATGCAGGGCATCCAGAACAAGGACATCCAGATCCAGGGCAACCCGGCGCTGGTGATCTGGTTCCAGGGCCTGCTCAAGCATGTGGTGCCGAAGAAGAAAAAGAAGAACGAGGTCAAGAAAGCGGCCTGAGCCGCTTTCCCTCGCGGGCCCATGCGCTAGGCTGGGCCTTTTCACGGATATCGCCCCGATGCGCCTGTCGTTTCTCCTCGCTCTGCTCCTGTCGCTGGCACTCCCGGTCCGCGCCGAAACCGACGCCACCCTGGCGCGCGTGCTGGACCTGGCCGGGGTCAGGCTGCTCTGCGAGCAGGCCGCGCCGCTGCTGCAGCGCGGCATGAGCGAGGATCAGCAGAAGGCGCTGGGCGAGGCCTTCGCCGCCGGCCCGCTGTGCGACGACCTGGCCGAGCGCATGGCGCCAGGTCTCCGGCAGGAACAGCTGGAGGCGGCGCTGACGCTGCTCGACAGCCCGCTGGCCCATCACTTCACCGCCGCCGAGCGCGCGGTGGGCGAGGATGGCGGCCTGGCCGCCTACCGCCAGCAGCTGCAGGAGCGCCCGCCGCTGGGGCCGCGCGTGGAGCTGGTACGGCGCCTGGACAAGGCGGCGCACACCACCGAACTGGCCACGCTGCTGCGCTACGAGGTGGGCAAGACCCAGGCCCTGATGGCCCTGCGCGCCCGTGGCGGCGACCTGGGCGAGCAGGAACTGGCCGAGCAGACCGCCGCGCAGCTGGCGCCGCTGCGCGCCTCCAGCACCAGCGGGATCGAGGCGTTCATGCTCTACGCCTACCGCAAGACGCCCAGCGATCAGCTCGGCGAATACGTTGCCCTCTACGAGCAGGAACCCCTGCGCGTGGTGCTCGAAGCCAGCGTCAAGGCGCTGCCGGACGTGTTCGCCGCGCGCCGGGCGAAACTGAAGTAGCGCGCGGGGCCGCGGTGGCCCCGCCTGCACCTACTGGGCGTGATGGTTGAACTGCGAAGCCAGTTCACGCAGCGCCACTTCCGCCTGCAGCACCCGATTCAGGGCTTCATCGGCCTTCTCGCGGCTCACCCCCAGACGCTCGAACAGGGCGTCCGGCAGGTCGTGCTGCGGGCCGTTGCCGATGCCGCGGCTGCGCAGCAGGTTGACCGCCAGGCACACCAGGTTCGGGTAGGCGGCGTGGGCGCCGTCGTAGTCCGGGTCGTGCTGGAAGCGCAGCGCGGTGGCCAGCTCCTCCGGCATGTCCCAGAAACGCATCAGCCAGGCGCCGATCTGCTCGCGGGTGATGCCCAGCAGGTGCTGCTCGACGTAGCCGTGGCTGAGGTGCGGGTTGACCTCCAGATGGCGGCAGATCAGCGAGAAGTGCGGCGGGAAGACGTGGGCCAGCACCAGGTAGCCGAAGTTGTGCAGCAGCCCGGCGAGGTAGGTCAGGCCGGCCTCGGGGCGCTGGGCGCGGGGCATGGCACGGGTCAGGCCCTCGATGATGGCGGCGGTGTAGATCGCCTGCTGCCAGTAGGGCGTGGCCTGCTGCGGCTGGTCCTTGGGCAGGCTGAGGGTCTTGCCCAGGGCCAGGCCGAGGGCCAGGTTGATCACCAGGTCGAAGCCCAGCACGCGGACGATGGCGTCTTCCACCGAGCGGATCTTGCCCGGCGCGGCGTAGTAGGGCGAGGCGGCCCAGCTGACCACCTGGGCGGCCAGCGCCGGGTCGGTCTCGACCACGCCGGTGATGTCGTCCACGGTGGCGTCCGGGTCGACGCGCAGCTTGATGATCTTCTGCGCGGTTTCCGGCAGCGGCGGAATCTCGATGGTTTCCTCGAGGCGCTGCTGGATGCGGCGGGCGGTGAACGCCTGCACGGCCTGGGTGATCTCGGCGCGGTCGTCGTCCGGCCGGTCCAGGTTCGGCCGGATGCTAGTCAGCGGCTGGCCGAAGCGGGCGGCGCTGGCCTTGGCCAGGAGGATGGCCTTGTAGTGCTCGCTGTCGATCTCCAGCAGCACGCCGGCCTGGCCCGACTCGATCAGCAGGTTGGATTCGTCGAGCAGCCGCTCGTCGTACAGGCAGGGCGAGCTGGTCAGCGGCGGCAGGCCCGGCAGCAGGTCGAGGCTGTGCTTGCCCAGCATGCGCTCCATGCGTTCCGGCTTGACCGCCACCAGCTTGCGGCCGGTCAGCTCGGCCAGGCGGTTGAGGTCGAGCAGCTGGTTCTGCGGGAACAGCACCAGCAGGGCGCCGACCGCGTCCTCCAGCAACACTGCCTGCACCCGCCGCGCGGCCGGCAGGGCCTGGTGGTCCGGCCGTATGTGGCAGGGCACGCCGAGTTTCTCGAGGAGCTGCAGGATCACCGTCGGCGGGCGCGGAGAGGCATCGGGGGCGAGGGCGACTTCGGTCATGGGCGACATCCGGAAGAAGAACTACTGAGGGGGAGTATAACCAGCGCCCCGCGGGATACACCCGGTTGCCGGACAGGTGAACCGCGGCAGTCTGTGCGCCGGCTCACACTTGGCCGTACTGCTGGCCGTGGCGCAGCCAGCGTTCGAGCAGCGGGCTGACGTGCTGCGGCCAGCGTGCCAGCAGCTCCTGCGCCGCTTCGCGCACGGCCGGCAGCAGGTCGGCGTCGCGCATCAGGTCGGCCACCTTGAACTGCAGCAGGCCGGTCTGGCGGGTGCCGAGCATCTCGCCGGGACCGCGCAGCTCCAGGTCCTTCTCGGCGATGACGAAGCCATCGCAGGTCTCGCGCATGATGCCCAGGCGCTCGCGGCCGAGCTGGGACAGCGGCGCGTGGTAGAGCAGCACGCAGTGGCTGGCGGCGCTGCCCCGGCCGACCCGGCCGCGCAGCTGGTGCAGCTGGGCCAGGCCCAGGCGCTCGGGGTTCTCGATGATCATCAGACTGGCGTTGGGCACGTCGACACCGACCTCGATGACGGTGGTGGCGACCAGCAGCTGCAGTTCGCCGCGCTTGAAGGCGTCCATCACCTCGGCCTTCTCCGCCGGCTTCATGCGGCCGTGGATCAGGCCGACGCGCAGCTCGCCGAGGGCCGCGCTCAGCTCTTCGTAGCTGGTTTCGGCGGCCTGGCAGGTGAGTTCCTCGGATTCCTCGATCAGGGTGCACACCCAGTAGGCCTGGCGGCCTTCGCGGCAGGCCGCGCGGACCCGCTCGATCACCTCGATGCGGCGGCTGTCGGCCACCAGCAGGGTGTTCACCGGGGTGCGCCCGGGCGGCAGCTCGTCGAGGATCGAAGTGTCGAGGTCGGCGTAGGCGCTCATCGCCAGGGTCCGCGGGATCGGCGTGGCGGTCATGATCAACTGGTGCGGGCAGAGGCGGCCGTCGATGCCCTTCTGCCGTAGCGCCAGGCGCTGCTGCACGCCGAAGCGGTGCTGCTCGTCGATGATCACCAGCGCGAGTTTCTGGAAGCGCACCTCGTCCTGGAACAGGGCGTGGGTGCCCACCACCATCGGCGCGCCACCGGCGATGCGCTCCAGCGCGGCGGCGCGGGCCTTGCCCTTGAGCTTGCCGGCCAGCCAGGCGACCTCGATGCCGAGCGGCTCCAGCCACCGGCCGAAGTTGAGGAAGTGCTGCTCGGCGAGGATTTCGGTGGGCGCCATCAGCGCCACCTGGTAGCCGGCCTCCAGCGCCTGCAGGGCGGCCAGCGCGGCGACCACGGTCTTGCCGGCGCCGACGTCGCCCTGCACCAGGCGCAGCATGGGTTCGGCCTGGGACAGGTCGTAGGCGATCTCGGCGCCGACCCGCTGCTGGGCGCCGGTGGGGGCGAAGCCGAGGTTCTGCAGGAAGCGCTGCGGCAGCTTGCGCGCCACCGGCAGCGCCGGCGCCTGCTGGGCGCGCACCTGCTCGCGCAGGCGCTGCAGCGACAGCTGGTGGGTCAGCAGCTCCTCGAAGGACAGGCGGTGCTGGGCCCAATGGCGGCCCTCGGCCAGTTCTTCCAGGTCGGCGTCCGGCGGCGGCCGGTGCAGGTAGCGGATGGCCTCGTCGAGCGGGCCGAGTCGATAGTCGCGGGCCAGCTCGGCGGGCAGCCAGTCCGGCAGGCTGTGCGGGCCGAGGCGGGCCAGGGCGAGCTGGCTCAGCGAGCGCAGGCGCTGCTGGGTCAGGCCTTCGGTGGTGGGGTAGATCGGGGTCAGGGTCTGTTCCACCGGCGCCGGCTCGTCGCCGCTCTGGGCGCGGTATTCCGGGTGGTAGATCTCCAGGCCGGTGGCGCCGGGGCGCACTTCGCCGTAGCAGCGCAGGGCGGTGCCGCGCTTGAGCGCGTCCTTCTGCGCCTGGCTGAAGTGGAAGAAGCGCAGGCTGAGCGTGCCGCTGCCGTCCTGCAGGCGCACCAGCAGGCTGCGCCGGCGGCCCATGACGATGTCGGCGCCGGCCACCACGCCCTCGACCACCGCGTCCTGGCCCGGGCGCAGGGCGCCGATGGGAGTGATGCGGGTACGGTCCTGGTAGCGCAGCGGCAGGTGGAACAGCACGTCCTGCAGGCTTTCCAGGCCGACCTTGCCCAGCTTCTCGGCCAGCGCGTCACCGACGCCCTTGAGCGCAGTGACGGGGACCTGCGCCAGTTCGGTCATGCCGGGACGGCTTCACCCTGGGGGCGGGCTACCGAGCACAGGCGCACGGAGTCGGCCAGCACTTCGATGGCCTTCGGCCGCGGGAAGCTGGCGCGCCAGGCGATGGCGACGGTGCGGAATGGCGCCGGCGCGCTGAGCGGGCGCACTTCGATCACCCCCGGCGCGTAGTGGTGGCTGTCCACCGCCGAGAACGGCAGGATCGAGATGCCCAGGCCGGAGGCGACCATGTGGCGGATGGTCTCCAGCGAGCTGGATTCCACCGTGGTGTGCTTGGCCGCGTCGTCGCCGCCCTTGCGCAGCGACGGGCAGGCTTCCAGCACCTGGTCGCGGAAGCAGTGGCCCTCGCCGAGCAGCAGCAGGCTCTTGTCGTTGAGCAGCTCCTTGTCGATGGTCTCGCGCTCGGCCCAGGGGTGGCCGGCCGGCAGCAGGGCGTAGAACGGCTCGTCGTACAGCGGCTTGGTCAGCACGTCGGCTTCCTGGAACGGCAGGGCGATGATGATCGCGTCCAGCTCGCCGGTGCGCAGCTTGTCGCGCAGCACGTGGGTGAAGTTTTCCTCGATGTACAGCGGCATCTGCGGGGCGACCCGGTGCAGCTGCGGGATCAGATGGGGGAACAGGTAGGGGCCGACGGTGTAGATGGCGCCGATCTTCAGCGGCGCGGCCAGCTGGTTCTTGCCGGCCTGGGCCAGTTCGCGGATGCCCTGGGCCTGCTCCAGCACCTTCTGTGCCTGGGTGACGATGCCCTCGCCGACCGGGGTCAGGCGCACCGCGCTCTTGCTGCGCTCGAAGATGAGCACGCCCAGCTCGTCCTCCAGCTTCTTCACGCCGACCGACAGGGTCGGCTGGCTGACGTGGCAACGCTCGGCGGCACGCCCGAAGTGCTGCTCCTGGGCGAGGGTGACGATGTAGCGCAGTTCGGTGAGGGTCATAGGTAAATTCCATTGAGACGCGGCCAAGCATAGCGGCTGCATTCGATGGAACCAAGGCTGGCAACGGGCCAAGCGCGGGAAGCTTCTGCTGGCGCGGTAGGGCGGGTGAAACCCGCGAATGGGCACGCGGGTTTCACCCGCCCTACACGGAAAAACGCCGCGGCTCCGGTAAGGGAGTCGCGGCGTGTTTTCATCCGGGCTACGGCTGCCGTCAGCGCCTGTCCAGCGAGTAGACGAAGGGCGCGACGATCTCCAACTGGCCGTTCTGCAGCATGTCCGCCGGGGGCGGCGGCAGCGGCTGGGCGCGGCGGATCATTTCCAGGGTGGCGCGATCCAGCGAGGCGCTGCCGGACTTGCCCACCAGCGAGTAGGACAGCACCTTGCCGTTGGCGTCGAGCACGAAGCGCAGGCGGTTGACCCCTTCGAAGCCGCGACGGCGGGCGTCTTCCGGGTAGCGCTTGTACTTCGCCAGGTGGCCGAGCAGGGTGCTCTGCCAGCTCACCTGCGCCTGGGTCGGCGCGCTGACCGGGGCCTTCTGCGGCGCGGCGGCCTTCTCGTCGCGGGCGACCACCGGGGCCTCTTCCTGCGGCGGCCTGATCTCAGGCTCCGGCGGCTTGGGCTGTGGCGGCTTCGGCTTGGGTTTCGGCTTCGGCTTGACGATGGCGATCTTCGGCTTGGGTGCTTCCACCACCTTCGGCAGCTCCGGCTCGTCCGGCTCGACCACCGGTTGCGGCGGCGGAGGCGGCGGCTCGACCGGCGCCACCAGCGGCTCCAGCTCGATCATCATCGCCGCCGGCGGCACCTGCATGGGCTCGACCTTGGGATTGAGCCGCGCGATCAGGTACAGGCCGACGTGCAGCCCGGCCGCGATCATCAAGGCGATGGCCCAGATCGGTATGCGTCGCGATTGGCTCATTGCGCTCCGACCGTTTCCAGGCCCACCAGGCCGATCTTCAGGTAGCCGGCACCGCGCAGGTTGTCCATCACGCGCATCAGCTCTTCGTACTGCACGCCCTTGTCGCCGCGGACGAAGATGGTCTTGTCCTTGTCGCCGCTGGTGCGCTGGTCCAGCGCGGCGCCGAGCTTGGCCGGCTCGACCTGCTCGTTGTCGAGGAACAGGGCGCTGTCTTCCTTGATGCTCAGGTAGATCGGCTTGTCCGGGCGCGGTGCCGGCTTGGCGGTGGACGCCGGCAGGTCGATCTTCACGTCCACGGTGGCCAGCGGGGCGGCCACCATGAAGATGATCAGCAGCACCAGCATCACGTCGATGAACGGCGTGACGTTGATCTCGTGGTTTTCCTGGAGGTCGTCACCGCCCTCGTGCAGATGCAGGCTCATGGATCAGCCCACCTTGGCGATCGGAGCCTGGGCGCGCTCGCCAGCCGGCTGGTCCAGGTCGCGGCTGACCAGCAGCAGCACCTGGGCCGAGGCGTCGGCGACCTGGGCCTTGTAGCTGGCGATGGAGCGGGCGAAGACGTTGTAGATGATCACGGCCGGGATCGCCGCGACCAGGCCCAGGGCGGTGGCCAGCAGGGCCTCGGCGATGCCGGGGGCCACGACCGCCAGGTTGGTGGTCTGCGATTTGGCGATGCCGATGAAGCTGTTCATGATGCCCCACACGGTACCGAACAGACCGACGAACGGGGCGGTGGAACCGATGGTGGCGAGCACGCCGGTGCCCTGGCTCATCTTGCGGCCGCTGGCGGCGACCAGGCGCTCCAGGCGGAAGCTGACGCGCTCCTTGATGCCTTCCTTCTCGCGGCAGCCGGCCGACAGGCGCAGCTCTTCGCGGGCGTCCTCGATCAGGGTGGCGCTGAAGCTGTGCTTGGCGTGGGCCTGCTCGGCGGCCTGGTTCAGGCTGCGCGCGCCCTTAAGGTCGCCCAGCTCGCGCTGCAGGCGGCGGCGGCCGATCAGCAGCTCCAGGCCCTTGGCGATCCACACGGTCCAGGTGAGGATGGAGGCCAGCACCAGGCCGATCATCACGCTCTTCACCACCTTGTCGGCGTTGTTGTACATGCCCATCGGCGACAGGTCGTGGAGGATGGCGTTGTCGCCTTCGACCAGTTCGTTGCCGGTGGCCGGCTCGTCGACGGCCAGCAGCAGCTGCTCGGCTTCGGGGCCGGTGATGCCGTTCTGCTGCAGGAACTCCTGTTTGGTGGCTTCGATCTGCTCCGAGGTCGCCTCGGCGCCCAGTGCCGCCAGCCTGGCCTTCAGTGCTTCGGCCTGGGAAGGCTGGGCTGCGGCGGGGATTGCCTCGCCGGCGATCGGGGCGGCGGTGGTCTCGGTCGCTACGGCCGGCTGCTCCTGGACGGCGGCGGGCGCCGCGGGCGTGACCTCTTCGGCATGGCCGCCGAGCGGCAGCAGCAGGCCGAACAGCAGGGCCGCGAGAGGCAGACGGGAGGATTGTGTGCGGAGAGCGTTACGATTCATGCTGGCCGGACCTAAGTGGGGTGTGCACTGGGCGGGACCCTTTTGGGTGGCTCCCGCTAAAAAAGGCCAGCATTATTGCAAGTAATTCTTGTTTATGAAAGTAACGATGTAACCTTTCTGCACAGCCGTTGTCCGTGACGTCCTTCCCGGACCGGCCGGTCCGTTTCCTGTTTTCGAGGTGTTATCCATGTCCAAGAGCCTGATGATCGTCGGTTGCGGCGATGTCGGCAGCCGTCTGGCGCGTCGCGCGCTGGCCCTCGGCTGGACCGTCCACGGCCTGCGGCGCGATGTCGCATCCCTGCCCGCCGGCGTGCTGCCGGTGGCCGCCGACCTGGAGCGGGCCGAGTGTCCGCCGGCCTGGCCGGCCGCCGGGCCGGACTATCTGGTGTACTGCGTCGCCGCCACCCGCCACGACGAGGCGGGCTACCGCAGCGCCTATGTCGACGGCCTGCGCCATGTCCTAGCCTGGCTGGCCGAGCGCGGCCAGCGGCCGCGGCGCCTGCTGTTCGTTTCCAGCAGCGGGGTGTATGCCCAGCAGCAGGGCGAGTGGATCGACGAGGGTTCGCCCGCCGAGGCGGAAAGCTATTCCGGCCGGGTGATGCTGGAGGCCGAGCGCCTGGCGCTGGACAGCGGCCTGCCGGCGACCCTGGTGCGCCTCACCGGCATCTATGGCCCGGGCCGTGAATGGCTGCTCGGCCAGGTGCGCCAGGGCTACCGGGTGGCCAGCGAGCCGCCGCTGTACGCCAACCGCATCCACGCCGAGGACGCCGCCGGGCTGCTGGCCTTCCTGCTGGCGGCGGACGCCGGGGGCCGGCCGCTGGCCGACTGCTACCTGGGCGTGGACGACGCGCCGGCGCCGTTGCACGAGGTGGTCGGCTGGCTGCGCGAGCGCCTGGGAGTCGAGCACTGGGCCGAGGAGCAGAGCGTGCGCCGCGCCGGCAGCAAGCGCTGCAGCAATGCCCGCGCCCGCGCGCTCGGCTGGGCGCCGCAGTATCCCAGCTACCGCGAAGGCTACGCGGCGGTGCTGGAAGGCCGCGACTGAATGGAAGCCAACCGCCTGTTGGCCCGGCCCTGGCTGCCCGGGGTGGAGCTGTTCCACGCCGACTTCTCCGGCCAGCAGTTCGGCCGGCACAGCCACGACGCCTTCGCCGTCGGCGCGATCCTCCAGGGCGTGGGCGGCTACCTCTGTCGCGGCGCCCGCCACGCGCTGCCCGCCGGCACCCTGTCGCTGATGAACCCGGAGGAGCCGCATACCGGCCATGCCGAATCGGAGCGCCTGGTCTACCGCATGCTCTACGTCGAGGAAGCGCGCCTGCCGGCCCTGCTGGGACGCAAGCGCCTGCCGGGCGGCTTCCGCGAGCTCAATCCGGCCGATGACGGCCAGGTGGCGGCGGGCCTGGCGCGCCTGGCCGCGGAGTTCGAGCGCGGCGACGCGCTGGTGCTGGAGGCAGAGCTGCTGGAGGTGCTGGAGCGGGTGTTCGTGCGCCACGGCGGCCTGCCGGAGGCGGCTCCGGCGCCCCGCGACGGCGGCACGACCGCGCGCCTGCGCGAGTACCTGGAGGCGCACTACGCCGAGTCGGTCAGCCTGGAACAGCTCGCCGGCCTGGTGCAGCGCCATCCGCGCCACCTGATCGAGGCCTTCCGCCGCGCCTACGGCGTGCCGCCGCACACCTACCTGCTGCAGCGCCGGGTGCGCGAGGCCAAGCGCCTACTGCTGGATGGCCAGGCGCCGCTGGACGTGGCACTGGCCCTGGGTTTCTACGATCAGGCGCACTTCGGCAGCACCTTCAAGCGCTTCACCGGGGTCAGCCCGGGACGTTTCCGCACCGCCGCCGCGACCTGAGTTTCTTCCAAGACGGCGTCCACCGCCGCTATCGACACTGGCCCTCCGTTTTCGAGGAGGTCCGTGATCGTGTTCGCCCTGTTCCTGCTGGTGGCTGGTACCCATTTCGCCGCGCTGCTGTCGCCCGGCCCCGATTTCTTCCTGCTGCTGCGCGCGGCGCTGGTGCGCGGCCGCCGGCACGCGGATGGCTGCGCGGCGGGCATCGCCACCGCCAACCTGCTGAGCATGGCGATGGTGCTGGCGCTGCTGGGCCTGGTGGCGTCGGTCGACGGACTCTGGTGGCGCCTGTTGCAGGGGGCCGGCGGGGCCTACTTCGTCTGGCTCGGCGGCCGCGCGCTGCTGGCCCGCCGGCGCCTCGACCTGCCGGACCGCCTGGAGGCAGAGGCGCGCGGCTCCTGGCGCAGAGGTTTCGTCGAAGGGCTGCTGGCCAGCAGCTTCAATCCCAAGCTGCCGATCTTCTACGCCGGGCTGTTCGGCGCGCTGCGCGAGGCGGCCATGCCGGCCTGGGGGCTGGCCGCGAGCATGGCCTGGATGACCCTGGTGGTGCTGGGCTGGGACATGGCGCTGGTGCGCCTGCTCGGCCACCAGCGCTGGCGCGGCCGGCTGCAACGGCGGGTGGCGCTGCTCGACCGGCTGTGCGGCGGCCTGTTGGCGGCGCTGGGGGTGTGGCTGCTGGCAGGGCTAGCGAGATCGTGAACGACGGGCTCAGTCGCGTTCCAGCAGCCAGGCCTGGCGGCCGGGGCGGTAGTCGGGGAACTCGTCGGCCGCGGCCCGGTTGACCGCTTCGAGGATGCGCAAGCGGTCGCCGTCGCGCTCGAACAGCCAGGGTGCGCCCTGGTTGCCGAGCTGCAGCCACAGGCTGTCGCCCTCGGTCATCGAGGCGCAGTCGCCGGCCAGGCACAGGGCGTAGCGGTCGGCGCCCGGCAGACCCTCCAGGCGGCCGTCCGGATGGAACAGCACCAGGCCGCCACGGCCGACGCCTTCGCGGATCTTCCACTCGCCGCCGCCCAGGTAGGCGTCGTACAGCGCCCACTCGAAGCTGCTGCCGAGGAGCGCGCCGTTCTCGGCCTCGCTCTGCGGCCGGGCGAAGCGCTGTTCCGGGCCGTAGTTGTTGGCGTGCTGGACCAGTTCGTCGCCGCGCACTTCCAGCTCGTCCTGGTGGGCGTCCCGGTAGCTCACCTGCCAGCGACCGCTCTCGGTGGCTGCCAGGTCGCCCTGGGGCGTCTCGAAGCCGTTGCTGAACACGGCCTGGCCGCGCTGGCTGTCGACCCGCCATTCGAGGACCGGGCCATGGGCCAGCAGTGCCTCGTGCAGGGGGATGCCTTCGCGGGCGGCGTCGATGATGGGCTGGTTGATCCAGGTGCCGTCGGGGCTGCCGGGGCCAGCGCAGCCGGCCAGCAGGCCGGCGGCCAGGGCGATCAGGAGCGGATGGCGCATGGGCTTACTCGAGGACCAGCACGCCGTCCATTTCCACCAGCGCGCCGCGCGGCAGGGCGGCCACGCCGATGGCGGCGCGGGCCGGGTAGGGCTGCTCGAAGTAGCGGCCCATGACTTCGTTGACCTTGGCGAAGTGGCTCAGGTCGGTGAGGAAGATGTTCAGCTTGACCACGTCCTTGAACGAGCCGCCGGCCGCCTCGATCACCGCCTTGAGGTTCTCGAACACCTGCACGGTCTGCTCCTCGAAGCCCTGCACCAGTTCCATGGTCTTCGGGTCCAGCGGGATCTGCCCGGACAGGTAGACGGTGCTGCCGGCCTTGATCGCCTGGGAATAGGTGCCGATGGCGGCGGGGGCGTTGGGCGAGGTGATGACGGTCTTGCTCATGGGAACTCCGATTCCGGGGATTTGTTGTTCTGCGGCGGCGCGCCCTCAGGCGCGCATGCGGGTGATGCGGATCACGCCCTTGAGGGCGCGCAGCTTCTTGATGACGCGGGCCAGGTGCACGCGGTCATGTACGCTGATGACCAGCTGGACCACGCTGATGCGGCCGTCGCGCTCGTCCATGCCGATCTTCTCGATGTTGCCGTCGGCGGCGTTGACGCTGCTGGCGAGCAGGGCGATCAAGCCACGCTGGTGCTCCAGTTCGACGCGCAGTTCGACGTTGAACTCGCCGGCCACGTCCTTGGCCCAGTTGAGCTGGATGCACTTCTCCGGGTTGTGGCGGATGTCGGCGATGTTCTTGCAGCTGTCCAGGTGCACCACCATGCCTTTGCCGGCCGACAGGTGGCCGACGATGGGGTCGCCGGGGATCGGCGTGCAGCACTTGGCGTAGCTGAGCACCAGGCCCTCGGTGCCGCGGATGGCCAGCGGGCCGTCCGGGCTGGGCGCGGCCTCGCCGGTCTCGGCGAGCAGGCGGCGCGCCACCACGTAGGCCATGCGGTTGCCCAGGCCGATGTCTTCCAGCAGGTCCTCGATCACTTCCAGGCGATACTCGGCCAGCACCGCCTGGATGCGCTCCAGGGCGATCTTCTCCAGATGGCTGTCGAAGCCGGTGAGGGTCTTGTTGAGCAGGCGTTCGCCCAGGTTGATCGACTCCGAGCGGCGCTGCAGCTTGAGCGCGTGGCGGATGTGCGTGCGCGCCTTGCCGGTGACCACGAAGTTGAGCCAGGCCGGGTTCGGCCGCGCGCCGGGGGCGGTGACGATTTCCACCGTCGAGCCGCTCTCCAGGGCCTGGGACAGCGGCGCCAGGCGGCGGTTGATGCGGCAGGCGATGCAGCTGTTGCCGACGTCGGTGTGCACCGCGTAGGCGAAGTCGACCGCCGTGGAGCCCTTCGGCAGCTCCATGATGCGGCCCTTGGGCGTGAACACGTAGACCTCGTCCGGGAACAGGTCGATCTTCACGCTCTCGATGAATTCCAGCGAGTTGCCGGCGCGCTGCTGCATCTCCAGCACGCCCTTGACCCACTGGCGGGCGCGGGCGTGGTTGCCCTTCGGCACCTCGTCGCCTTCGGACTTGTACAGCCAGTGGGCGGCGATGCCGTTGTTGGCCATCTCTTCCATTTCGCGGGTGCGGATCTGGATCTCGATGGGCACACCGTGCATGCCGAACAGGGTGGTGTGCAGCGACTGGTAGCCGTTGGCCTTGGGAATCGCGATGTAGTCCTTGAAGCGGCCCGGCAGCGGCTTGTACAGGTTGTGCACCACGCCGAGGGCGCGGTAGCAGGTGTCGACCTTGTCGACGATGATGCGGAAGGCGTAGACGTCCATGATCTCGTTGAACGCCCGGCGCTTGCCGCGCATCTTCTGGTAGATGCTGTAGAGGTGCTTCTCGCGCCCCATCACCTCGCCCTGCAGGCCCTCGCGCTGCAGGTAGGCGGTGATCGATTCCTCGATCTTGGCGACGATTTCCTTGCGGTTGCCCCGGGCGCGCCGGACCGCGGCGCGGATGCGCTCGGAGCGCATCGGGTGCATGGCCTTGAAGCCGAGGTCCTCGAACTCCACGCGCATGTTGTGCATGCCCAGCCGGTTGGCGATGGGCGCGTAGATTTCCAGGGTTTCCTTGGCGATGCGCCGGCGCTTCTCGCCGGACAGCACTTCCAGGGTGCGCATGTTGTGCAGGCGGTCGGCCAGCTTGACCAGGATCACGCGGATGTCGCGGGCCATGGCCATGGCCATCTTCTGGAAGTTCTCGGCCTGGGCCTCGGCCTTGGACTGGAAGTCCATCTGGGTCAGCTTGCTGACCCCGTCCACCAGCTCCGAGACGGTCTCGCCGAACTGCGCGGTGAGGGCTTCCTTGGCGATGCCGGTGTCCTCGATCACATCGTGCAACATAGCTGCCATCAGGCTCTGATGGTCCATGTGCATGTCGGCGAGGATGCTGGCGACGGCGAGCGGATGGGTGACGTAGGCTTCGCCGCTGCGGCGGCGCTGGCCATCGTGGGCCTGCTCGGCGTAGAAGTAGGCGCGGCGGACCAGGTTGACCTGATCCGGTGCCAGGTAGGACGAAAGTCTGTCGGCGAGGGTGTCTATGCTCGGCAAGGGATCACCCCCTGCCGAGTCGGCGCTTTACCCGGTGCCGCGAGACTTCGACCAGGCATTGGCTTACAGAGGCTCGTTGGCCTCTTCCTCGAAGGCAGCGGCGAACAGCGGCTCTTCCTCGACCAGGTCTTCCTGGGCGACGAATTCGGAGTCCACCAAGCCGGCGGCGATTTCACGCAGGGCGACCACGGTCGGCTTGTCGTTTTCCCAGGCGACCTTCGGCTCCTTGCCGCCGGTAGCCAGCTGGCGGGAACGCTTGGTGGCCAGCATGACCAGCTCGAAGCGGTTGTCTACGTTCTCCAGGCAGTCTTCAACGGTAACGCGGGCCATGGTGTTCCTCGTGGCAAATAGCAGATAAGGCTAGGCCCGGATGGGCGAGCGGACTGAATAGTCTAAAAAATCACCAGCGATTAGGGAAGACCTTTCGGTGGCGCAGGGCGATCGGGTGAAGGCCTCCTATCAGGAGACATCCGTCATTCCCGCGCAGGCGGGAGTCCATGGGCGCTGTGTTTTTTGGGTCCCCGCCTTCGCGGGGATGACGGGGCCGTGTGTGCGCCGCTGCTCCGCGATACCTGGCCGGGGCCGTCAGCTCAGCAGCTCGCTGAGCAGACCGGCGTGGCGTTTCGCCTGTTGCGCGCTGTCCAGCTGGTTGGCGCGGAAGATCGATTTCAGGTCGTCCAGAGCGTGGGCGAAGTCGTCGTTGATCACCAGGTAGTCGTACTCGACGTAGTGGCTCATCTCGCTGACCGCGTCGCGCATGCGCCGCTCGATGATCTCGGCGCTGTCCTGGCCGCGGTTGGTCAGGCGGTGGCGCAGCGCCTCCTGGGTCGGCGGCAGGATGAAGATCGACCTGGCCTCGGGCATCAGCCGGCGGACCTGCTGGGCGCCCTGCCAGTCGATCTCCAGGATCAGGTCGGAGCCGGCGGCGAGGGTCTGCTCGACCCAGACCTGGGAGGTGCCGTAGAAGTTGTCGAACACCTGGGCATGCTCTAGGAACTCGCCGCGCTCGATCATCGCGCTGAACCGGGCGTGGTCGACGAAGTGGTAGTTGACCCCGTCCTGCTCGCCGGGACGCATGGCGCGGGTGGTGTGCGACACGGACACGCGGATGCGCGCGTCGCTGTCGAGCAGGGCCTTCACCAGGCTGGTCTTGCCGGCGCCGGAGGGTGCGGAAACGATGTAGAGGGTGCCGGTGGCGAGGGTCATCTGTCTGTCCTGTGGCTCGGGCCTGGCGGCTTATTCGATGTTCTGGACCTGTTCGCGCATCTGCTCGATCAGGACCTTGAGGTTGACCGCGGCCTGGGTGCTGCGCGGGTCGAAGGCCTTGGAGCCCAGGGTGTTGGCCTCGCGGTTGAGTTCCTGCATGAGGAAGTCCAGGCGGCGGCCGGCGGCGCCGCCGGCCTTGAGCACGCGGCGCACCTCGGTGACGTGGGTGGACAGGCGGTCCAGTTCCTCGGCCACGTCGCTTTTCTGCGCCAGCAGCACCAGTTCCTGCTCCAGGCGCTGGGGGTCCAGCTCGGCGCGCATCTCGGCGAAGCGGGTCTCGATCTTCTGGCGCTGGTTGGCCAGCATCTCCGGCACCAGCTCGCGCAGGGCGGCGACCTCCTGCAGGATGCCGTCCAGGCGCTCGTTGAGCAGCCGGGCCAGTTCGGCGCCTTCGCGGGCGCGGCCGTTCTTCAGCTCGCCCAGGGCCTGCTCGAACAGTTTCAGCGCGGCGGCGTTCAGCGCCTGCGGATCGGCGGCGTCGGCCACCAGCACGCCGGGCCACGCCAGCACTTCCAGGGGATTGAGCGGGGCCGGCTGGCGGATCAGCGCGGCCACCTGCTCGGCGGCCTCGACCAGTTGCCGGGCGCGCTCGCCGTCCACCTGCAGGCTCCTGCCGGCGTTCTCTTCGGCGAAGCGCAGGGTGCATTCCACCTTGCCGCGCGACAGGCCCTGGCGCAGCGCCTCGCGCACCGCGCCTTCCAGGTCGCGGAAGGCTTCCGGCAGGCGCAGGTGCGGCTCCAGGTAGCGATGGTTGACCGAGCGCAGTTCCCAGCTCAGGGTGCCGTGGGCCTCGGCGCCTTCGGTGCGGGCGAAGGCGGTCATGCTGTGCACCATGGTGAGGGCCTCGTGAAATGACGAATGGGCGCGGGATTGTAGCGCAGTGCGACCGCCGGCCCAATCGGGCGTGTCGCGCCATCTGCGGCGGCCCTATAATGCCGGCAGGTCGGGCGCCGCGACGCCCGAGATTTCCGCTTTATACAGGTACCAGTAGATGAAACGTCCCAGCGGCCGTGCTTCCACCCAGTTGCGTTCCGTGCGCATCACCCGCAACTACACCAGGCACGCCGAGGGGTCGGTGCTGGTGGAGTTCGGCGACACCAAGGTGATCTGCACCGCCAGCGTCGAGTCCGGCGTGCCGCGCTTCCTCAAGGGCCAGGGCCAGGGCTGGCTGACCGCCGAGTACGGCATGCTGCCGCGCGCCACCGGCGAGCGTAACCAGCGCGAGGCCAGCCGCGGCAAGCAGGGTGGCCGTACCCTGGAGATCCAGCGCCTGATCGGCCGCTCGCTGCGCGCCGCGCTGGACATGAGCAAGCTGGGCGAGAACACCATCTACATCGACTGCGACGTGATCCAGGCCGACGGCGGCACCCGCACCGCCTCCATCACCGGCGCCATGGTGGCCCTGGCCGACGCGCTGAAGGTGCTGAAGAAGCGCGGCGCGCTGAAGGGCGAGCCGCTCAAGCAGATGGTCGCCGCCGTGTCCGTGGGCATCTACCAGGGCGAGCCGGTGCTCGACCTGGACTACCTGGAAGACTCCGCGGCCGAGACCGACCTCAACGTGGTGATGACCGACGCTGGCGGCTTCATCGAGGTGCAGGGCACCGCCGAGGGCGCCCCCTTCCAGCCGGAAGAGCTGAATGCCATGCTGGCGCTGGCCCAGCAGGGCATGCGCGAGCTGTTCGAGCTGCAGCGCGCCAGCCTGGCCGACTGATTCCTGTTGCCCACGGAGAGCCCGATGGAAGAGCAGAACCTCATCCCCACGCCGAGCCAGGAAGCCCGGCAATGGGCCATGTTGTGTCACTACGCGGCCTTCTTCTGGGTGCTGGCGCCGATGATCGGCAACGTCATCGGCCCGCTGATCGTCTGGCAGCTGAAGAAGGAGATGGACCCCTTCGTCGACGATCAGGGGCGCGAGGCGCTGAACTTCCAGATCACCTACAGCATCGCCATGATGATCTGCGGCCTGCTGGCCTGGGTGCTGATCGGCTTCCCGCTGATGGTGCTGGTCGGTGTGGTCGCCCTGGTGCTGACCATCATCGCCGGGATCAGGGCCAACGAAGGCAAGACCTACCGATATCCGCTGTGCTGGAGGTTGATCAAGTGATTTCCGGGCCCCGCATGCGGGGCCTTTTGCTGTGCCGCCGGACATCGAATCGACCCCGGCGAAACCCTCAACCACTCATACAAGGAAGCCGGAAGTGGCTGGAGCCAGTCTGCTGACACTGCTCGATGACATCGCCAGCGTGCTCGACGATGTCTCTGTGATGACCAAGGTGGCGGCGAAGAAGACCGCCGGTGTGCTGGGCGACGACCTGGCGCTGAACGCCCAGCAGGTGACGGGCGTCAAGGCCGAGCGCGAACTGCCGGTGGTCTGGGCGGTGGCCAAGGGTTCGTTCATCAATAAGGCCATCCTGGTGCCGGCGGCCCTGCTGATCAGCGCCTTCGCGCCTTGGCTGGTGACGCCGCTGCTGATGCTGGGCGGCGCCTTCCTCTGTTACGAGGGCTTCGAGAAGCTCGCGCACAAGTTCCTGCACAGCAAGGAAGAGGTCGAGCAGCGCCACGCCGAGCACGTCCAGGCGCTGGCGGACCCGGCGGTGGACGTCCAGGCGTTCGAGAAGGAGAAGATCAAGGGCGCGGTGCGCACCGATTTCATTCTCTCTGCCGAGATCATCGCCATCACCCTGGGCGTGGTGGCCGAGCAGGCGTTCCTGCAGCAGGTGATCGTGCTGTCCGGCATCGCCCTGCTGATGACCGTCGGCGTGTACGGCCTGGTCGCCGGCATCGTCAAGCTGGACGACGCCGGCCTGTACCTGAGCCAGCGCGCCAGCGCCGCGGCGCAGGGCCTGGGGCGCGGCATCCTGTGGCTGGCGCCCTGGCTGATGAAGTTGCTGTCGGTGGTGGGCACGGCGGCCATGTTCATGGTCGGCGGCGGCATCCTTACCCATGGCATTCCCGGCGCCCACGAGCTGATCCACCACTGGAGCGAGGCGATCGCCGGCGTGCCTGCAGTCGGCGGTGTACTGGCCGTGCTGGCGCCGACCGTGATCAACGCGCTGTTCGGCGTGCTGGCGGGCGGCATGGTGCTGGCTGTGGTGAGTGTCGTCGGCAAGGCCTGGAAGGCCCTGCGTTCCTGAGAGGTGACGTGCTGGCTGCCGGCTAGACGCTGAGCAGCCAGTCGTAGTCGACGATCAGCGGCGCATGCTGGGAGAAGCGCGGCTGGCGCGGCAGCTTGGCGTTGCGCACGATGCGGCGCATGCCGGGGGTGAGCAGCTGGTAGTCGAAGCGCCAGCCGAGGTTGAGCATCTCGGCCTGCTCGTTGTCCGGCCACCAGCTGTACTGGTCGCCCTCGCGGCTGACTTCGCGCAGTGCGTCGACGTAACCCATGGTGCCGATCACTTCGTCCAGCCACGCGCGCTCGGGGGCGAGGAAGCCCGGCAGTTGCTGGCTGTCGCGCCAGTTCTTCACGTCCAGCTTCTGGTGCGCCACATAGAGCGAGCCGCAATAGATGTACTCGCGGCGCTTGCGGCGCTGCTTGTCCAGGTAGCCGGTGAAGTCGTCGATGAACTTGAACTTGTGGTTCAGGCTCTCGTCGCCGCCCTGGCCGGACGGCAGCAACAGGGTGGCGATGCTCACCTTGTCGAAGTCGGCCTGCAGGTAGCGCCCGTAACGGTCGGCCATCTCGAAGCCGAGGCCGTGGATCACCGCCTTGGGTTGCAGGCGCGAGTAGAGCGCCACGCCGCCCTGGGCAGGCACTTCGGCATCGGCCGCATAGAGAAAGTAGCCATCCAGCTGGTAGGCCGGATCGTCCAGTTCGAAGGAAGAGACTCTTGTATCCTGCAGGCAGATCACGTCGGCATTCTGGGCCTGCAGCCAGCTGAGCAAACCTCGCTCGACCGCGGCCTGAATACCATTCACGTTCACACTGATGATCCGCATAAATGGCCCCTGAAAACTCGTGCGGGTATGATACCCGAGTTATTCCCATTAGCTAGATTCATGGGACTTGCGAGCCGCGTGCGTGGTATCGGAAGCTCCCGTAGAGCCGTGCCCTCCGGAGTCCTTCATGCAGGCGTACCAGCGCGAATTCATCCGTTTTGCCATCGAGCGCGGGGTGCTGCGTTTCGGTGAGTTCACCCTCAAGTCCGGGCGCACCAGTCCTTACTTCTTCAACGCCGGCCTGTTCGACAGCGGCCTGGCCCTGGCCAGGCTGGGGCGTTTCTACGCCTCCGCGCTGGTGGATGCGGGCATCGGCTTCGACGTGCTGTTCGGCCCGGCCTACAAGGGCATCCCCCTGGCCGCCGCCACCGCCGTGGCGCTGGCCGAGCAGCACGACCGCGACCTGCCCTGGTGCTTCAACCGCAAGGAAGCCAAGGACCACGGCGAGGGTGGCACCCTGGTCGGCGCGCCGCTGGCCGGGCGGGTGATGATCGTCGACGACGTGATCACCGCCGGCACCGCGATCCGCGAGGTGATGCAGATCATCCAGGGCCAGGGCGCCCAGGCGGCCGGCGTGCTGATCGCGCTGAACCGCCAGGAACGTGGCAAGGGCGAGCTGTCGGCGATCCAGGAAGTGGAGCGCGACTACGGCATGCCGGTGATCAGTATTGTTTCCCTGGAGCAGGTGCTGGATTATCTGGCAGGCGATGCTGAACTCAAGAAGCACCTGCCGGCGGTGGAGGCCTACCGCGCGCAGTACGGCATCTGAAAACCAACAATAAACAGGATGTGCTTGCTCATGCTCAAACCGGTCGCGCTCAGTCTGTCCCTGGCTCTGGGGTTCGGCCATGTGCCGCTTGTGGCGGCGGGCGAGTATTACCGCTATCGCAACGACAAGGGTGTGACGGTGCTCGACCGCCTGGGCGTGCCGCCTGAATACATCGAGAAAGGCTACCAGGTGGTGGACGAGCAGGGCCGGGTGGTGCGCGACGTGCCGCCGGCGCCCAGCCTGGAAGAGCGCAAGCGGATGATCGAGGAGAAGGCCAAGGCCAAGTCCGACGTCCACCTGCTGCGCATGTACTCCGAGCCGGCCGACGTCGACCGCGCCCGCGATCGCAAGCTGGCCGAGCTGGACGGGGTCATCGGCGTGGCCCACAGCAACCTCAGCTCGCTGCACACCCAGCAGGCCAACCTGCAGGCCCAGGCCGCGGAGTTCGAGCGCGCCGGCCGCGAAGTGCCGGAGCACCTGCTGGTGCAGATCGAGAACATCAAGGCCGAGCAGGTCGGCGTCGAGCGCGATATCCAGCGCTACCAGAAGAACCGCGCCGAGGCCGAGACCTCCTTCGCCGCCGACCGCGCGCGCCTGGTCGAACTGCGGGGCGAGTGAGCCCGCCCCGCAGGCGCCATCCTCAGTAGTGGCGCTTGCGATTGCTGATCAGGGTGCCGACACCGCTGTCGGTGAAGATTTCCAGCAACACCGCATTGGGCACGCGCCCGTCGATGATGTGCGCGCTGGTCACACCACCCTGCACCGCCTCCAGGGCGCAGCGAATCTTCGGCAGCATGCCGCCGTAGATGGTGCCGTCGGCGATCAGCTCGTCCACCTGCTCGGTGGTCAGGCCGGTGAGCACTTCGCCCTGCTTGTCCATCAGGCCGGCGATGTTGGTCAGCAGCATCAGTTTCTCGGCCTTCAGCGCTTCGGCTACCTTGCCGGCCACCAGGTCGGCGTTGATGTTGTACGACTCGCCGTTGGCGCCCACGCCGATGGGGGCGATCACCGGGATGAAGTCGCCTTTCACCAGCATGCCCAGCAGGTCGGTATTGACGCCGACCACTTCGCCCACATGGCCGATGTCGATGATCTCCGGCTGGGTCATCTCGGGGGTCTGGCGGGTGACGGTGAGCTTCTTCGCGCGGATCAGCTCGGCGTCCTTGCCGGTCAGGCCGATGGCGCTGCCGCCGTGGCGGTTGATCAGGTTGACGATGTCCTTGTTGACCTGGCCGCCGAGGACCATCTCCACCACGTCCATGGTCTGCGCATCGGTAACGCGCATGCCGTCAATGAAGTGGCTCTCGATCGACAGGCGCTTGAGCAGGTCGCCGATCTGCGGACCGCCGCCATGCACCACCACCGGATTGATGCCCACCGCCTTCATCAGCACGATGTCGCGGGCGAAGCCTTCCTTCAGCTCGTCGCTTTCCATGGCGTTGCCGCCGTACTTGATCACCAGGGTCTTGCCGACGAAACGACGGATGTACGGCAGCGCTTCGGACAGGACCTTGGCGACTTGGGTGGCGGCATCACGATTGAGGGTCATGGTGGAACGGGCTCCGGAACGGATCAGAACGGCAGGTTGAGGTCGGGGGCGACGTTGTACAGCTGGGCGCGGAATACTTCCTTGATGCGCGCCAGCTCTTCCTCGGTCTCCGCCTCGAAGCGCAGCACCAGCACCGGTGTGGTGTTGGAGGCGCGCACCAGGCCCCAGCCCTTGGGATAGTCGACGCGCACGCCGTCGAGCGTGGTCAGGTTGGCCTCGCCCCAGACGCCGTCGCGCTGCAGGCGGTCGATCAGGCGGAACTTGTTCTCGTCGGTGACGGTGACGTTGAGTTCGGGCGTGGAGATGTCCAGCGGGAAGGCGGAGAACACGTGCTCGGCGTCGCGGCGGTCCTGGCTGAGGATTTCCAGCAGGCGCGCGGCGCTGTAGATGCCGTCGTCGAAGCCGAACCAGCGCTCCTTGAAGAACACGTGGCCGCTCATTTCGCCGGCCAGCAGGGCGCCGGTTTCCTTCATCTTCTTCTTGATCAGCGAGTGGCCGGTCTTCCACATCACCGGGCGGCCGCCGTAGCCGCTGATCAGCGCGCCCAGGCGGCGGGTGCACTTGACGTCATAGATGATGTCGGCGCCGGGGTTGCGCGAGACCACGTCCTTGGCGAACAGCATCATCAGGCGGTCCGGGTAGACGATGGTGCCGGTGTTGGTCACCACGCCGACGCGGTCGCCGTCGCCGTCGAAGGCCAGGCCGAGGTCGGCGCCTTCGCTCTTCACGCGGGCGATCAGGTCCTTGAGGTTCTCGGGCTTGCCCGGGTCCGGGTGGTGGTTGGGGAAGTTGCCGTCCACCTCGCAGTACAGCGGGATCACGCTGCAGCCCAGGGCCTCGATCAGGCGCGGGGCGATCACGCCGGCCACGCCGTTGCCGCAGTCGACCACCACCTTGATCGGCTTGGCCATGGCGATGTCGTCGCGGATCTGCTTGAAGTAGCGGTCGAGGATGTCGATCTGCTCGACGCTGCCGACGCCGCTGGCCAGGTCGTTGTTGTCGATGCGCGTCTTGAGCGCCTGGATCTGCTCGTTGGCCTGGGTGTCGCCGGCGATGACGATCTTGAAGCCGTTGTAGTCCGGCGGGTTGTGGCTGCCGGTGAGCATCACCCCGGACTTGCCTTCCAGCACGTGGGTGGCGAAGTACAGGACGGGGGTCGGCACCATGCCGATGTCGGTGACCTGGCAGCCGCAGTCCAGCAGGCCCTGGATCAGCTGTTGCACCAGTTGCGGGCCGGACAGGCGGCCGTCACGGCCGACGGCCACGTGCGGCTCGCCCTTGGCCAGGCTTTCCGAGCCGATGGCGCGGCCGATCCAGTAGGCGGCCTCGGTGGTCAGAGTGTCGCCGACCACGCCACGGATGTCGTAGGCGCGGAAGATGCTGGCGGGGAGTTTCGGTGGGGTCTGTACGTTCTGCACGGGGCTGTCCATGAAAGGTTGCTCCAATCCCAGGAGATCCTGGTCTTCGTCGAGGATGTCGATATCGAGAATATCGGTAGCCTGGAACATCGGGTCTGCCAGCTGCGTCGGCCTGGTGCTCGCCGACGGGGCGCTGTTGGCTGGGCTGCCAGGCTCCGGCCTTGATGCTTCTTTCTTCGGGCGCGGCAGGCGCGCCAGGCTCTGCGCCAGCCCATCCAGGGCGGTGAAGTGCAGGCCGAAGGCTTTGACCGACTTTCCGCTGGAAAGCTCCTGGAGCATGCCGGCGAGCTGTTGCACGTCGCCACGCAGGCGGCCGAGCAGATGATTGCGGGTCAGCATCAGGCCGATCAGGGCACCCGCCAGGGCCAGCAGGCCGGCGATGGCGAGGATCACCGGCGACAGCGGCGCGCCGCTCAGCGCCGGACCCGGCGCGAAGTCGAGCTGCCAGTTGGGGTTGCCGGTCTCGAAGCGCTGCGCCGGGCCGGCCGCGGTGCCGCGGGAGAGCAGCGTCTGTGCCGGCGTGGTGGCGAATTTCTGGCTGAGCTGGACCTGGCCGATGCCTTCCGGCAACGCGGGCAGGGCGGCCAGCAGCCGTTCCAGGTCGACCACCAGCAGCAGGGTGCCCTGCAGCTGGTCGCTGCCCGGGCTGCGCAGGGGGGCGGTGGTATAGGCCAGCCAGCGCTCGCCGATCTTGTAGGCCTCGATGGCCGGCGCCTGGCCGTTTTCCAGGCGCTGCAGCATGTCCAGCGCGGCGAAGTTCATCGGGCCGGTGCGGCCCACGTCCAGCGCGGCGCGGCGCGGCAGGTTGATGTGGGCGTCGACCACGCCCTGCCAGTGCAGGAGGTTGCGTTCGGCGCTGGCGATCAGGTTGCGGTCGCCGCTCTGCAGGGCCGCCAGCAGCGCCGGGTCGCCGGCCGCGGCCTGGGCGTCCGCCTGGAGCTGCCGCTGGGCCTGCTGCAGGGCGCCCGCCTGGCTGCCGCCCCAGGCCTCGACCAGCTGCTGTTGCTGCTGCTTGCCGATGCCCAGCAGGCTGAAGCCGATCAGCGCGCCGGCCAGCAACAGCCCGCCGAAGGCCGCCAGGGCGCCGGGAATCAGCGCCTTCTGGTCATTGGAGACCTGGCGCGCCGGCTTGGCCGGGGCGGCGGAGAGGGGTTGGCCGGTGTCCTTGGCGGTACGTTTTGAGAATTTCACGCAACGTCTCCCTGGCAATGCATCCTGATGGGCGGGCTGACTCAGTGGCTACCGGAATGGCCGAAGCCGCCGGCGCCGCGTTGGCTGGCGTCGAACTCCTCGACCAGCTCGAAATGCGCCTGCACCACCGGCACCAGCACCAGTTGGGCGATGCGCTCGCCGATGGCGATGGTGAAGGGCGTCTGGCCGCGGTTCCAGCAGGACACCATCAGCTCGCCCTGGTAGTCCGAGTCGATCAGCCCGACCAGGTTGCCCAGCACCACGCCATGCTTGTGGCCGAGGCCGGAGCGCGGCAGCACCAGGGCGGCCAGGCCCGGATCGGCGATATAGATGGACAGGCCGGTGGGGATCAGCAGGGTCTGGCCCGGCTCGAGGACGGTGTCTTCCTTGAGCATGGCGCGCAGGTCGAGGCCGGCGGAGCCCGGGGTGGCGTACTGCGGCAGGGGGAAGTCGCTGCCCAGGCGCGGGTCGAGGATCTTGGCTTGCAGAGCGTGCATGGCGGGTTCCGTAGACGAATGGTGTCAGGCGCGGTTCAGGCGCTCGGCGATGAAGGCCACCAGTTGGCGGGCGATCTTGCTCTTGCTGGTCTGGGCGAAGGCGCTCGCCTGCAGTTCGCGGTCGATCACGGTGATGGCGTTCTCTTCGCTGTTGAAGCCGATGGTCGGGTTGGCCACGTCGTTGGCGACGATCAGGTCGAGGTTCTTGTCCTTCAGCTTGCGCGCAGCATAGCCGAGCAGGTTCTCGGTTTCTGCGGCGAAGCCCACGCTGAAGGGACGATCCTGGCGGCCGGCGATGGTGGCGAGGATGTCCGGGTTGCGCACCAGCTGCAGGAGCAGGCCCTCGCCGCTGGCGGGGTCCTTCTTCAGTTTGTGCTCGGCGACCACTTCCGGGCGGTAGTCGGCCACGGCGGCCGAGGCGATCAGCAGGTCGCAGGGCATGGCGGCCTCGCAGGCGGCCAGCATGTCGCGGGCGCTGACCACGTCGATGCGGTTGACCCGGTCGGGCGTCGGCAGGTGCACCGGGCCGGTCACCAGGGTGACCTTGGCGCCGGCCTCCACGGCCGCCTCGGCGAGGGCGAAGCCCATCTTGCCGGAGCTGTGGTTGGTGATGTAGCGCACCGGGTCGATGTTTTCCTGGGTCGGGCCGGCGGTGATCAGCACGTGGCGGCCGGTCAGCGCCTGGCGCTGGAAGCAGTCGGCGGCGCGCTGGGCCAGCTCGTCGGCTTCCAGCATGCGGCCGGGGCCGACGTCGCCGCAGGCCTGGCTGCCCGCGGCGGGGCCGAACAGGTGCATGCCGCGCTGCAGCAGGACCTTGGCGTTGGCCTGGGTGGCCTCGTCGCGCCACATGGCCTGGTTCATCGCCGGGGCCAGGGCGACCTGGGCATCGGTGGCCAGCACCAGGGTGGTGAGCAGGTCATCGGCCACGCCCTGGGTCAGCCGCGCCATGAGATCGGCGGTGGCTGGGGCGATCAGCACCAGGTCGGCCCACTTGGCCAGCTCGATGTGGCCCATGGCGGCCTCGGCGGCCGGATCGAGCAGGTCGAGGTGGACCGGGTGGCCGGACAGCGCCTGCAGGGTCAGCGGGGTGATGAACTCGCGGCCGCCGCGGGTCATGACCACCCGCACTTCGGCGCCCTGGTCGCGCAGGCGGCGGACCAGTTCGGCGCTCTTGTAGGCGGCGATGCCGCCGCCCACGCCCAGGACGATGCGTTTCCGATACAGCCGCTGCATAGGCCTGCCTTAATAATGTGGTGTGGATAGCAACGCGTGGAGGCGCCTCCCCAGGCCGACCAACGCGCCAAAAAAGCCGGGCTAAGATAGCACAGGGCCTGCGCCGGAACAGCGGGCTGCACGGGGCGCCTTCGCGCGCCGTCCATTCGTCACAAGGAGGTGCCATGAGCATACGCGACTGGCCCGCGGCGGAACGCCCGCGGGAAAAACTGCTGCAACTGGGGGCGGCGGCGCTGAGCGACGCCGAACTGCTGGCCATCTTCCTGCGCACTGGGGTGTCCGGCCACAGCGCGGTGGACCTGTCCCGCCGCCTGCTCGCCGACTTCGGCAGCCTGCGCGCCCTGCTGGAGGCCGATCTCGGCGCCTTTGGCCAGCGCCTGGGGCTGGGACCGGCGAAGTACGCGCAGCTGCAGGCGGTGCTGGAGATGAGCCGGCGCCACCTGGCCGAGCGGCTGCGCCGCGATTCCGCGCTGGAGAGCCCGCAGGCGGTGCGCGACTACCTGAAGGCGCGCCTGCGCCACGAGCACCACGAGGTGTTCGGCTGCCTGTTCCTCGACGCCAAGCACCGGGTGATCTGCTTCGAGGCGCTGTTCTTCGGCAGCATCGACGGGGCCAGCGTCTACCCGCGCCAGGTGGTCAAGCGCGCCCTGGCGCACAACGCCGCGGCGGCCATCCTGGTGCACAACCATCCGTCCGGTATCGCCGAGCCCAGCCAGGCCGACCGCCTGCTCACCGAGCGCCTGCAGGAGGCGCTCGACATGATCGAGGTGCGCGTGCTCGACCACTTCATCGTCGGCGATGGCGAGCCGCTGTCGATGGCCGAGTACGGCTGGCTGTAGATCAGGGGGCCAGCTTCACCCTGGAGAAGTCCTGGCGGCCGAACGGGCTGACCTGGTAGCCGCTCACCTTGTCGCTGTGCAGGGCGAAGGCGGTGGGGTGGGCCAGCGGTAGCCACAGTGCCTGCTGCTGGATGATGGCCTGGGCCTGGCGATACAGCGTGTCACGCTGCTGCTGGTCGCTGGCGGACTTGCCCTCGGCGATCAGCTTGTCCAGCTGCGGGTCGCAGTAGCGGGCGAAGTTCAGGCCGGACTGCACCGAGGCGCAGGCGAATTGCGGGGTGAGGAAGTTGTCCGGGTCGCCGTTGTCGCCGGCCCAGCCCATGAACAGCAGGTCGTGCTCGCCGGCCTTGGCCCGGCGGATCAGCTCGCCCCATTCGATCACCCGCACCTCCGCCTGGATGCCGATCTTGGCCAGGTCGGCCTGCAGCAGCTGGGCGCCGAGCGTCGGATTGGGATTCAGCAGGCTGCCGGACGGCCGGGTCCAGAGAGTGGTCCTGAAGCCGTCCGCCAGGCCGGCCTCGGCCAGCAGCGCCTTGGCCTTGTCCGGGTCGTGGGCGTAGCCGGGGAGGTCTTGCGCGTAGCTCCAGGTGTTCGGCGGGTAGGGGCCGCTGGCGGGGGTGGCGCTGCCCTCGAACACCGCCTTGAGGTAGCTGGCCTTGTCGAAGGCCAGGTTGATGGCCTGGCGCACCTGGGGCTTGTCCAGCGGCGGGTGCTGGCTGTTGAGGGCGACGAAGGCGGTCATGAAGGCCGGCGTCTCGCTGACCCTGAGCTTCGGCTCCTGGCGCGCGGCCTGCACGTCCAGCGGTTTCGGCGACAGAGCGATGTGGCATTCGCCGCGCTTGATCTTCTGCAGGCGCACGTTGGCGTCCGGGGTGATGGCGAACACCAGGCCATCCACGGCCGGCTTGCCGGCGAAGTAGTCGGGGTTGGCGGTGTAGCGGATCGCCGCGTCCTTCTGGAAGCGCTTGAGCACGAAGGGGCCGGTGCCCACGGGCTGGCTGTTGAGCTTCTCCGGCGTGCCGGCGGCCAGCAGCTTATCGGCGTATTCGGCGGAATAGATGGAGGCGAAGCCCATGCTCAGGGTGGCGAGGAAAGTGGCGTCCGGGTGCTTGAGGACGAAGCGCACGCTGGTCGGCGACGGCGCCTCGACCCGTTCGACCAGCTCCGGCCACTGCATGGACTGGGCGTGCGGGTAGCCGCCGGCGGCGCTCTTGTGCCAGGGGTGGCTCGGGTCGAGCATGCGCTGGAAGCTGAACAGCACGTCCTCGGCGTTCAGCTCGCGGCCCGGGGTGAACCAGGCGGTGCGCTGGAACTTCACCTCCGGGCGCAGCTGGAAGGTCCAGCTCAGGCCGTCGGCGGACACCTCCCAGCGCTCCGCCAGGCTGGGCACCAGCTCGCCGGTCGCGGCGTCGTAGTCCACCAGGCGGTTCATCAGCACGTCGGCCGAGGCGTTGGTGGTGGTCAGCGAGTTGTACTGCACCACGTCGAAGCCGTCCGGGCTGGCTTCGGTGCACACGGCAAGGGTGGCGGCCTGGCTCAGCACGGGGGCGAGCAGCAGGGGCAGGGCGGCGAGACGCATCTCGGTTCCTCCGAATGGCAAGAGGCCCACCCTAGACAAAAGCGCCGTGGTAGACAATCGAATCGGGCGACGAGCGGTCATCCCGGCGGCGCGGCGAGGGGCCGCCGTTCCTGGCCGGGAACGGCATTTGCCGGGTGCGGCGATCCTTGCGGGTGGTGGGGTGTTCTGGTATAAAGCAGCGCTCTTTTCTAGGGGCCCGGTCCTGCGGCGACGCAAACAGCCGGTAAGACCCCCGAGAAACGCGGCGCTGAGCGCCAAATGACTATTGAGTTCAAGCGGCCAACCCATGCCGGGTTGGGCATGTGGTTTAGAGGGCTGAGGCATGTCGAGAGTCTGTCAAGTAACCGGTAAGGGTCCGGTTACCGGGAACAACATTTCCCACGCGAACAACAAAACCCGTCGTCGTTTCCTGCCGAACCTGCAGCACCATCGCTTCTGGGTCGAGTCCGAGAAGCGCTTCGTGCGTCTGCGCGTTTCCGCCAAGGGCATGCGCATCATCGACAAGCGTGGCATCGACGTAGTGCTGACTGAGCTGCGCGCTCGCGGCGAAAAGGTCTAAGGAGACAATCATGCGTGAACTGATCCGTTTGGTGTCCAGCGCCGGTACCGGCCACTTCTACACCACCGACAAGAACAAGCGCACCACCCCGGACAAGATCGAGATCAAGAAATACGATCCGGTCGTCCGCAAGCACGTGATCTACAAGGAAGCCAAGATCAAGTAATTGGTGCGACACGCATGGTCGTGTCGTGCTTGGTTGGGAGCTTTACCCTGACACCAAGCCCCTTGATTCAAGGGGCTGAAGTCAAAACTAAGCAGATGAGCCTGGCTTTGATAGCCTAAAATGATCCGCTTGCGGGGGTGCGAAATTCTCCGTCTGCGGGGAAAGAACGCCTCGAATTCACCTCTCCGAGGTTAGAGTTCGATCAAAAGCACTATCAAAAGAACAATCTCCACCGGGGATTGCCTCAAATGAATGAAGCTCCTTGGGAGGATGAAACTCCCGTAGGGAGTTCTCGTTTTCTCAAAAGCTTGATCATTTGGCCCTCCGCCACCGTCGTGAGACGTGGGAGGCATCTTGTCCAAGCACGAGCGCAAGCTCTATCTGTCATTGTCCAGCCATTGCCTGTATGGAATGGTAGCGGACTCGTTGTACGACCAACGATAGCCTAGGGAGACATGCGTCACTGGTAACGGTGGGGTATGAAGCTTTCCCGACAATGTAGCCCCCTTCTGGGTGCGTCTTTGCCGTGAGGCGGGGCGTAGACGCTCGGAGCAGTACCGGGTCGAGGCGCTAGGCTGGCTGGCATGGGCAACGCAAGTGAACTGCTGATAAACGTCGTTATGATCAGATTGCCAAAACTGCTGTTAGGCAATAACCAAAAGGTGCGTGGTCGGTTATCCCTGTCGATTATGGGGTTACGTCGTCTCAGTACCACCGGCGAATAGGCAGGTCCTAAACCAGTCGTGTGATAGATAGGGAACGTGGTAAGCCCGTATCGCTGCCCTCGTGGCAGGTGAGCCGCGAGGCGAACTGTTGGCGGTGCGGGTATGGGATTGCAGAAAAAGCGAATGCCGGGCTGTAATGGTTCGGATAGGGGTTGGAACATCACCCCACGGGAAACCGGGCAGACTTCTGCATGGTCTTTCGTCGCATGACGTCTGACTGACCTCACTCAAATAGGTGGCAAGCCCACCAGGCTCGTATCCCTTCACGGGATAGGGGAAACGCAAGGAGAAAACGGATGAACGCTTTTGCTCGTGAGATTCTCGCGGCCGCAAGGCAGGCTCCGGCCATCTACTTCGCGCCGCTCTTGGGTGCGATTCAGGAAGTAAAAGCCGAGTGGAAGCGCCAAGTGCGCAACCACGAGGCCAGCTCTTCTCTGGATAAAAAGCGCTAGGAGCACCCGCAAGCCCTCCAGGGTTTGCCGTAGCCATCATCAACCCCGTTCGGGACCATTGTTCCCGAACGGGGACAGTGCGTTTCCGCTCGGGCCCTACCTGAGAGGAAAGCAGCATGAAAGAACTCAGCCAGCCGGCCGGGTCTGCGTTTTCCGACACCCCGCAGCAATGGCACGACATCGACTGGTGTCGTGTGCAGCGGAATGTCCGAGGAATGCAGATACGGATTGCGAAGGCTTGTCGGGAAGGCAGATGGCGCAAGGTGAAAGCCCTGCAACGGATGCTGACCCGCTCGAAGTCGGCCAGATACTTGGCCGTACGACGAGTCACTGAAAACCAGGGCAAGCGCACGGCGGGAGTCGACCGCGTGCTCTGGAATACCCCCGACGAAAAATGGAAAGCGGCACAAGGGTTGAAGCGACGCGGATATAAACCACGGCCTTTACGGCGTGTGTTCATTCCTAAGTCGAACGGGAAGGAACGTCCTCTGGGCATCCCGACCATGACCGACCGGGCCATGCAGGCGTTGTATCTGCTGGCGCTGGCGCCCATCGCGGAAACCACGGGCGATCCGAACAGCTACGGCTTCAGGACCGAGCGCTCGACGGCGGATGCTATGAGTCAGCTATTCACCTGCCTGTCCCAAAAAGCCTCGGCTAGATGGGTACTGGAGGCGGATATCGAAGGTTGCTTCGATCACATCAACCACCACTGGTTGGTCGCGAATATCCCCACGGATAAAGCGGTTCTCCGGAAATGGTTGAAGGCTGGCGTGGTTCATAAAGGTCAGCTACAGGCAACGGATGCCGGTACGCCACAAGGCGGGATTATCTCGCCGACCTTGGCAAATATGGTGCTGGACGGGCTGGAGTCAGGTCTCAAGCAGTATCTGGGGCGGGCGAAGGCAAAGAGGCTGAAGATACATGTGGTGCGTTATGCGGATGATTTCGTGATCACCGGCGACTCTCCGGAGGTGCTGGCAGACGAGGTCAAACCTTGGGTAGAGCAGTTCCTGGCGGTACGCGGGCTGCGGTTGTCTCCCGAGAAAACGCAGATCGTCCACATCGATCAAGGCTTCGACTTCCTGGGATGGAACTTCCGCAAATACTACGGAAAGCTCCTGATCAAACCGAGCAAGAAAAACGCGCAAGCGTTCTATCGCAAGGTGAAAGAAGCGATCAGCAACAACAAGACGACGAGACAGGAGAATCTGATTCGCCTGCTGAATCCGATCTTGAGGGGTTGGGCGTTGTATCACCAACCCGTGGTTGCCAAGCAGGCGTTCAGTCGCATGGATTTCCTGCTCTTTCAGGCAATATGGCGTTGGGCAAAACGGCGACATCCGAGGAAGAATCTCGAATGGATACGGAAGAAGTATTTCCGAACGGGCGAGAACAAGAACTGGGTGTTTGCCACCACGGTACTTACCGAGGAAGGGAGCAAAAAGGATTTTGTGCTGTATACCCTGTCGGAAACACCAATAGAGCGGCACATCAAGATCAACGGGGAATACAACCCCTTCGATCCCACGATGGAGGCGATGAGCGAAAAGCTGCGGATGGATCGGATGCTGAAAAAGCTGAAGTACCGGAAGCAGATTAAGAGCTTGTACGTGATCCAGAAAGGGCGGTGTGTACTCTGTGGACAACCGATAACCAAGGAAACGGGATGGCATGACCATCACATCATTCACCGCTCGCAAGGCGGCAGTGATGCGATGGCTAACCGGGTGCTACTGCACCCCAATTGCCACCAACAGCTACACAGCCGTGGTCTGACAGTAAGCAAGCCGGCTCCCTCGGGAGCTTTGTTAAAGGCTTGAGCCGTATGCGCTGAAAGGCGCACGTACGGTTCTTAGGGGGAGGCGGGCCAGCAATGGCCTGTCTCTACCCGACATCCGGCCCTTGTACGAAGAAACCCGCCTCGGCGGGTTTTTTCTTGCCCGCGAAAAGGTGCGGGCAAAGGTGGACTGCTCATGATCGGTGGGAGCGAGCTTGCTCGCGAATGGCTCCGCAAAGAGCTTCGCGAACAAGTTCGCTCCCACAGAGGTTCGTGTTCAGACTTTGGCCTCGAAGATCACGTACACCTTGCGGCAATGCTCCAGCACTTCCCAGGTGCCTTTCAGCCCGGCCGGGATGACGAAGCGGTCGCCGGCGCGGACGGTCCGCGCGTTGCCGTCCTGGTCGCGGATCACCGACACGCCCTGCAGGATCTCGCAGTACTCGTGCTCGGTGTAGTGGATCGTCCACTGCCCCGGCGCGCCTTCCCAGATGCCCGCGTTGAACTGGCCGCAGGGGCTGCCGTAGTGGTTGCGCACGCTCTGCTCGGGGTCGCCCTTGAGGATCTTCTCGGCGGCGGGACGGTAGTGCTCGGGCGCGGTGGCGGCCGTGGCGAAGTCGACGATCTGCTCGATGTTCATGACGCTTCCTGTTGTTGTAAGACGCGAGTGTTCGGGAGTCTATGTTTGATAAAACGAACATTGCAAGGCGGAGCACGGCCATCTGTCAAAAATATTGAAAAGGTCGGGCGCTCTGGTTTAGTGTTGCCTGCACGATGGCCGGCAATCGGCCTGGCAGAATAATTGACAGTGCGTGTTGTCGATTTGCGACACGCTTCCACTCGAGGATCCTTGCATGACCACCCTGACCCGTGCCGATTGGGAACAGCGCGCCAAGAACCTGAAGATCGAGGGCCGGGCCTTCGTCCAGGGCGAATACACCGATGCGGTGGCCGGCGCGACCTTCGAGTGCATCAGTCCGGTCGACGGCCGCCTGCTCGGCCTGGTGGCCAGCTGCGACGCCGCCGACGCCGATGTGGCGGTGAGCCACGCCCGCGCCGCCTTCGAGTCCGGCGCCTGGTCGCGCCTGGCGCCGGTCAAGCGCAAGGAGATCATGATCCGCTTCGCCGACCTGATCGACGCCCACGCCGAGGAACTGGCCCTGCTGGAAACCCTGGACATGGGCAAGCCGATCGGCGACTCGCTGAGCGTCGACGTGCCGGCCGCGTCCCGCGCCCTGCGCTGGAGCGGCGAGGCGATCGACAAGATCTACGACGAGGTGGCCGCCACCGCCCATGACGAGCTTGGTCTTGTGACGCGCGAGCCGGTCGGCGTGGTCGCCGCCATCGTGCCGTGGAACTTCCCCCTGCTGATGACCTGCTGGAAGCTCGGCCCGGCCCTGGCCACCGGCAACTCGGTGGTCCTCAAGCCGTCCGAGAAGTCGCCGCTGACCGGCATCCGCATCGCCCAGCTGGCCATCGAGGCCGGCATCCCGGCTGGCGTGTTCAACGTGCTGCCGGGCTTCGGCCACACCGTGGGCAAGGCGCTGGCCCTGCACATGGACGTCGACACTCTGGTGTTCACCGGCTCCACCAAGATCGCCAAGCAACTGATGGTCTACGCCGGCGAGTCGAACATGAAGCGCGTCTGGCTGGAGGCCGGCGGCAAGAGCCCGAACATCGTGTTCGCCGACGCCCCGGACCTTGAGGCCGCCGCCCAGGCCGCCGCCAGCGCCATCGCCTTCAACCAGGGCGAGGTGTGCACCGCCGGCTCGCGCCTGCTGGTGGAGAACTCGATCAAGGACAGGTTCGTGCCCATGGTGGTCGAGGCGATCAAGACCTGGAAACCGGGCAACCCGCTGGACCCGGCCACCAACGTCGGCGCGCTGGTCGACACCACCCAGATGAACAACGTGCTGAGCTACATCCAGGCCGGCCACGACGACGGCGCCAAACTGGTGGCCGGCGGCAAGCGGGTGCTGGAAGAGACCGGCGGAACCTACGTCGAGCCGACCGTGTTCGACGGTGTGACCAACGCCATGCGCATCGCCAAGGAAGAGATCTTCGGCCCGGTGCTGTCGGTGATCGGCTTCGATAGCCAGGAAGAGGCCGTGGCCATCGCCAACGACACCATCTACGGCCTGGCCGCCGCGGTGTGGACCAGCAACCTGTCGCGCGCCCACCTGGTCGGCAAGGCCCTGCGCGCCGGCAGCGTGTGGATCAACCAGTACGACGGCGGCGACATGACCGCGCCGTTCGGCGGCTTCAAGCAGTCCGGCAACGGCCGCGACAAGTCGCTGCACGCCTTCGACAAGTACACCGAGCTGAAGTCCACCTGGATCAAGCTGTAACACTGCACGCGGGCGGCCGCGAGCCGCCCGGAGGTCCGCCCTACGGGGCCGGCTCCCTGGAGCCATACCTGCGGCCGGGTTTCTCACGAAACCCGGCCGCGTTGCATTGAGAGGACGGAAAGACCATGCGTTGGGGAACCTACTTCGCGGTGTGCGCCGCGGTGATCAGCATCGGCCTGGCCCTGGGCGTGACCATGCCGCTGGTCTCGCTGCGCCTGGAGGGCTGGGGCCACGGCAACTTCGCCATCGGCGTGATGGCGGCCACCCCGGCGATCGGCGTGCTGCTCGGCTCGCTGATCGCCGGGCGCCTGGCCGGGCGCCTCGGCACTACGCTGGTGATGCAGTTGTGCCTGCTGCTCGGGGCGGTATCGGTGGCGCTGCTGGCGCTGGTCCAGCACTACCCGGTGTGGCTGGGGCTGCGCCTGTTCCTCGGCGTGGCGCTGACGGTGGTGTTCATCCTCGGCGAGAGCTGGATCAACCAACTGGCGGTTGAGCAGTGGCGCGGCCGCCTGGTGGCGCTGTACGGCACCGGCTACGCGCTCAGCCAGCTCGCCGGACCGCTGCTGCTGACCCTGCTCGGCACCAGCACTGATCTGGGCTTCTGGACCGGCACCGGGCTGCTGGTGTTCGGCTCGCTGGCGCTGCTCGGCCGCAGCGGCGCGCCGCGGGTCGACGCGCACAGCGCCTCCGGGCGCGGCCTGTTCGACTTCTGCCGGCGCATGCCGACCATCGCCTGGGCGGTCGGCCTGTTCGCCGCCTTCGAGGCGATGATGCTGACCCTGTTGCCGGTCTACGGCCTGCACCAGGGCTTCACCCAGGAAGTCGCGCTGATGATGGCCAGCGTGGTGGTGGTGGGCGACGCCGCGCTGCAGCTGCCGATCGGCTGGCTCGCCGACCGGGTGCCGCGCAACGCGCTGTTCCGTCTGTGCGGCGTGGTCCTGCTGCTGTCCAGCCTGGGCGTGCCGCTGCTGCTGCACACGCCGCTGATCTGGCCGCTGTGGGTGTTGTTCGGCGCCAGCGCCGGCGGGCTGTTCACCCTGTCGCTGATCCTCATCGGCGAGCGCTTCCGCGACGACGAGCTGGTCCGCGCCAACGCCCATGTCGCCCAGCTGTGGGGCATCGGCTGCCTGCTCGGCCCGCTGCTGACCGGCGCCGCCAGCCAATGGCTCAGCGGCCATGCACTGCCGATGATGATGGCGCTGGGCGCGGCCGGTTTCGTCTGGCTGGCCTGGCGCGACAAGGGCGAGGCGGTGCCTGCCCGGTAGGGGGCCGGGCGCATCGGTTCTCCAGGGCATCGGTGCGCGCGGCCTACGAGAGTGCGGGCCTAGAGCATGCGCTCCAGCCCGATCAGTTCGGCGAACCAGGCGTTGAAGCGGCGCCAGGTGCTTCCGGGTTCCTCGGCCAGTTCGCGCTTGCGACCGTTGTCCTCGGTCAGCCAGACCACCCGCTCGTCGCGCAGGCGCACCTCGTAGCTGAGCGAGGGCTGCATGCCTTCCAGTGCCAGGCGTCGCACGTGCCCGCTCAGCTCGACGCTGTCCACCAGCACGCCGACCTCGGTGTTCCACAGCAGCGAGCGTGGGTCGAAGTTGAGCGAGCCGACGAAGCTGTAGCGGCCGTCCATGACGATCGCCTTGCTGTGCAGGCTGGAGGCGGAGGCGCCGCTGAAGCTGTAGGGCCCGCTGCCGCCGGCGCCGTTGTCGCCCGGCTGGCGGCGCAGCTCGAACAGGCGCACGCCGTGTTCCAGCAGCTCGCGCCGGTAGGGCGCGTAGCCGCCATGCACGGCGGGCACGTCGGTGGCTTCCAGGGAATTGGTCAGCAGGCGGATGTTCACCCCGGCGTCGGCGTGGCCGGTGAGGTAGCGCATGCCTTCCTCGGCCGGCACGAAGTAGGCGGAGACCAGGATCAGCTCCCGCTCGATACCCGACAGCCGCGGCTCCAGTTGGGTGGCGAGCAGTAGCTGCGGCTCCGGCTCGCCACCGGCCAGCACCTTGGCCGGGGCGTCCCACAGCGCCTGGCCCGGCGCCCAGATCAGTTCGTCCAGCCAGTGCTGCAGGCGCGGTTCCTGCCGGTAGGTGTGCAGGCGCTGGTACAGCTCCTGCTGTTCCACCTTGGCCTTGTCCAGGTAGCGGTGCAGGCCCTGGCGGGCCTTGGCCAGGTCGCGCTGGTCCGGCGCCCACAGCAGGAACTGCTGGATTGGCTTGCTCAGCGCGCTGTTCCAGTACTGGTCGAAGCTGTGCGCCAGCTGCTCGGCCACCGGGCCGACGGCCAGCAGGTCGATGTCGGTGAAGTTGCGGCTGGGTTCGGCATCGAAGTATTCGTCGCCGAGGTTGCGCCCTCCGACGATGGCCGCGCTGCCGTCGGCCAGCCACAGCTTGTTGTGCATGCGCCGGTGCTGCTGGCCGAGGTTCAGCGCGCGGCCGAGCACGCGGGTGACGCCGGTGGAGCGGCCCAGGTGCAGCGGGTTGAACACCCGCACCTGGATGTTGGGGTGGGCGGCGAGCAGGGCGATCTCGTAGTCGCGGCCGTCGCTGCTGGTGTCGTCCAGCAGCAGACGCACGCGCACGCCCCGGTCGGCGGCGCCCAGCACCTCGTCGATCAGCGAGCGGGTGCTGAGGCCGTCGTGCACGATGTAGTACTGCAGGTCGAGGCTGCCGCGCGCCGCGCGCACCAGCTCGGCGCGGGCGGCGAAGGCTTCGTCGCTGGCCGGCAGCAGGCGGAAGCCCGACTGCCCCTGGTGGCGGGCCGCGAGGTCGTGCAGCTGGCGGCCGAACGAGGATTCGGCGGGCGGCAGGGTCTGGCTCGGCTGGATGGCGGGCGGCGCGGCGCAGGCGGCGAGCAGCGCCAGCAGGCAGATCAGCAGGGGGCGGTGCACGACGATCTCCGGTCTTCGCGTCCTCTTGCTACGACGATGCCGTCCCGCCAAAGATTCCACCAATCGCACGTCGCTCAACGGCCTTCCAGCAGCCGTGCCGCGGTCTCGCCGACCAGGCGCACGGCGGCCTCCACCTCGGCGTCCGGCCGGGCCGCGTAGTTCATGCGCAGGCAGTTGCGGTACTTGCCGGCTGCGGAAAAGATGCTGCCCGGCGCGATCTGCACGCCTTGCGGCAGCAGCTCGCGGTTCAGGCGCTGGCTGTCGAAGCCCTCGGGCAGTTCCACCCAGATCATGAAGCTGCCCTGGGGCTGGCTGACCTTGGTGCCGGCCGGGAAGTAGCGGCGGATCCACTCCTGCATCTGGTCGCGGCTGTGCTGGTACTGGGCGCGCATGCGGCGCACGTGGGGCTCGAAGTGGCCGTCGCGGATGAACTCGGCCAGCGCCAGCTGCGGCAATTGCGCGGTGGAGCCGGTGCCCATGTACTTCATGTGCAGCACCCGGTCGAGGTAGCGGCCGGGGGCGATCCAGCCGATGCGCAGGCCCGGCGCCAGGGTCTTGGAGAAGGAGCTGCAGAGCAGCACGCGGCCGTCCTCGTCGAACGACTTGATGGTGCGCGGCCGCGGGTAGCGGTAGGCCAGGTCGCCGTACACGTCGTCCTCGATGATCGCCACGTCGTAGCGCTGGGCCAGGGTCAGCAGGGCGCGCTTGCTGGCCTCCGGCATGATGTAGCCGAGCGGGTTGTTGCAGGTCGGGGTGAGCTGGATGACCTTGATCGGCCACTGCTCCAGCGCCAGTTCCAGGGCTTCCAGGCTGATCCCGGTGAGTGGGTCGCTGGGCAGCTCCAGGGCCTTCATGCCGAAGCCCTTGAGCGCCTGCATCACGCCGTGGAAGCTCGGCGAGTCCACCGCGACGATGTCGCCGGGTTCGCAGATCGCGCGCAGCGCGGCGGACAGCGCCTCGTGGCAGCCGGTGGTGATGACGATGTCCTCGGCGGGGATGCGGCAGCCGGAGTCGAGCAGCAGGCGCGAGACCTGCTCGCGCAGGCCGATGTCGCCGTAGATATTGCCGTAGGTCAGGCCGTTGAGGTCCTGGCGCCGGCTCAGGCGCGACAGCGAGCGCAGCAGGGGCCTGAGGGTCGGCTGGCTGATGTCCGGGCGGCCGCGGCCGAGCTGCAGCACGGATTCGTTCGGCGAGTTCGCCACCTGCGCCAGCACCTGGTCCCACTGGGATACCTCCACCGGCCGCTGGGCGGTGCGGCTGACCTGGGGCAGCTCGGCGACCGGCCGCGCGCTCGGCACGTAGTAGCCGGACTTCGGCTGCGGCCGGACCAGGCCGCGATCCTCCAGTTCGCGGTAGGCCTGCTGCACCGTGCTCAGGCTCACGCCGTGCTCCTGGCTCAGCGCGCGCACCGAGGGCAGGCGGTCGCCGGGGCGGTACAGGCCCTGCTCGATGCGAGTGCCGAGCAGGTTGGCCAGGTTGAGGTAGAGCGTCATGACAGATGCCTCGGCGATTGCACTGCGAGCGATACAGATGGGCTCAGAATAAGCCATTCAGCCGCGCGGTCGAGCCTTCTGTATGGATTTAATAGATCATTTTTGAATCTGTATCCTCCGTGCGCGCGCCGCCATCATGGTTGCCCAAGGGAGAAGCCTGGATGGAGGGCTGACCATGCGCGAATTCGCTGATCTGTACGGGGCGCTGCCGGAGCGCCGGAAGGCCGGTGAACGCTTTTCGCCGAAGGGCCTGGCGCTGCGCTGGCAGCGGCTGCTGCGGCGCATCAGGACTCGGCGCGCGCTGCAGAACCTGGACGCCAGGCTGCTGGCGGACGTGGGCCTGAGCGCCGAGCAGGCGCGGGCCGAGGCTTCCCGCTCGCTCTGGCAGCTACTGCGGGAAGCCTGAGCGGCGGCCTCAGACCAGGCCGACGGCTTCCTTGAGCCGGTACCAGGCCATGCCCAGGGCCAGCAGCGGCGAGCGCAGGTGGCGGCCACCGGGGAAGGTCATGTGCGGCACCTTGTCGAACAGGTCGAAGCCGCCGCCCTGCTGGCCGGCGATGGCCTCGGCCAGCAGCTTGCCCGCCAGGTGGGTGGCGTTGACCCCGTGCCCGGCATAGGCCTGGGCGTGGTAGACGTTCGGGTGCTCCCGCAGGCGGCCGATCTGCGGCAGGCGGTTGGCGCCGATGCCGATCATCCCGCCCCACTGGAAGTCGATGCGCACGTCCTCCAGGCCGGGGAACACCTGCAGCATCTTCGGCCGCATGTAGGCGGCGATGTCCGCCGGGTCGCGCCCCGAGTAGTGGCAGGCACCGCCGAACAGCAGGCGGTGGTCGGCCGAGAGGCGGTAGTAGTCGAGGGCCACGCGCTGGTCGCACAGCGCCATGTTGCGCGGGATCAGCGCGCGGGCGCGTTCCTCGCCCAGCGGCTCGGTGGCGATCACGTAGCTGCCGGCGGGCAGCACCTTGCCGCCGAGGGTCGGGTCCAGGCCGTTGAGGTAGGCGTTGCAGGCCAGCACCAGGGTCTTGGCGCGCACGCTGCCGCGGGCGGTGTGCACCTTCACCTCGCTGCCATGGTCGATGCGGGTCACCGGCGAGTGCTCGAACAGCTGCACGCCGAGCGACGCGGCGGCGGCGGCCTCGCCCAGCGCCAGGTTGAGCGGGTGCAGGTGGCCGGAGCCCATGTCGATCAGGCCGCCGCAGTAGCGGTCGGAGCCCACAACCTCGTGCATCTGTTCCGGGCGCAGCAGGCGCAGCTCGTGCCGGTAGCCGAGGCTTTCCAGCTCGGCCTTGTCCTCGGCGAAGCCTTGCAGGTGCGCGGGCTTGTTGGCCAGGTCGCAGTAGCCCCAGGTCAGGTCGCAGTCGATGGCGAACTCCTCGACCCGCTGGCGGACGATCTCCACCGCTTCCAGGCCCATCAGCTTGATGGTGCGCACGCCGTCTTGGCCGATCACCGGCTCGAACTGCTCGACGCCGTGGCCGACGCCGCGGATCAGCTGGCCGCCGTTGCGACCGCTGGCGCCCCAGCCGACCTGGTGGGCCTCCAGCAGCGCCACCGAGAAACCCTTGCGAGCCAGTTCGATGGCGGTGTTCAGCCCGGAGAAGCCGCCGCCCACGATGCACACGTCCGCCACCTGCTCGCCGGCCAGGAGCGGGTACGCCAGCTGGCGGTTGACCGTGGCGGCGTAGTAGGACGCGGCGTGCTGGTCGCTGTGGACGGGCGGGTTGAGCCGGGCGTTCATGTGCGAAATCCTGATTGATGTGTTGTTAAAATTTGACGCAGGATAAGCGCGGTCCTTGCCGCTAGCCAAGAGGGGCGGATACTTTTTCCCGCAACGGGCGGTGAGCGGGCATGATGCGCCGCCGAAACCCTTCCTCCATCCGCTTCCGGAATGCCCATGAGTTGCACCGACCGCAAGATCGACCACCTGCGCCGGCAGATCCCGCGCTTCGACTGCGTGCCCGGCTGCCACGACTGCTGCGGCCCGGTGACGGCCTCGTCGGAGGAAATGGCGCGCCTGCCGGTGAAGAGCGACGCCGAGCACGACGCCGCGCTGGCCGCGTTCGACTGCGTGCACCTCGGCCCGCAGGGCTGCACGGTGTACGACCAGCGCCCGCTGATCTGCCGCCTGTTCGGCACCACCCCGCGCCTGCCGTGCCCGCGCGGGCGGGGGCCGGAGACGCCGATCGAGCTGGCCGTCGAGCGCCAGGTACACCGGTTGATCGCCAGCACGCGGCAGGTGCTGGTCTAGCTCGGGTTCGTGGATATAATGAGACTCACTTTCAAGTAGTCCGCAGCCGTCCCGATGACCCACTCCCCGCAAGACGCCGCGCTGGTACACGCCCTGGCGCTGCATTACGACGATCTGGTCGAGTACATCCGCCGACGCTTCCAGGGCAGCCAGTTCGCCCGCGAGGTGGTGCACGACGTCTGCGTACAACTGCTCGAGAAGCCTCCGCAGCAACCGGTGAAGGTGCCCTTCGCCTTCCTGCGCCGGGCGACCTTCAACCGTGCCATCGACCGGCGCCGTGCCGACAGCACCCGCGATGCCCGCTTCGAGGCGGTGGCCGAGGTGTCCGACTGGCACATGCACGACCTGGACGGCGCCGCCGCGCTGGACTTCGAGCAGCAGCTCGAGGCCCTGCTGGCGATCATCGACGCTCTGCCGGCGCGCGCCCGCCAGGTGTTCCTGCTGCACCGCATCCACGACATGCCGCAGCGCGAGATCGCCGAGGAACTGGGCATCTCGGTGAACATGGTGACCCAGCATTTCGCCCGCGCCATGCGCGACATCGCCCGGGACTGGGAGCCGGCCCGGCTCGCCCTGGCCGGCGGGCGCCGGCAGCCATGACCGACCGCGCGCGGCCCGACGACACGCCCGCCGACCCGCTGGCGCCCTTCGAGCAGGCGCTGCGCGCCCGCGTGCCGTCCCGGGAGGCCCTGCTCGCCGAGGCCAAGGCGCAGACCGCGCGCCAGCGGCGGCGCAAGCAGGCCCTGGGCGGCGGCCTGTCGGTGCTGCTGCTGGCGACCGGCCTGTGGCTGGCCGACCCCGCCTGGCAGCGCGAGGACGTGCGCACCGCGGCCGGTGGGCGCGACAGCCTGACCCTGGTCGACGGCAGCCGGGTGGTGGTCAACGGCGCCACCCACCTGCGCGTCGAGCGGCGCCTGCGCAGCCGCCAGGTCGAGCTGGTCGAGGGCGAGGCGACTTTCACCGTGGAGCACGGACCCACGCCGTTCATCGTGCGCAGCCAGGGCGTCGACGTGCTCGATATCGGTACGGTGTTCAACGTGCGCAGCGACAGCCGGGGCGTGGCAGTCGCCGTGGTCGAGGGCGCCGTCGAGGTCTCCGCGGGCGCGTCGCCGTCGCGCCGCCTGGGCGGCGGCCAACAGGTGCTGGCCCGGGCCGGCGCGTTGGGCGACACCGAGCGGGTCGACCCGGCCCGCGCCACCGCCTGGCAGCAGGGCAAGCTGCGTTTCGACGGCACGCCGCTGAGCGAGGTGATCGTCGACATCCAGCGCTACCGCCAGGCGCCGGTCCGCCTGGCCGATCCGCGCCTCGGCGCGCTGCGGGTGTCCGGCGAATACGACAGCGCCGCCATAGAGTCGCTGATCGACCTGCTGCCGGCGATCCTGCCGGTCCGCCTGAGCCGCGCCGGCGACGGCAGCGTGGTGATGAGCGGACGCTGATCGGCGGGGCGCCCGGGAAAAAACGAGAATTTTTCCCAGGCGACCTCAACATCCCCCCAGGCTCATCCGCCACTCCCTGTGATCGTCACTTTCTGCTCGTTCATGGGGAGTTTCATGGATACCAAACCGACCACCGTGCCGTCCCGGCGCAGCCGCCTTTCCCTCCTGATCGCCGGCCTGGCGCTGGCCTCGGCCCTGCATGCCCAGGACGCCACCCACGCGCTGAACCTGCCGGCCCAGCCGCTGGACCAGGCGATCAACGCCCTGGCCGGGCAGACCGGCAGCCGCATCCTGTTCGCCACCGAGGTGGCCGAGGGCCTGAACGCGCCGGCGGTGAGCGGCGACCTGACGGTGCAGCAGGCGCTGCAGCGCCTGCTGCGGGGTTCCGACCTGACCGCCCAGGCGACCGCCGACGGCGGTTTCGTGATCGCCGCGCCGGTGGCGGGTGGCACGGCGCTGGAACTGGGGGCGACCACCATCCAGGGCCAGGGGATGGGCGAGGCGACCGAGAACTCCGGCTCCTACACCACCGGGCTGGTCAGCGTCGGCTCGAAGACCCCGACCAGCCTCAAGGACACGCCGCAGACGGTATCGATCATCAGCCAGCAGATGATCGAGGACCAGCGCATCACCACCCTGCCCGAGGCGATGAGGCGCGCGCCGGGCATCACCGTGCGCAACAACAACTACCACGTCGAGCAGTTCTTCTCGCGTGGCTTCAGCATCGACAACGTGCAGATCGACGGCGCGGCGCCGATGGACATCGGCAATGGCCTGGGCACCTTCTACAGCGACCGCCTGTACGACATGGCGTCGTACGACCATGTCGAGGTGCTGCGCGGCGCGAGCGGCCTGCTGGGCGGGACGGGTGACCCGGGCGGCATCGTCAACCTGGTGCGCAAGCGTCCGCTGGACAGCTACCAGCTGAAGTTCAACACCTCCGCCGGCTCCTGGGACAACTACCGCACCGAGGTCGACCTGACCGGCCCGCTGGCGTTCGACGGCAAACTGCGCGGGCGTGTGGTGGCGGCCTATTCCGACCACCAGTACTTCATGGACAACCGCAGCACCGAGAAGCCGTATCTCTACGGCATCTTCGAGGCCGACCTCACCGACGGCACCATGCTCACCCTCGGCGGCAGCTACGACAAACTCAAGGAGAACGGCACCGGCGACGGCCTGCCGCGCTACAGCACCGGCGGCGACGTGCACCTGCCGCGCAGCACCTGGTACACCACCGACGCCGCCTGGTCCGATAGCTACACCCGCGAGTGGTTCGCCAAGCTCGACCACGACTTCAACCAGGACTGGAAGCTCAACGCGTCCTATACCTACTCCTACAACGGTTCCACCACCGAGGGCATCATCCCCTACGGCTCGGTGGACGAAGCCACCGACACCGGGCCGTACTGGTGGGGCAGCTACGTCTCCAGCTGGAGCAAGCAGTCGGTGTTCGACGTCAACCTGTCCGGCTACTTCGATGCGTTCGGCCGCCAGCACGAGTTGCTGGTCGGCGGCGACTACCAGAAGGTCACCAGCCGCTGGCGCGGGGCCCCGGGCATGCTCGACAAGGGCGGCATGATCGACATCTGGAACCCCGGCGCCACGCCGCTGCCCAGCAACCGCTCCAGCCATGAGTTCTGGCGCGACTACTACCCCAACACCCGCGAGCAGTACGGCCTGTACTCGACCCTGCGCCTGCAGCTGACTGACCCGCTGAAACTGGTGGTGGGCGCCCGTGCCCAGCGCTACAAGTTCGAGCAGGCCTACAGCATGCGCAAGAGCGACGGTACCGGGCCCTGGGTGGAGCAGGACGACGTGTTCGATCGCGAGCCGACCACCGTGGTGCCGTTCGGCGGGCTGATCTACGCGCTGAATGACGACTGGTCGACCTACGTCAGCTACTCCGAAGTGTTCAAGCCCCAGGCGCAGAAGCTCAAGGGGCCGGAAGACGCGGCCACTTCCCTGGAGCCGATGACCGGCAAGACCTACGAGACCGGCATCAAGGGCGAACTGCTCGGTGGGGCGCTGAACGTCAGCGCCGCGCTGTTCTACACCACCCGCGAGCACCAGGCGGCGACCGATCCGGCGTATCCCAACCCGCCCTTCAGCTACAGCAGTTCCTGCTGCTTCCTGGCGCAGGACAAGATCACCAGCAAGGGCATCGACCTGGAAGCCACCGGCGAGATCGCGCCCGGCTGGGAGGTGCTGGCCGGATACACCTACAACCAGGTACGCAACGACACCCAAGAGACGCTCTACAGCACCGTCACGCCCAAGCACCTGCTCAAGCTCTGGACCACCTACACCCTGCCGGACACGTTGTCGGCCTGGCGTGTCGGCGGTGGCGTGACCGCGATGAGCCCGACCTACGTGGAGGGCGAGGCCTATCGCTTCGACGGCGACTGGAACGTCATCGACGCCCAGCCCTACAAGTTCAGCCAGTCGGGCTATGCGGTGTACGACGCGATGATCGAGTACGACGTGGACGAACACTGGACCGTCGCCCTGAAGGGCAACAACCTGTTCGACCGCCGCTACTACGCCAGTGTCGGCACCTCCGAGTACGGCAACTACTACGGCGAGCCGCGCAACTACATGCTGACCTTGCGCGGCACCTTCTGGTAAGCCTGCCCGCGCAGCGCGAAACGCCCGCCTCGCCGCGGGCGTTTCGCGTTCGGCGCTCCGGTTACTCCGGCACCGGCAGCGTCAGCGACTCCTTCACCTCTTCCATGACGATGTAGGACTTCGACTCGCGCACGTGCGGCAGCTTGAGCAGGATGTCGCCGAGCAGCTTGCGATAGCTGGCCATCTCGTTGATCCGCGCCTTCACCAGGTAGTCGAAGTCGCCGCTGACCAGGTGGCACTCCAGCACGTGGGGCAGCTTGAGCACGGCGCGGCGGAATTCCTCGAAGGTATCGCCGGACTTGTAGTCCAGGCTGATCTCGACGAACACCAGCAGGCTGGCCTTGAGCTGCTGCGGATTGAGCCGGGCGTGGTAGCCCATGATGATGCCCTCGCGCTCCAGGCGGCGGACGCGCTCGGTGCAGGGCGTGGTGGACAGGCCCACCCGCTCGCCCAGTTCGGTGAACGAGATGCGCCCCTCCTCCTGGAGGATGCGCAGGATGTTGCGGTCGATCTTGTCCAGTTCACGGCGGCTCTGGTGCTGGGTTCTCATGGATGCCTCAAGTGGTTGCCGTCTCGGCTGGGAAATCCTCGGCCAATATAGTGGCCCGGGTAGTGGAAATCACTGCCTGGACGAAACGCCTTGATCTCGGCCGGCCCAGCCGCCACCCTGATTCCGAGTCGCCGGACGAGATGCCTGCATGTCCTTTCCCCGCCTGACGCGGATTCTGTTGCTGCTGATCCTCTGCGCCGTGCTCGGCTGGCTGGGCTGGGAGCGCCTGCTGGCGGCCCAGGGCATCGACGAGCTGGACTGGCGCGGGCTCGGCCTCTCGCGCGACGGGCTGGCGCTGGACGAACTGCAGGCGCGTCGGGACGGCCCCGACGGCAGCCGGCTGGTGGTGCGGGCACAGGGGCTGTTCCTGGCCTGGCCAGGCTCCCGGGACGGGCAGTGGGGGCTGGAGGAGTTCCGCGCCCGGGCCGTGCAGGCGAGCTGGCAGCCCGGGACGGCCGTCGACAATGCGCCGAGCGACCCCCAGGCCATCCTCGACGGTCTGCGCTGGGTGCCGCGGCGGGTGAGCGTCGAGGACCTGAGCCTGGACCTGCCCTGCGCCAGCGGGCGCTGCACGTTGCGCGGGAGCCTGCAGCTGGATGCCACCGCGCTGCCGGCGACGCTGCGCCTGGACCTGCTGCAGGGCGAGCGCCGCGTGGCGGTGAACGCCCAGGCGGGCCGGCAGGCCGGCGAATGGCAGCTCGACGCCGAGGCGACCTTTGACGGCCAGCCCTGGCTGACCCTGGCCAGCCGCCTCCAGGCCGACAGCCCCACACCACTCTGGAGCGGCAACCTTCGGCTGGCGCAGATGGCCGATACCCGCCCGCTGTTCGCCTGGCTGAGCCAGTGGCTGCCGTCCGACGAACGCCTGCTGCACGCCGAGGCCGCGCTGCGCTTCGACGCCGACTGGCAACTGACCCTGGCGAGCGCCGACGACCCGCTCGACCTGAATCGGCTGCGCCAGGGCAGCGGTACCTTTGCCGTACAGGCGCAACTGAAGAGCCCGCAGCTGCGCCACGACACCCTGCACCTGCAGGGCATCGACCTGGACGCCCGCATCCAGGGCAGCCTCGCCGACGAGCGCCTGGCGCTCGCCGTGCAGGCGCCGTCGCGGCTGATCCTGGCCCAATTGCGGGTGGACCAGGCGTTCACGGCCAAGACCCTGCGCGCCGAGCTGGGCGGGCTGACGATCACCCTCGACCCGTCCGCCGGCGCCGGGCTGGAAGGTCCCCTCCAGTTGAAGGTCGGCAGCTTGCAGCAGGAGCAGCTGTTGCCCTTGGGCTGGCAGTTCAAGGGCCAGGTGCAGGCGGCCGCCGAGCGCCAGACTTTGCGCGGCACGCTGAGCAACGACGCCGGCCTGAGCGCCGAGCTGCAGGGCGACTACGACCGGCGGGGGGCGCTGTCGCTGTCCGCCGCCTTCGGCGAAATCTTCTTCCGCGCCGGCAACCCGCTGAGCAAGACCCTGGTGGCCTGGCCGCCGCTGCTGGAACTCGCCAATGGCCGGCTGACGGCCAAGGCCAGCCTGCGCAGCGACCCCGGCCGGCCACTGGCGCTGCAGGCGGGGCTGCAGTTCAAGGGCCTCGACGGCATCTACGACCGTAGCGAACTGCTTGGCCTGGGCGGCCGGCTCGACCTGCGGCTCGATGGCCAGCAACTGGTGCTGGATGCCCCCGAACTGAATCTGAACCAGGCCAACCCGGGGCTGCCCATCGGCCCCCTGCAGTTCCAGGGCCGCTACGCCGCCAGCCTCGACCGGCCAGCCGCCGGGCAACTGAGCTGGACCCGCGCGAGCAGCGGCCTGTTCAAGGGAGAGGCGTCGCTGGAGCCGGGCCGGGTCGACCTGAGCCAGGCCGGCCAGCGCCTGACGGCCCGGCTCAAGGGGCTGCAACTGGACGAGATTTTCCGGGTCTACCCGGCTGAAGGATTGGCCGGTCGTGGTGCCCTGTCCGGCCAGTTGCCGGTGCTGGTCGACCCGAAGGGCGTGCGCATCGAGCGTGGCAGGGTGGTGGCCGAGGCGCCGGGCTACCTGCGCTTCCGCTCGGAGAAGATGCGCGCACTCGGGCGCAGCAACCCCGGCATGCAGCTGGTGGTCGATGCCCTCGACGACTTCCACTACGACCTGCTCGAAAGCGCCGTTGACTATGATGAACACGGCAAGCTGACCCTGGGGCTGCGCCTGCAAGGGCGCAACCCGGACCTGGAAAAGGGTCGGCCGATCAACCTCAACGTCAACCTGGAAGAGGACGTGCCCGCCTTGCTTACCAGCCTGCAGCTCACCGACAAGGTCAGCGAAACCATCCGCCAGCGTGTCCAGGAACGTCTGCGCCAGCGCAACGTGCCCGCCCCATGATCCGGGAGATCGCCATGCGCCCGAGCGCCCTGTTCTGTCTCGTCCTGCTGGTCGCCGCCTGTACGCCCACCGTGCAGCTGGCGGTGCCCAACGAACCGATCAACATCAACCTTAACGTGAAGATCGAGCACGAAATCTACATCAAGGTCGACAAGGCCCTGGACTCGATCATCAACGAATCCAGCGGCCTGTTCTGAGTCGCTGCAAGGAGCCAAGAGCATGAAACTGCGTAGCAAACTGGGATACGGCGTGCTGGTGCTCTGCCTGAGCCTGCCGGCCTGGGCCATGAGCCTGAGCGAAGCGATGTCGGCGCTGGGCCCGGCCAAGGCCAGCGGCCAGCTCGGCGAGCAGCCGGACGGCTATCTGGGCGTGGTGAGCAGCGGGGGCCAGGCGACGGAGATCGCCGAGCAGATCAACCAGGCGCGGCGTGCCGAGTACCAGCGCTTGGCCAAGGAGAACGGCCTGCAGCTGGGCGACGTCGAGGCCATGGCCGGGCAGAAGGCGCTGGATAAGACGCCGTCCGGGCAGTACATCCAGGTCAACAACAAGTGGGTGCGCAAGTAGCGCACCGCCTCGCCGCGCCAGGCGCGCGGCGAGACATTCTCCTGCTGTTCCGCCGTTTTTTCCTTTGCTGGCGCCTTTCCTGCTCGCGTGAAACGCCTTATGGCCGAGCTTTCCCCTCGAATATTGCCTTTTAAACAGTGAAAAGACCTATCTGAGTCTTTCTATACTGCGCGCATTGCGGGTCCATATTTTCACGAGGCGGAGCAGTCCGCGGCGAGGAGGCGACAATGCGTGTTCTGGTTCTCGGCAGCGGGGTGATCGGCACCGCCAGCGCCTACTATCTGGCCCGTGCCGGGTTCGAGGTAGTGGTGGTCGACCGCCAGGACGGCCCGGCCCTGGAAACCAGCTTCGCCAACGCCGGCCAGGTCTCCCCCGGCTACGCCTCGCCCTGGGCCGCCCCGGGCGTGCCGCTGAAGGCCATCAAGTGGCTGCTGCAGAAGCACGCGCCGCTGGCGATCCGCGCCACCGGCGACATCGACCAGTACCTGTGGATGGCGCAGATGCTGCGCAACTGCACCGCCGCCCGCTACGCGGTGAACAAGGAGCGCATGGTGCGCCTGTCCGAGTACAGTCGCGACTGCCTCGACGAACTGCGCGCCGAGACCGGCATCGCCTACGAAGGCCGCCAGCTCGGCACTACCCAGCTGTTCCGCACCCAGGCCCAGCTCGACAACGCCGCCAAGGACATCGCCGTGCTGGAAGCCTCCGGCGTGCCCTACGAGGTCCTCGACCGCGCCGGCATCGCTCGCGTCGAACCGGCCCTGGCCGGCGTCACCGACAAGCTGGCCGGCGCCCTGCGCCTGCCCAACGACCAGACCGGCGACTGCCAGATGTTCACCACCCAACTGGCGGACATGGCCAAGGCCCTGGGCGTGGAATTCCGCTTCGGCCAGAACATCCAGCGCCTGGACCACGCCGGCGACCGCATCAACGGCGTGTGGATCGACGGCAAGCTGGAGACCGCCGACCGCTACGTGCTCGCCCTCGGCAGCTACAGCCCGCAGCTGCTCAAGCCGCTGGGCGTCCGCGCGCCGGTCTACCCGCTCAAGGGCTACTCGCTGACCGTGCCGATCACCAACCCCGACATGGCGCCGGCCTCGACCATCCTCGACGAGACCTACAAGGTCGCCATCACCCGCTTCGACAACCGCATCCGCGTGGGCGGCATGGCGGAGATCGCCGGCTTCGACCTGAGCCTCAACCCGCGTCGTCGCGAGACGCTGGAAATGATCACTGCCGACCTCTACCCCCAGGGCGGCGACCTGGCCCAGGCGAGCTTCTGGACCGGCCTGCGCCCGGCCACCCCGGACGGCACGCCCATCGTCGGCGCCACGCCGTACCGCAACCTGTTCCTCAACACCGGACACGGTACCCTTGGCTGGACCATGGCCTGCGGCTCCGGCCGTTTCCTCGCCGACCTGATGGCGAAGAAGCGCCCGCAGATCAGCGCCGAAGGCCTGGACATTTCCCGTTACGGCAAGACCAAGGAGACCCACAAGCATGTCCATCCAGCGCCGGCACATTGAGAAACGCTACAGCGAGATCGTCCTCCACAACGGCACCGTCTACCTGGCGGGCCAGCTGGCCGACGACTACAGCGGCGACATCGCCGAGCAGACCCGCCAGACCCTGGCCAACGTCGACCGCGCGCTGGCCGAGGCCGGCAGCGACAAGACCCGGATTCTCTCGGTGACCATCTACCTCAAGGATATCGCCGCCGACTACGCCGGCCTCAACCAGGTGTGGGACGCCTGGGTCGCCGAGGGCGCCGCGCCGGCCCGTGCCTGCGTCGAAGGCAAGCTGTACGACCCGCGCGCCCTGGTGGAAATGACGGTCATCGCCGCCCAGAACTGATTCCCTGACTCGCCCGGCACCCCCACCGGGCTTTTTTTTAGCCATATCCCAATCGAGTGTTGCAGTGACCCCGTGGGAGCGGACTTGTCCGCGAAGCTTTGCTTGTCAGCCCTGTTCGCGGACAAGTCCGCTCCCACAAGGTTCGAGCCCACCAACAACAATTAACCCAGACACCGACTGAAGTAGCCGAAATGCGCCCTGCCCGTGCCCTGATCGACCTCGAAGCCCTGCGTCACAACTACCGCCTCGCCCGCGAGATCGGCGGCGCCAAGGCCCTCGCGGTGGTCAAGGCCGACGCCTACGGCCACGGCGCCACGCGCTGCGCCCAGGCGCTGGAGGCGGAGGCTGACGGTTTTGCCGTGGCCTGCATCGAAGAGGCGCTGGAGCTGCGCTACGCTGGCATCCGCAACCCGATCCTGCTGCTCGAGGGCTTCTTCGAGGCGAGCGAGCTGAGCCTGATCGACCAGCACCAGCTGTGGTGCGTGGTGCACGCCACCTGGCAGATCGAGGCCATCGAGCGGGCGCGCCTCGGTCGGCCGCTGCGAGTGTGGCTGAAGGTGGACTCGGGCATGCACCGGGTCGGCCTGCACCCGGCCGAATACCGCGACGCCCACGCGCGCCTGCTGGCCAGCGGCAAGGTCGACAGGATCGTGCTGATGAGTCACTTCTCCCGCGCCGACGAGCTGGACTGTCCGCGCAGCGCCGAGCAGGTGGCGCTGTTCCGCGAGGCCCGTGGCGACCTGCGGGCCGAGGTCAGCCTGCGCAACTCGCCGGCGATACTCGGCTGGCCCGGGCTGGTCGGCGACCAGCAGGCCAACGACTGGGTGCGCCCCGGCATCATGCTGTACGGCGCCACCCCCTTCGAGCAGGACCAGGAGCAGGCCGCGCGCCTGCGCCCGGTGATGACCCTGGAATCGAAGATCATCAGCGTGCGCGAGCTGCCGGCCGGCGAGCCGGTGGGCTACGGCGAGCGCTTCTTCGCGGAGCGGCCGACCCGCGTCGGCGTGGTCGCCATGGGTTACGCCGACGGCTATCCGCGCCACGCGGCCACCGGTTCGCCGGTGATGGTCGACGGCCAGGCGAGCCGGCTGATCGGCCGGGTGTCCATGGACATGCTCACGGTCGACCTCACCGACCTGCCCGGCGCCGGCCTCGGCAGCCGCGTCGAACTGTGGGGGCGCAACGTCTCCGCCAGCGCCTTGGCCTATGGCTGCGGCAGCATCCCGTACCAGCTGTTCTGTAACCTTAAGCGAGTGCCGAGGCTCTATTCCGGGGGTTAGCCGTCGGGCCGCCGAGCAGTTGCGTTTGCAGTGTTGTAAATACTGAACACTGCCCGCATGATACCGCCACCCAAATGCCTCGTTCCCAAGGAGGACCCCCGCATTGGACGTCGGTGTTCGACTGCAATCTATCCGCAAACTCAAAGGCCTTTCCCAGCGTGAACTCGCCAAGCGTGCGGGCGTCACCAACAGCACCATCTCGATGATCGAGAAGAACAGCGTGAGCCCCTCGATCAGCTCCCTGAAGAAGGTGCTCGGCGGGATTCCCATGTCGCTGGTGGAGTTCTTCTCCATCGACCTGGAGCAGGACAACCAGACCCAGGTGGTCTACCGGGCCGACGAACTGACCGACCTTTCCAGTGGCGCCGTGACCATGAAGCTGATCGGCAAGGCGCATCCCAACCGGACCATCACCTTCCTCGACGAGACCTACCCGCCGGGCACCGACACCGGCGAGGAAATGCTCAACCATGACGGCGAAGAGGCCGGCATGCTGATGGATGGTCGCCTGGAGCTGACCGTGGGCAGCGAGGTATTCGTGCTCGAACCGGGCGACAGCTACTACTTCGACAGCACCAAGCCGCACCGCTTCCGCAACCCGTTCGACAAGCCCGCCCGGCTGATCAGCGCAACCACGCCGGCGAACTTCTGATCGCGGGCAATGCCCCTGCGACAAGTTGGGTTGTTCCGGCCGGCCGGTCTAACCGTTATACTGCGCGCGCTCGCGAAACCGTGGCCGCGAGCGTGACTAGCCACAATGAGGGTGTACCGTGAACCTGATCAAGAAGATGCTGGCGGCTCAAGCTGCCGTGTTGGCCCTGTGGGCTGTGAGCGCTCAGGCTGCGACCAACGACGAGATCGCCGAGCGCATCAAGCCGGTCGGCGAGGTCTGCATCCAGGGTGAAGAATGCAAGGGCGTCGGCACCGTGGCCGTAGCCGCCGGCGGTGGCGCCAAGTCGCCGGACGACGTGATTGCCGCCCACTGTGGCGCGTGCCACAACACCGGCGTGCTGGATGCGCCGAAAGTCGGCGATGCCGCCGCCTGGAAGACCCGCGCCGACAAGGAAGGCGGTCTCGACGGCCTGCTGGCCAAGGCCATCTCCGGCATCAACGCCATGCCGCCGAAAGGCACCTGCGCCACCTGCTCGGACGACGAGCTGATGGGCGCCATCAAGAAGATGTCCGGCCTCTGATCGCCGCCATCTCGCGATGACCGCAAAGCCGCCTCCGGGCGGCTTTGTCGTTTTCACCTGATCGAAATCCCCCGAGGGGCGGTCCAACCTCCTACGCCAATCGAGGAGGAAGACGCGTGCCGACCTGCACACTGGAAAGCGCCGTGGACGAAGTGCTGGCGCGGATCGACGGGCCGATCCGCCTGGGCCTGCCGCTCGGCCTGGGCAAGCCCAACCGCTTCGTCAACGCCCTGTACCGCCGCGTCCGCGACCTGCCACAGCGCCAGTTGACCATCTACACCGCGCTGTCCCTGGCCCGCCCGCAGCCGCGCAGCGACCTGGAGCAGCGCCTGAGCGGCCCCTTCCTGGAGCGCATCTACGCCGATCACGTCGAGCTGGACTACCTTGCCGACCTGCGCCGCGACGCGCTGCCGGCCAACATCAGGCTGGAGGAGTTCTACCTGCAGCCGGCCAGCCAGCTGCACAATCCCTCGGCCCAGCAGAGCTACATCAGCCTCAACTACAGCCACGTCGCGCGGGACCTGCAGCGCAAGGGCATCAACGTGATCGCCCAGTTGGTCGCCCGGGACGAGCGCCGGCCCGGCCACGTCAGCCTGAGCTGCAACCCCGACGTCACCCTCGACCTGCTGCCCGGCCTGCGCGAGCGGCGGCGGGCCGGCGAGACCATCCTGTGCATCGCCCAGCCGCATGCCGACCTGCCCTACATGGGCGGCGACGCGGAGCTGAAGGTCGACGAGTTCGACCTGCTGCTGGAGCCGGTCGAGCGCTGCCGCCTGTTCTCCACGCCGAACCTGCCGGTGACGCCGCAGGACCACGCCATCGGCCTGCACGTCAGCGCCCTGGTGCGCGACGGCGGCACCCTGCAGCTCGGCATCGGCGCGATGGCCGACGCGGTGGCCGCGGCGCTGCTCGCGCGGCAGGCGGACAACGCCTCCTACCGCGCGTTGCTGCGGGCCATGCAGGTGCCCCGGCGCTGGGCCGGACTGGTCGAGGAGGAGGGCGGCATGGAGCCCTTCGCCCGCGGCCTGTACGGTTGCAGCGAGATGTTCATGCACGGCCTGCTGGTGCTGCTGGAGGCCGGCGTGATCCGGCGCATGGTCTACCCGGACGAGCACCTGCAGCGCCTGGCCGACCAGGGCGGGCTGGATGCCGACGGCCGCCTGGCCGATGTCGGCGCGCTGCGCCACGCCGGCATTCCCCAGGTGCTTGACGACCTCACCCTGGGCTGGCTGCAGCGCCACGGGCTGGTCGACGCCGGGGTGAAGGTGGATGACGGCCAGCTGCTGCTGCCAGACGGCCGCCGACTGCCCCGCGACCTCGGCGATGCGGACACCCTCGCCGCCCTGGCACCGCATTTCGGCGCGGCGAAGAACGGCGTGCTGGTGCACGGCGGTTTCTTCCTCGGCCCGCAGGCCTTCTATGACCGGTTGAGCGAACTCGAAGACGGCCAGCGGCGGCGCATCGGCATGACCGCCATCAGCCGCATCAACCGGCTGTACGGCGACGAATCGCTGAAGCGGGCGCAGCGCCGCGACGCGCGTTTCATCAACAGCTGCCTGGTGGTGACCCTGCTCGGCGCCAGCGCCGCCGACCAGCTGGAGGACGGCCGGGTAGTCAGCGGCGTGGGCGGCCAGTATGACTTCGTCGCCCAGGCCCACGAGCTGGAGGGTGCCCGCTCGATCCTGATGCTGCGCAGCTGGCGCGAGGCCGACGGCGAGGTGAGTTCCAACATCCGCTGGGACTACCGCCACGCCACCATTTCCCGCCACCTGCGCGACATCGTGGTGACCGAGTACGGCATCGCCGACCTGCGCGGCAAGAACGACGCCCAGGTGATCGAGGCGCTGGTGCGGATCGCCGATTCGCGCTTCCAGGACGAATTGATCGTCGCCGCGCAGAAGGCCGGCAAGCTGCCCGGGGACTTCGAACTGGAGGCCGAGTACCGCCAGAACACGCCGTGGCGGCTGCTGACCCTGCAGACCGAATTCCCCCAGCTGTTCCTCGAATACCCGCTGGGCTGCGACTTCACGGACGAGGAACAGGACCTGCTGCGGGCACTGCGCTGGCTGCAGAGCAAGCTCAAACTCAGTGAGATACTGGAACTGGGCGCGGCGACCCTGTTCGACCTGCCGGATGCCACGGAGTACGCGCCGCACCTGCGGCGCATGGACTTGGAACGGCCCGAGGGGCTGCGCGAGCAGCTCTACCAGAAGCTGCTGCTGGCCGGCCTCAAGGCCACCGCCCAAGGGTAGGGTGTGCCCGTCGTTCAGCCGGGGGACATGGGTAACAGGTGTCGAGAGACATGGGGATCGTCATTGCCGCGCAGGCGGCAATCCAGAGGCTCGCCGCACCTGGGCTCCCGCCTGCGGGGAGTGGCGGGGAGTGGCGGGGAGTGGCGGCTGTAGGGGGCATGGGGCCACCCAGGCCGCACGCATCGGGAAACGTCCTACGTCCGCTTCAACATCGCCCGCATATTGGCCAGCGCGTCGTTGCCGCGCGCGCTCTTGACCTCAGCCGGCGCATCTTCCTGGCCTTCCCAGACCAGGTCCTCCTGGGGCAGTTCGTCCAGGAAGCGGCTTGGCGAACAGTCGATGATCTCGCCGTACTGCTTGCGCTTGGCGGCGTAGGTCAGCGCCAGGTTGCGCTTGGCGCGGGTGATGCCGACGTAGGCCAGGCGGCGTTCTTCCTCGATGGTGTCGGCCTCGATGCTGGAGCGGTGCGGGAGGATTTCCTCCTCGAAGCCGATGATGTACACCGAGGGGAATTCCAGGCCCTTGGAGGCGTGCATGGTCATCATCTGCACGCCCTCGGCGCCTTCCTCTTCTTCCTGCTGGCGCTCCAGCATGTCGCGCAGCACCAGCTTGCCGATGGCGTCCTCGATGGTCATGTCGCCGTCCTCGTCCTTGTCGAGGGTGTTCTTCAGCGCCTCCACCAGGAACCAGACGTTGCCCATGCGCGCCTCGGCGACCTTGTCGCTGGAGGCGTTGGTGCGCAGCCAGGTCTCGTAGTCGATATCCATGATCATGCTGCGAATGGCGCCGATCGGGTCGCTTCCGGCGCAGAGTTCGCGGACCTTGTCCATGTAGCGCTTGAACCGGGTCAGGCGCTCGGTGTAGCGGGCGTCGAGGTGCTCGGCCAGGCCCAGCTCCTCGCTGGCGGCGTACATCGAGATGCCGCGCTGGCTGGCGTAGTTGCCGAGCTTCTCCAGGGTGGTGGAGCCGATCTCCCGGCGTGGCACGTTGATCACCCGCAGGTAGGCGTTGTCGTCGTCCGGGTTGACCAGCAGGCGGAAGTAGCTCATCAGGTCCTTCACCTCCTGGCGGGCGAAGAAGCTGGTGCCGCCGGACAGGCGATAGGGAATCTGGTGGTGCTGCAGCTTCAGCTCCATCAGCTTGGCCTGGTAGTTGCCCCGGTAGAGGATGGCGAAGTCGCTGTACGGGCGCTCGGTGCGCAGGTGTTCGGTGAGGATTTCCAGCGCCACCCGCTCGCACTCGGCGTCCTCGTTGCGCGTGCGGATCACGCGGATCTCGTCGCCGTGGCCCATCTCCGACCACAGCTGCTTCTCGAACACGTGCGGGTTGTTGGCGATCAGCACGTTGGCGCACTTGAGGATGCGGCTGGTGGAGCGGTAGTTCTGCTCCAGCATCACCACCTTCAGGGAGGGGTAGTCCTCCTTGAGCTGGTTGAGGTTCTCCGGCCGCGCGCCACGCCAGGCGTAGATTGACTGGTCGTCGTCGCCGACCACGGTGAACTGGTGGCGCATGCCCACCAGCAGCTTCACCAGCAGGTACTGGCTGGCGTTGGTGTCCTGGTACTCGTCCACCAGCAGGTAGCGGATGCGGTTCTGCCACTTCTCGAGCACGTCGGGGTGCTCCTGGAACAGCTTCACCGGCAGCAGGATCAGGTCGTTGAAGTCCACCGCGTTGTACGCCTTGAGCGTGCGCTGGTAGTGCAGGTAGACCACCGCAGCGGTCTGCTCCTTCGGCCCGCGGGCGCCCGCCAGGGCCTCGTCGGGCAGGATCAGGTCGTTCTTCCAGCCGTCGATGTAGTTGCGGATCTCGTCCACGCCGTCGTCGCCGGCGTACTCCTTCTGCATGATGTCGGTCAGCAGGGCCTTGATGTCGCCGTCGTCGAAGATCGAGAAGCCGGGCTTGTAGCCGAGGCGGGCGTATTCCTTGCGGATGATGTTCATGCCCAGGTTGTGGAAGGTGGACACGGTCAGGCCGCGCGCCTCGCCGCCCTTGAGCAGGGTGCCGACGCGCTCGCGCATTTCCCGCGCGGCCTTGTTGGTGAAGGTCATGGCGACGATGTGCTGGGCGCGGATGCCGCACTGCTGGACCAGGTAGGCGATCTTGCGGGTGATCACGCTGGTCTTGCCGGAGCCGGCGCCGGCGAGCACCAGGAGCGGCCCGCCGATGTAGTTCACGGCTTCCTGCTGGCGGGGGTTGAGTCGGGACATGGAGGAGAGTCGGTCGGGAAAAACGAGGCGGCATTCTAGCAGCCGCCCCTCGGCGGGTGGGGTATGGACCGACAACCGCCCGGCGGAGCGAGTTCCCTACAAAAAGCCTCAGGATTGAGCGATAAGTCACTCTTTTCAAAGATCATGTAAGATTGCGCCGCCTTCCTCCCGTTGCCGCTGCCAGGTGTTTCCGGGAGGATGCGCGAAGGTCTGCACAGGGACGGGCAGAAAAAGCGCGCCGGAGCATGGCGCACACAGACCGGACGGTCTGTTTTCCTGACCTTGGGGAGGTCGTTTGTCCGCGCACGTCGAACCCATGCGCCTGGTCCTGCTGGCCGAAACGCCGGAGTGGGCGGCCCTGCTGCGCGCGCGGCTTGACGCTCTGGGCGGTGCCTTCCCGCTGATCACCGCGCCCTCCTGGGAGGCCGCCAGCAGCCTGTTCGACGACGGCGGCCGCGGCCTGCTGCTGACCACGCCTGCCTGCCAGCCGGCGCCCGGCAGCTGTTCGCTGCCTACCGTGCTGCTGCTCGAGGAAGAACCCGCCGAGGCGCCGGCGGACGTCTACGACTGGCTGGTGCGCGACAGCCTCAGCACCGACCTGCTGCGCCGCTGCCTGCGCTACGCCCGCGAGCGCGACCGCCTGCAGACCACCCTGCAGCACCTGGCCGAGCAGGACCCGCTGACCGGCATCGCCAACCGCCCGGGCTTCCACACCCTGCTGGCCGCGCGCCTGGCGGAATACCAGGGCCGCGGTCTGACCCTCGGCCACCTCGACCTGGACAACTTCAAGCACGTCAACGATGCCCTCGGCTACCAGGCCGGCGACCGTTTGATCCTGCAGGTGGTGGCGCGGCTCAAGGCCCAGCTGGAGGCCGGCGACGACCTGGCGCGCCTGGGTAGCGACGAGTTCGCCCTGCTGATCGACACCCGCCGCGACCCGCGCCGTGCTGAGCGCCTCGCCGAACGCATTACCGAGGCGCTCTCCGAGCCCTACTGGCTGGACGGCGAGAGCCTGCTGCTCGGCTGCAGCCTGGGCCTGGCCCATGCCCGCGCCGGTGAGCAGGCCGACCCGCTGCTGTGGCACGCGCACATCGCGATGCAGCAGGCCAAGGCCGCCCAGGGCTGCACCTTCCACCTCTACGACGAGCGCGTCCACCGTGGCGCGCGCAGCATGGCCGACCTGGAGGCCGAGCTGCGCCGGGCCTTGCGCCGCGACGAGCTGGAGCTGCACTACCAGCCGCGCCTGTGCCTCACCAGCGGGCGCATCGTCGGCCTGGAGGCGCTGGTGCGCTGGCGCCACGCCGAGCGCGGTCTGCTCGGCCCCGACGAATTCATCCCGCTGGCCGAGGAAAGCGGGCTGATCGTGCCGCTCGGCTACTGGGTCATCGCCCGCGCCCTGCGCGACATGCAGTGGATGCGCGGGCGCGGCCTGCCGGCGCTGCACATGGCGGTCAACCTGTCGTTCCGCCAGTTCCAGGACAGCCAGCTGCTGGCCACCCTCGGCCGGCTGATCGAGGAACGCGGTGTGGACGCCCAGATGCTCGAGTTCGAGCTGACCGAGACGGCGGTGATGCGCCGCAGCGAGCAGGTGCGCCAGACCATGCAGGCCCTCGGCCGGCTCGGCGTGCGCTTCTCGCTGGACGACTTCGGCACCGGCTTCTCTTCCTTCGTCCACCTGAACAACCTGCCGATCACCCTGCTCAAGCTCGACAAGAGCTTCGTCGGCGAGATGGGCGAGCGTGCGGAGAACCGCCAGCTGGTGCGGGCCATGATCAACCTGGCGCACAACCTCAATCTGGAGGTGGTGGGCGAAGGCGTGGAGAACGCCGAGCAGCTGGCGCTGCTGCGCCAGTTCGGCTGCGACCAGGTGCAGGGCTACCTGATCAGCAAGCCGCTGCCGCTGGCCGACCTCGCCCGCTTCCTGGTGTTCGGCCTGCGCCAGCCGCTGCTCTCCGGACAGCCGCCGTCCCTCTAGCCTTCACGTCCTGTGGGAGCGGCCTTGGCCGCGAAGCTCTATTGGCCCTTTCGCGGCCAAGGCCGCTCCCACATGAGGGGGATGTGCAGGCAGTCTCCCGCTCCTACGGCAGGCAGGGCTGTGCCGAGCTGTCTTGCGGGGCCGGGCGAGGCCGCAGCAGGCGGTCGGTCTTCCACTCGAAGCCCAGGGTCAGGCCGATGGCCGCGCAGGCCAGCCCGCAGGCCAGGCCCCACCATACGCCATGGGCGCCCCAGCCGAGCGGGAAGGCCAGGGTCCAGGCCAGCGGGATGCCGATCAGCCAGTAACAGCCGAGGCCGACCAGCAGGGTGGTCTTGCCGTCGCCCAGGCCGCGGATCGTGCCCATGGCGATGCTCTGGGCGCCGTCGAACAGCTCGAACACGGCCGCCACCGCCAGCAGGCTCACGGCCAGCGCGACCACCTCGGCGAACGCCGGGTCGGCGCGGTCGACGAACAGCCCCACCACCGGCTCCGGCATCAGCCAGAACAGCAGCGCGAACACCAGCATGCAGCAGGCGCCGCCGGCGATGCCCAGGCGTCCGGCGCGGCGCACGTCGGCCGGGCGGCCGGCGCCATAGTGCTGGCCGACACGGAAGGTCACCGCGTAGGACAGCCCCTGGGGCAGGATGAACGCCAGCGTCACCGCCTGGATGGCGATCTGGTGGGCGGCCAGTTGCACGCTGCCGAGGGCGCCCATGCACAGCGCGGCGAAGGTGAACATGCCCTGCTCGGCGGCATAGGTGCCGCCGATCGGCAGGCCCAGGCGCAGCAGCTTGCCCATCTCGGCCCGGCGCGGGCGCAGCAGGCCGCGCAGCAGCGCGTAGTCGCGGTAGGCCGGCGCGCGCAGGATATGTAGCGCGAGGGCCAGGGCCATGCCGCTGCTGACCAGGGCGGTGGTCATGCCGATGCCGCCCAGGCCCAGGCTGGGCAGGCCGAACCAGCCTTTGATCAGGGCGTAGTTGATGACCAGGTTGGCGATGGCGCCGACGATGCCGATGGTCATCACCGGGCCGGGGTGGCCGATGGCGCTGGTGAAGCCGCGCAGGGCCATGAAGGCCAGGTAGCCGGGCAGAGCCAGGGCCAGCGGGCCGAGGAATTCCATGGCGCGTGCCGCGGCGTCCGGTTGCTGGCCCAGGTGCGGCAGCAGCGGGCCGAGGGATCGCAGGCAGAGGGCGCCGCCGATACCCAGCAGCAGGGCCAGCCATAGACCGTTCTGCAGCAGGCGGGTGGCGCCCGGCGCGTCGCCGGCGCCGTGGCGGATGGCGACCAGGCTGCCCACCGCCGCCACCATGCCGACGCAGAACAGGGACAGCATGTAGTAGCAGGTGGCGCCGAGGGCGCCGCCGGCCAGCTGCTCGGGGCCGAGCATGCCCATCATGATGGTGTCGGTGAACACCATCAGCACATGGGCGAGCTGCGCGGCGATCAGCGGACCGGCGAGGCGGAAGAGGGCGACCAGTTCGTCGCGGGTGGACTGCGGCATGATGAGTGAGGCTCAGACAAGAGGCGCCGCCGGAAATCCCGGCCAGGCGAAAGGATTGCGCGCATTCTCGGAATCCGCACGGTCACGCACAAAGGGAAAAATGCGATGCTTGGCATGACTATTACTCATGGATCGCCGTCATGGCCCGTCGCCTGCCCCCGCTCTATGCCCTGCGCGCCTTCGAGGCGGCCGCCCGGCATGCCTCCTTCACCCGTGCCGCCGAGGAGCTGGCCATCACCCAGAGCGCGGTGAGCCGGCACATCCGCACCCTGGAGGATCACTTCGGCTGCAGCCTGTTCGAGCGCGCCGGCCGCCACCTGCGCCTGAGCGAGAGTGCGCGCCTGCTGCTGCCCGGCGTGCGCGACGGCTTCGACGCCCTGGAGCGGGCCTGCACCGCGCTCAGCGCCGACGACGCCACCCTGCGCCTGAAGGCGCCCTCGACCCTGACCATGCGCTGGCTGCTGGCGCGGCTGTCGCGCTTCCGCCAGCGCAACCCGGACATCGAGGTGCAACTGACCAGCGCCTGGATGGACGTGGACAAGGTCGACTTCCACCAGGAGCCGTTCGACTGCGCCGTGCTGCTCAGCAGCGGTGGCGCCTTCCCCGCCGAGTGGGAGAGCGTCGAGCTGTTCGCCGAATGGCTGATCCCGGTGTGCGCGCCCGAGGCGGCGGTCGACGCCCCGTGGGACCTGGCGCGGCTGCAGGCCGCCGAGCTGCTCCACCCGACGCCGGACCGCCGCGACTGGCGGCGCTGGCTGCAGGCCATGGGGCTGGAGGAGCGGGTGCCGCTGCGCGGCGGCCAGGTGTTCGACACCCTGGAACTGGGCATCGTCGCGGCGGCGCGGGGCTACGGCGTGTCGATCGGCGACCTGGTGATGATCGCCGAGGACGTGGAGCAGGGGCGCCTGGGGCTGCCCTGGCCCAGCGCGGTGGCCAGCGGGGACAGCTATTACCTGGTCTGGCCCAAGGGGCGGCGCGGCGAGGAGCGCCTGCGCCGGCTGCGCGACTTCCTGCTCGCGGAAGTCGGGCAGATGCGCCTGCCGGCGGTGGAACGGGTCGCTGGCTGAGCGTTATTCGTAAAAAATATTGGACTTCTGCGAGGGAGGAGGCCAGGCGGAATCAGGCTTGTATGCCATGGAATGGCGCCTGTAGGCCAATGTTCGCCAGACGCCATTCTTGAAATGTTTGACATATTTTACGCGGATAAGGAGACTGTGCCGGCGGTTCGACTGTTATGCGGCCGTCGCGGGAGGTCCGTTACCTTCCACTCCCATGCCTCCAGGTGAGGCCCGCTACGCCGCCGACAGACGGAACCGTGCCAAACAGGTAGTGCGTCGATCTCCCGACCCACCTGCACAGCAACGGCAGAACCGATCTGCCCCAAGGTGACGTATGTCCAACAAGAACAGTGCAAAGACCCCCTCTGCCAAGCGCAAACCCGTCGTGTTGATGTCCATGGGCGCCCAGGAGCGCAAGGGCCACGACTATCAGGTGATGACCCACAAATACATCGTGCCGCTGGTGGAGATCGCCGGCTGCGTGCCGGTGCTGGTGCCCACCTGCTGCGGGACCGACGATCTCGAGCAGTACCTCGACATGGCCGACGGCGTGTACCTGACCGGCGCCGGCTCGAACATCGACCCCGCCCTCTACGGACAGGAAAACCTCACCCCCGAGAAGGGCCAGGACCGCGACCGCGACCAGTTCGACCTGCCGCTGATCAAGGCGGCCATCGCCCGCGGCCTGCCGATCTTCGCCATCTGCCGCGGCATGCAGGAAATCAACGTCGCCCTGGGCGGCGACCTGTACCAGAAGCTCTACGCCGAGCCCGGCTTCAACGACCACCGCGAGAATTCCGAGGACCCGGTGGACGTGCAGTACGCCGAGGCGCACAAGGTGCGTATCCAGTCGGGTAGCTGGCTGGCCAGGGTGCTGGGCGGCGAGGAAGTGGGCGTCAATTCCCTGCACGGCCAGGGCGTGAAGACCCTGGCCAAGGGCCTGGAACCCCTGGCCCTCGCCGAGGATGGCCTGGTCGAGGCCTTCCACGCGCCGAGCCTGTCGCCCTTCCTGTTCGCGGTGCAGTGGCACCCGGAATGGCAGGCGGCGCAGAATCCGGTCTCGGTGAAGATCTTCGAGGCCTTCGGCGAAGCCTGCCGCCAGCGCCAGACCGGCGTCCGCCTGGCCGGCTGAGCGTCTGGGCCGGGGCGCCAGCTCGCTCCGGCCCCCCCCGATCTCGTATTATTCGCTGAGAGACGAGGCGGTATCTAGGGCGGGTCAGTCCTCTGGCCGTAGCTCCAGCGTGCCGCGGGTATTGGCGCGCACCTCGTCCTCGGCGAAGTGCATCGGCAGGTACTCCCCGGCGACGTAGGCCTCGGCCTGGTCGGCGAAGTGGCGGTCGAACGGCACGCCGCTCTGGCCGACCGGGTTGATGCCCAGGCCCTTGCTGGCGTCGGCCATGTCGATCAGGCGGCGGGTCGAGGGGCCGTAGACCACCGACCAGGGCGCCGGGCCGACCCGGTGCGACAGGTTGTTCGGCACCTCGTGGCCGCCCGGCACGGCGAAGGGGCCGACGTTGAACAGCCTGTCCAGCGGCTTCTGGGTGCCCAGCGGGTGCTGGTGGGTCAGGCTGTGGCCCTTGTCCCAGGTCCACTGTTGGCTGTCCGGGCCGAAGGTCTGGCGCAGGTGGGCGATGCTCGCCTGCCAGGCCGCCTTGACCGTCTCGGCGCGGCTTTCCACGGCCTCGGTGCCGCGCCTGTCCCACCAGGGCGAGGTGGCGTCGGCGGTCAGCCGTGGCAGCGCCACGTCGAGCACGCGGGTCTGCAGCAGGCTGTCGAAGAAGGCGTCGCCCAGCTCATCGTGCATGACCTGGTTGGCCAGCTCGAAGGTCAGCTGGTTGAACAGGGTGGCGGCGACCGACTCCAGCGGATGGCCGCCGTCCCAGGCGGCGAGTTGCTCGACCAGGGCGCGCTCGTCCTTGTCCGCCGCAGCGGCGCGCAGGTCGTCGAGGATCGGCGCCAGCAGGCGCGGGCCGTAGCCGGTGCCATCGTCCAGCTGCAGGGCCTGGCTGTTGTGGGTGTCCCACTTCACGTCCGGTTGGGCCAGGCGCTGGTCCAGGCGTGCGCCGCGGTCCGCCAGGTTGTAGTAGCCGGGGATGGCCGCGCCGGTGGGCGAGTCGGGCTGGTAGTTGGCGGAGATGATGTAGCCGCGCGCCGGGTTCTCTTCCTGCGGGTTGGCGGCGAACGGCAGGTAGCCGGGCTTGTCCGCCTCGCCGCTGGCGCCGTCGAGGATGAAGCTCGGGTTCACCCCGTCCGGGCGCCGCGGCAGCTTGCCGGCGGCCCACCAGCCGATGTCGCCGCTGGCGTTGGCATAGATCACGTTGAGACCCGGCGCGTGGATCTTCGCGGCGGCGGCGCTGGCCTTGGCCAGGGTGTCGGCGCGGTTGAGCTGGTAGAAGGCGTCGAGGACCGGGTTCTCGGTCTCCAGGAAGGCCCACCACATGGCGATCGGCGTCTTGCCCGGCGTGGCGCCGAGCGCGTCGTTGACGATGGGGCCGTGGGGCGAGCGGCGCAGGGTGATGGTCACATCCTCGCCGCCCTTGACCCTGATGGTCTCCTCGCGGATCTCCAGACTCACCCAGCGGCCGTCGATCCAGACCTGCCCGGAGTCGTTCGGGTTGACCTTCTCGGCGATCAGGTCGAGGTCGTCGTTCTGGAACATGGTGAGGCTCCAGGCGAACTGCCGGTTGTGACCGAGCGAGGCGTAGGGGTTGAGCGCCTGGTGGTGGCCGTACAGCTCGAAGCCGGGGTAGCTCAGCTGCGCCTCGTACCACACCGCCGGCACGGCGAAGCGGATGTGCGGGTCGCCGGCCAGCAACGGCTTGCCGCTGGCGGTGCGGCTGCCGGAAACGGCCCAAGCGTTGCTGCCCTCGAACTGGGGCAGGCCGGCCTCCACCAGCGCCTGCTGGCTGAGCCGCGCCAGGTCGTTGAGCGCCTGCCAGTCCTCGCCACCCAGGCGCTGCGCCAGGGCGCCGCCGGGGTGCCAGTCGAGGTCGAACACGCGCAGGTAGTCGCCGCCCAGGTTGTCGCGCACATGGGTCAGCACTGGTTCGGTGCGGAAGGCGGCGGCGAAGCTGTAGGCCATGTAGCCGGCCACGGACACGGTGTCTTCGAGGGTGAAGGGGCGTTTCTCGATGCCCAGCAGGTCGAACTCCACCGGCGCCGGGCGGCTGTCCTGGTAGCGGTTGATGCCGTCCAGGTAGGCCAGCAGGGCCTTCACCGACGGGCTCTCGCGGTCCAGGCCCTGGGCGTAGCGATCGGCGTGCTGGCGGATGCCGAGGGTGCGGAACAGGCGGTCGGTGTCGACCAGCTTGGCGCCCAGCACCTCGGCCAGCTCGCCGCGCGCCAGGCGGCGCAGCATCTCCATCTGGAACAGGCGGTCCTGGGCGTGCACGAAGCCCAGGGCGCGGTACAGGTCGAGTTCGTTCTGCGCGCGGATGTGTGGCACGCCGCGCTCGTCGTAGCGCACCTCGACCGGCGCCTGCAGGCCGGCCAGCGGCAGGTTGCCGTCGCGTACGGGAAGTTTGCCGTGGACGTACCAGGCGCCGCCGGCGGCCGCCGCGGCGACGGCCACGGCGAGGAAGGTCAGACTGCGTTTCATGACGCGCTCCTTGTTGTAGTGCGGCCATTCTGCGCAGCGCTTCGGCCAGCGGCATTGACCGGGGATGCGCGTGCTGGAATTCTCCGGTCAAACAAGGAGCGCCCATGAACCCGCACCTCGGCACCACGCCGCTGACCCATTCCGCGACCCTGCGCCGCCTGCTCTACGAGGCCCTGACCGAACTGGGCCACGACCCCGTGACCATCTACCGGCGCACCAACCAGAACCGCCGTCTGGTGCCGCCGCCGACCGAGGGGCGCCTCAGCCACGACGAAGCGCCGCTGTTCTGGCTGGCCGCCGACGCGCTGACCGGCGACCCGGACATCGGCCTGCACCTGGGCGAGGTGATGAAGCCGCGCCTGCTCGACGTGGTCGGCTACCTGCTGCTGTCCGGCCGCGACCTGCAGCAGGCGGTGGACAGCTTCCTGCGCTTCCAGCACATCCTCGCCGGCGGCTTCGTCGCCCAGCTGCGCGTCGAGGACGAGCGCGCCTGCCTGGTGCTGGACCTCAACTACCGAGGCTTCGGCCCGCTGCGCCAGCAGATGGAATGCCTGGTGCTGCTGTTCATCAAGCTGCTGCGGCTGATCACCGACGACGAGTTCCATATCGACGGTCTCGACTTCCGCCACCCGCGGCCGGCCCGGGTGAGCGAGCATCGCCGGCTGTTGGGCCTGCTGCCCCGCTTCGCCGCCGAACACGACGCCCTGTGGTTCCCCGCCGCGCTGCTCAGACGGCCGTCGCGCAACGCCAATCCCGGCCTGCACCGCCTGCTCTGGCAGCACGCGGAGACCCAGCTGGCCGAGCTGGTGGAGAATGATCTGCTCAACCGCCTGAGCTACCTGATCGGCGTGCGCCTGGGCCGCGCCGACTGCTCCCTGCGCGCCTGCGCCACCGAGCTGGGCATGCCCCCGGGCGCCCTGCAGCGCGGCCTGGCCGCCCAGGGCAGCCACCTGCGCCAGGTGCGCGAGGCGATCCAGCAGTCCCGCGCCCACGAACTGCTGCGCACGGGCCTGGCGATCCGCGACGTGGCGCGGGCCTGCGGCTTCGCCGAGCTGTCGCCCTTCTACCGGGCGTTCCGCCGCTGGTACGGCATCGCGCCGGACGCCTATCGGGCCAAGCTGATGCTGGAGGAGGGGGCGTAGTAAGCGTCCCACAGCCGGTTGCGGAACTTGTAGCCGGGGTCGAGTCGCTGCTTGAGGGCGAAGAACTCGGGGGCGCGTGGGTAGGCGGCGAGGAATTGTTCGCGACTGGCGTGGATCTGGTAGGGCAGGTAGTAGCGCCCGCCGCAGGCCAGCGCGGCGTCGATCAGTTCGCGGGTCCAGGCGGCGGCACGTTCGCGCTCCTTCGCGGAGCTGCCCTGGCGGTAGTAGAGCACCAGGGCGAATACCTCTTCCGGTGCCCAGGCCAGCAGTGTGTCGGGGTCGGCCTTGGCGTGGCGGATGGATACGTTGATCAGGCTGGCCCCGTGCTTTTCGCTCAGCCGCGCCAGTTCGCCGACGAAGCGCTCCAGCTGCGTCGGCGGCACGAAGTACTCCTGCAGCACGAAGCTGAAGTCCGGCCCCGAGATGGGCTCCAGTTCGCGCACGTCGAGGCTGGCCTCGTGGTTGCGCCATTGCACCTTGGCGCCGCGGAACAGCAGCGGGTCCAGTGCCGCCTCGCGCAGCACGCGGCCGGTGCGCGAGGCACTGGTCAGGCGGATGCCGGCCTGCTGCAGGCGGTAGTCGCGGTCGGTGGGCGTGAGCCTGGCCGTCTCGGTCAGTGCGGCGCTGGTGCGGCGATAGGAGACGGCGCGCACGGTGTTGAAGCCGTCCGGGTAGAGAATGCCGTTGTGCAGCACCAGGTCGCTCTGCCCGCGGACCTCGCGGTCGAACCAGGCGCGGTACCGGCTCAGCGGCATGACCGTCGACTCGCGGGCGATACGGCTGCTGTCCACCAGGCCCAGCGTGGCCTCGACTATCACCCCGAGCCCGCCGTAGCCGCCGATGGCGCCATGGAACAGCTCGGCGTTCTGCTGCGGGCTGGCCTCCACCAGGCTGCCGTCCGCCAGTACCAGGCGGATGCTGCGCACCGAGCCAATCAGCGGGCCTTCGCCGACATAGCGGCCATGCACGTTGACCGACAGGGAGCCGCCGACCGTGAAGTTGGCGTAGGACTGCATGATCTGCGGCGACAGGTCGTGGCGATCGACGTACTCGAGAATCGCGCGCCAGGTGATGCCGGCCTGCACGCGGATCTCGCGGCGCTCGGCGGAGAATTCGAGGATCTGGTCGAAGTCACGCATGTCGAGCTGCAGGGCGCCATCCGTGGCGGTCTGGCCGCCCATGCTGAAGCGTCCGCCGCCGATGCTGATCGGGCCGGGGTGGTGCTTCACCGCGGTGACTATCTGCTCCAGTTCGGTGGGCGCGAGGACGCGCTCGACCTGGATCGGGTTGAGCCCGGTGACGTCGTTGACCGTCTCGTCGGCCAGCGCCGGAAGGCCCAGGAGAATCAGGAAGACAAGCAGGAGGCGCATGAACATTCCTTGTTCGCGGCCCGGCGGATCAGCTCTGGATGGTCGCCGCCGGGTTGATCACGCGGCCCAGGCCGAGGTTGCGCAGGGCCAGGTGCAGGCTGCTGTGGATAACCTGCGGGTTGTCGATGGCCATCAGGTGGCTGAGCAGTTCGCGGGCGCGAGTGGAGCTGATCTGGCGCAGCAGCCACTTCACCTTGGGCAGGTTGGTGGCGTTCATCGACAGGCTGTCGAAGCCCATCGCCAGCAGCAATACGGCGGCCGCCGGGTCGCCGGCCATCTCGCCGCAGATGCTCACCGGCTTGCCTTCGGCGTGGGCGCCGTCGACCACCAGCTTGAGCGCGTGCAGCACGGCGGGGTGGAGGAAGTCGTAGAGATCGGCGACCCGCGGGTTGTTGCGGTCCACCGCCAGCAGGTACTGGGTCAGGTCGTTGGAGCCGACCGAGATGAAGTCGACCTGGCGCGCCAGCTCGCGCACCTGGTAGACGGCGGCGGGAATCTCGATCATCACCCCCACCGGCGGCATGGGGATGTCCACGCCCTCGTCGCGCACCTCGCCCCAGGCACGGTGGATCAGGTGCAGCGCTTCTTCCATCTCCTGGATGCCGGAGATCATCGGCAGCAGGATGCGCAGGTTGTTCAGACCCTCGCTGGCCTTGAGCATGGCGCGCACCTGGACCAGGAAGATCTCCGGGTGGTCGAGGGTGATGCGGATGCCGCGCCAGCCGAGGAAGGGGTTCTCTTCCTTGATCGGGAAGTAGGACAGGGCCTTGTCGCCGCCGATGTCGAGGGTGCGCATGGTCACCGGCAGCGGGTGGAAGGCGGCCAGCTGCTCGCGGTAGGTGGCCAACTGTTCCTTCTCGCTGGGGAAGCGCTCGCCGTTCATGAACGGTACTTCGGTGCGGTACAGGCCGACGCCTTCGGCGCCGCGCTCCTGGGCGCGCTTCACGTCGGCCAGCAAGCCGGTGTTGACCCACAGCGGCATGCGCTGGCCGTCCAGGGTCTCGCAGGGCAGTTCGCGCAGGGCGTTGAGGCCCTGGGCCAGCTGGCGTTCTTCCTCGACCACCTCGGCGTACTGCTTGCGCAGCAGCTCGCTGGGGTTGGTGAAGACCTCGCCGTGGTAGCCGTCGACGATCAGCTGGATGCCGTCGACCTTGGAGTAGGGCAGGTCGACCACGCCCATCACCGTGGGGATGCCCATGGCGCGTGCCAGGATGGCCACGTGGGAGTTGCCCGAGCCCTGCACCGAGATCAGGCCGACCAGCTTGCCTTCCGGCACCTGGCCGAGCATGGCCGGCGACAGCTCCTCGCTGACCAGGATGGTGTTGTCGGGGTAGACCAGGCTCTGCTTGCGTTCTTCCTGCAGGTAGGCAAGCAGGCGGCGGCCGAGGTCGCGCACGTCGCTGGCGCGCTCGCGCAGGTAGGCGTCGTCCATCAGCTCGAAACGGGAAACGTGCTCGGTGACCACCTGGCGCAGGGCGCCCTGGGCCCACTGGCCGGTCTTGATGACCTTGCGCACCTCGTTGCCGAGGGCATTGTCGTCGAGCATCATCAGGTACACGTCGAACAGCGCCAGCTCTTCCTTGCGCAGCTGGCTGGCGAGCTTCGCGGACAGCTCCTGCATGTCCTCGCGGACCCATTCCAGGGCCTTGCCGAACAGTGCCAGCTCGGCCTCGATGTCGTCGACCGACTTGTCCGGCACCACGTTGAGGTCGGCCGGCGGCAGCACCACCACGGCGCTGCCGACGGCCGCACCCGGGGAGCCGGGAACGCCGACGAAGCGCGCCTCCTGTATGCCCTTGCCCTGCTTGCCGAGGCCGCGGATCGAACCGGTGGCCTCGGCGTGGGCGATGACCCCGGCGAGCTGGGCGCTCATGGTGACCAGGAAGGCTTCCTCGCCCTCGTCGAACTGGCGGCGCTCCTTCTGCTGCACCACCAGCACGCCCATCACCCGGCGGTGGTGGATGATCGGCGCGCCGAGGAAGGAGGCGTAGCGCTCCTCGCCGGTCTCGGGGAAATACATGTAGCGGGGGTGCTCGGAGGCGAACTCGAGGTTCAGCGGCTCCTCGCGGGTGCCCACCAGGCCGACCAGGCCCTCGTTCGGGGCCATGCTGACCTTGCCGATGGCGCGCTTGTTGAGGCCGTCGGTGGCCATCAGGACGAAGCGCTTGGTATCGGCGTCGAGCAGATAGACGGAGCACACCTGGCTGCCCATGGCCTCCTTCACCCGTTGCACGATGATCGTCAGCGCCGCCTTGAGATCCTTGGCGGCGTTCACTTCCTGGACGATCTTGCGCAGGGTGTTGAGCATGGCTCGCTATCGAACTCCTTCGTCAGTCGCGCGTCAGCAGGCGCGGGGCTAATTCCTTCAGGGCGCGGCGGTAGACCTCGCGCTTGAACGTCACCACCTGGTTCAGCGGGTACCAGTAACTGACCCAGCGCCAGCCGTCGAATTCAGGCTTGCCGGTCAGGTCCATGCGCACCCGGCTCTCGTCGCCGACCAGGCGCAGGAGGAACCACTTCTGTTTCTGCCCGATGCACAGCGGCTGGCTGTGGGTGCGCACCAGGCGCTGGGGCAGACGATAACGCAACCAGCCCCGGGTGCAGGCGAGAATCTTCACGTCCTGCTGTTCCAGGCCCACTTCCTCGTTCAGCTCGCGGTACAGCGCCTGCTCGGCGGACTCGTGGGGATTGATGCCGCCCTGGGGAAACTGCCAGGCATCCTGGTTGATCCGCCGCGCCCACATGACCTGGCCGACATCATTGGTCAGGATGATGCCGACATTGGGGCGGAAACCATCGGAATCGATCACGGCACAACACCTCGAAAACGCATGTTTCGGCATTGTTCCACAAAGCCCGCGGGCGCAGCAAACGCGCGGTTCCAGCAATGGGCAGCGGCGCTGAAAGCGGCTATTCTGGCGCCCCTTCCGGCCATTGCGAACCAGGTATCACGACGTGCGCCTCGCCCTTTTCGACCTCGACAACACCCTGCTCGCCGGCGACAGCGACCATAGCTGGGGCGAATTCCTCTGCGAGACCGGCCGGGTCGACGCCGCCGAGTACCGCGCGCGCAACGATGCCTTCTATGCCGACTACTGCGCCGGCCAGCTGGATGTGGTGGCCTACCAGAGCTTCACCCAGGCCATCCTCAGCCGCACCCCGGCCGCCGAGCTGGCGCGCTGGCAGGCGGAGTTCATGACGGAGGTGATCGAGCCGATCATCCTGGCCAAGGGCGAGGCCCTGTTGGGCGAGCACCGCGAGGCCGGCGACCGGTTGGTGATCATCACCGCCACCAACCGCTTCATCACCGCGCCGATCGCCGCGCGCCTGGGCGTGGAGACGCTGATCGCCACCGAGTGCGGCATGGAGAACGGCCTCTACACCGGCCGGGTCGCCGGCGTGCCCTGCTACCAGGACGGCAAGGTGACGCGCATGAACCAGTGGCTGGCCGAGACCGGCCTGAGCCTGGAAGGCAGCTACTTCTACAGCGACTCGCGCAACGACCTGCCGCTGCTGCAGGCGGCGACCCACCCGGTGGCGGTCGACCCCGACGACACCCTGCGCACCATCGCCGTCGAGCGTGGCTGGCCGGTGATCAGCCTGCGCTGAGTCGAGGTGTCACGCGGGTTTCACCCGCCCTACGGTCATGTAGGGCGGGTGAAACCCGCGTAGAACCACCGATCTACAGCGGCTTGGCCACCATCAGCCAGAAGATGGCGATGAACGCGACGAAGGCCGGCCAGCCCAGCGCGAACCAGATGCGCATGTACAGGTGGGCGCGGGCGGGCAGCCCGGTGCCGTCGCGTAGCGCCTGGCCGGCCATGTCGCGTACCCGCATCTGCAGCCACAGCACTGGCAGCCAGCACAGCCCGGCCAGCACGAACAGTCCCGCGCTCCACAGCAGCCAGGCCTGGCTCAGCGGCCAGCCCGCCAGCTTCGCCAGGGCCAGGCCGGAGAGCGGCTGGAACACCGCCGTGGTGGCGATGAACAGCCAGTCGGCGGTGACCAGGTGGCGGAAGGTGGTGGCGATCACCTGTACCTCGCCACTGCGCCAGGCGCGCAGGGCGTAGTAGGCCGAGCCCAGCCCGGTGCCGAACAGCAGGGTGGAGGAGAGGATGTGCAGGGTCTTGAGCAGCAGGTACAGGCTCATCGGTGTCTCGTCGTGGAGGCGGAAAGGCCCAGCAGCCAGAGGCTCAGCAGCAGGACCGCGAAGTTCTTGCCCAGCGCCATGTACGGATCGAACCAGTAGTGGGGCAGCAGCAGGCTGATGGCCAGGCTATAGACCAGCATCAGGCCGATCTGTGCCTGCAGGGCGCGGACGCGCCAGCGCCGCCACAGCAGGGCCAGGCCCAGCGCGCCGTCCAGCAGGGCGCCGGCGATCACCGCCAGGCGCGCGGGAAGGCCGTTGACGCCGGCCTCCGCCATGATCCGCAGGCCCCAGTCGAAGCCTGGCCCGAGGCAGACCACGGCGGTGCCCAGCCAGATCAGTGCCAGCACCAGCAGGACCAGTGGTTGCAAGGCCAGGACCAGGCTCTGCGCCGGCTGCGGCCAGTGGCGCAGGCGGCTCGCCAGGGGCGCGGCGCGGTAGCCGCAGGCATCTTCCAGCGGCGTCGGATCGGCCAGGTTGTCGTGGCGGCTGAGGCGCAGGGTCTGGCGGTTCAGCGCCTGCCAGCCCAGGCGTTCGCCCAGCGCCGCGCCGAGCCCGGCGAGCGGGGCCGGCAGGGTGACGTAGCGCGCCGGCCGCCAGCCCTGGGCCTGGCGCAGCACGTCGATCAGCTCGCCCTGAGTGAGCGCCTGCGGCCCCACCAGCGGCAGCACGGTCGCCTGCGCCGGCCAGCGCCGCAGTAGCGCCAGCACCGCCGCGCAGAGATCGTCGACATGCAGCGGCTGCAGCCTGGCCCGGTTGCCCAGCAGCGGTACTAGCGGCAAGGACGACAGGCGTTGCAGCCAGCCGCTGCTGGCGCCACCGGGACCGACGACCAGCGAGGGGCGCAGCACCACGGCGGGGATGCCGAGGCCGAGCAGGTGCCGGTCGGCCGCCGCCTTGCTGGCCAGGAAGGGCAGATCGGGGTGCTCGCCGGCGCCCAGGGCGGAAATCTGCAGCACCGCGGCGCCGTGCCGCTGGGCCAGCTCGAACAGGGCAATAGCACCCTCGCGCTGCAGGCGCTCCATGCGCGCCGTGTCGGTGGACAGCTTGCCGCTGGCGTTGATCACCAGCTCGACGCCCTCCGGCCAGGCGAAGGCGTCCGGCCGCAGCAGGTCGAGGGAGCGCCACTCCACGCCGGGCAGCGTGGGCGCATCGGGGCCGCGCCGGGTGGCCACCACCGCGTGGCCGGCCAGGACCAGGGCGTCGAGCAGATGCCGGCCGATAAAACCGCCGGCTCCGACCAGCAGGATGCGCATCAGGCCGGCTTGGCCCCCATCAGGGCGAAGATCGCCAGCAGCAGGATCAGCATCAGCGCCGCGTAGGCGATCACGAAGCGCAGCAGCCTGGTCGGCACCGCGCCACCGGCCGCCGCCTGCCAGGCGCCGAGGCGGCTGTGCAGGAGCAGGCCGAACAGTACCAGCAGGCCGAACAGCACCGCGCTGTACAGCAGCCAGCTGGCGCCCAGCGGCCAGCCCACGGTGTGCACCAGCCACCAGCCGCTGACCGGCAGGGACAGCGCCACCAGGCCCATGGCCGGCAGGCTGTACAGGCGGGTGACGCGCAGCTTGCGGGCCAGCACCGCGGCGTCGCCGGAGCGGTTGGCCTTCCACAGCATGAAGACGTGGGCGACGAAGCCCGCCAGGATCAGCACGGCCGGGATCAGGTGGGCGTATTTCAGCAGTTGGTAGTGTTCCATCACTTACACCCTTATCCGAGGAACAGCTTGTACGCCGGGTTGTCGGTCTCGTCCCAGTAGGGATAGCCGATGGCGTCGAAGGCCGCCGGAATCTGGTGGCGCTCGTCCGCCGGCACCTGCAGCGCGGCCAGCACGCGGCCGTCGGCGGCGCCGTGGTTGCGGTAGTGGAACATGGTGATGTTCCAGCGCCCGCCCAGGCGGTTGAGGAAGTTGAACAGTGCGCCCGGCCGCTCGGGGAACTCGAAGCGGAACACCACCTCGTCCGACACCGCCGCCGCGTGCCCGCCCACCGTATGGCGGATGTGCAGCTTGGCCAGCTCGTTGTCGGTCAGGTCGACCACCGGGAAGCCCTGCTCGCGAAGGTTGTCCACCAGCGCCGCGCGCGGGTCGTTCTCCGGGTGGGTCTGCACGCCGACGAAGATGTGCGCCTCGCGGTCGGTGTGGTAGCGGTAGTTGAACTCGGTGATCTGGCGCTTGCCGATCGCCTCGCAGAAGGCCTTGAAGCTGCCCGGGCGCTCGGGGATGGTCACGGCGATGATCGCCTCGCGCTTCTCGCCCAACTCGGCGCGCTCGGCGACGTGGCGCAGGCGGTCGAAGTTGATGTTGGCGCCGGAGTCGATGCCCACCAGCACCTGGTCGCGCAGGCCCTCGCGCTCCACGTACTTCTTGATCCCGGCCACGGCCAGGGCGCCGGCCGGCTCGGTGATCGAGCGGGTGTCGTCGTAGATGTCCTTGATCGCCGCGCAGATTTCGTCGGTGCTGACGGTGATCACCTCGTCCACGTACTGCCGGCAGATGTCGAAGGTGTGCTGGCCGATCTGCGCCACCGCCACGCCGTCGGCGAACAGCCCGACCTGCGGCAGCACCACGCGCTCGCCGGCGGCCATGGCGGCCTGCAGGCAGTTGGAGTCGTCCGGCTCGACGCCGATCACCTTGATCTCCGGGCGCAGGTACTTCACGTAGGCCGCGATGCCGGCGACCAGGCCGCCGCCGCCGACCGGCACGAAGATGGCGTCCAGCCGGCCCGGCTGCTGGCGCAGGATTTCCATGGCCACGGTGCCCTGGCCGGCGATCACCAGCGGGTCGTCGTAGGGGTGGATGTAGGTGTAGCCCTTCTCTTCCACCAGCTTGAGCGAGTGGGCCAGGGCCTCGGGGAAGGCGTCGCCGTGCAGCACCACCTTGCCGCCGCGCGAGCGCACGCCCTGCACCTTCAGCTCCGGGGTGGTTCGCGGCATGACGATGGTCGCCTTCACCCCCAGGTGCTTGGCGGCCAGGGCCAGGCCCTGGGCGTGGTTGCCGGCGGAGGCGGTGACCACGCCGCGCTCCAGTTCCTCGCGGCTGAGCTGGGCCAGCTTGTTGTAGGCGCCGCGAATCTTGAACGAGTACACCGGCTGCAGATCCTCGCGCTTGAGCAGAATCTGGTTGCCCAGCCGCTCGGTGAGCTGGCGGGCGGGTTGCAGCGGGGTTTCCACCGCGACGTCGTAGACGCGCGAGGTGAGGATCTTCTTCATGTACGGTTCGAGCATCACGGGTATCACGGCGCAGGGAAGGAGGGAGAGGGGGAGTCTACTCCGGCGACGCCGGACGCGGCCACCCGGGCGAGCCGACCGGTGGCGCGGAATCTTCCGCCGTTGCGCCAGTCAGTCCGCTCAGGCCCCTTTGTGCAGTGGCGTGCCTCCCCCACACTCCACTCCATGAGGATTCGCCATGGCCGTTCCCTCCCGCGTACTTGTGCCCGGCACGCCCGGCAACGACCTGCTGGTCGCCCACCCCGAACCCAGCCGCCTGCTCGGCGGCGACGGCGACGATGTCCTGATCGACGGCCCCGGCTCGGACTCGCTGGTCGGCGGCGCCGGCCACAACCGCCTGTACGGCGGCCTGGGCAGCGACTACTACACCTACGATCTGAACGCTGGCGGGCGCGACGAGATTCTCGACTTCGACCCCAGCCCGTCCTGGGTCAACCAGAACATGGACACCCTGATCATCGACGAGAGCCTGGAGTCGTTCGGCCCCTTCGAGCGCTACCAGGACGACCTGCTGATTGGCCTCAACGGCGAGCCGGGCGTGGTCGTGGTGCGGCACTTCTTCCTCGACCCCGCGTTCCGCATCGAGGTGTTCCGCTTCGGCTCCACCGTGGTGACGGACGAACAGGTGCTGCGCAACTTCCACATCGACCCGCTCATGGCGCTCGGCCGCAGCGCCGACAACCCGCCGACCTACACCGGCAACCTGATCCGCCTGACCGGCAACGAACAGGCCAACCGCCTGGTGGCGGCGGACCGGCCCACCTACCTGTCCGGGCGTGGCGGCAACGACCTGCTGATCGGCAGCCGCCACGGCGACCTGCTCAACGGCGGCACCTCCGAGCCGATGTTCCTCGGCGGCAACCGCTGGAACCGCCTGTACGGCGGGCCGGGCGACGACTACTACCAGGTCGACCTGGTGGTGAGCGGCGATTTCGGCGACCAGCGCATCCACGACTACGACACCACCCCGGGCAACCTCGACACCCTGCACATCCGCGGCGCGGTAGACCCGGCCTACGTGCGCTTCAGCGGCGGGCCGCCCGGCGACCTGATCGTCGAGCTGGACAACGAGCAGCGCATCGTCATCGACAACTACTTCCTCGACCGGGCCTTCGTGGTCGAGAAGATCCGCTTCGACGACGGCACGGTGCTGGACGAGGCCGCTGTGCGCCAGCGCATGGGCCTGCCGGCGGCGGCCCCGCCCCAGGCGAGCCTGAGCACGCCGGGCCACTGCTGCCCCGGTGTGGCGCCCGAGCCGGCGGCCGATGGCCTGCTGGGCCTGGCGCTGGCCGCCGGCGCCGTGCTGGTGCGTGCGGGCGGATGAGAAGCGCTGCGGCCGGGCCGGCAGCGCGGCTATAATCGCGCTTTTCCAGCCCGGCAGAAGCGTCATGACCCAGGATCAGCTCAAGCAGGCGGTGGCCCAGGCCGCCGTCGACCACATCCTCCCCCTGCTCGACAGCAAGAGCGTGATCGGCGTCGGCACCGGCTCTACCGCCAACTTCTTCATCGACGCCCTGGCCCGGCACAAGATGGCCTTCGACGGCGCCGTTGCCAGCTCCGAGGCCACCGCCGCGCGGCTCAAGGGCCACGGCATCCCGGTGTATGACTTGAACAGCGTCAGCGAACTGGAGTTCTACATCGACGGCGCCGACGAGAGCGACGAGCACCTGCACCTGATCAAGGGCGGCGGCGCCGCCCTGACCCGCGAGAAGATCGTCGCGGCGGTGGCCAGGACCTTCATCTGTATCGCCGACGGCAGCAAGCTTGTACCGGTGCTCGGCGCCTTCCCGCTGCCGGTGGAAGTCATCCCCATGGCCCGCAGCCACGTGGCGCGCCAGCTGGTGAAGCTGGGCGGCGACCCGGTGTACCGCGAGGGCGTGGTCACCGACAACGGCAACATCATCCTCGACGTGCACAACATGAGCATCGTCGACCCGGTGAAGCTGGAGGCGGACATCAACGCCATCGTCGGCGTGGTCACCAACGGCCTGTTCGCCGCGCGCCCGGCCGACCTGCTGCTGCTCGGCACCGCCGAGGGCGTGAAGCGCCTGGAGCGCTGAGCGCTCACGCGCCGTCGGGGAACGGTGTAGGAGCGAGCTCTGCTCGCGAATACAGGCGCCGCCAACACTTCGCGAGCAGAGCTCGCTCCTACCATTCGTTCGGCTAGGCGCCGGCGCGCGCCTCCCAGGCCCGCTTCAGCTCGACCAGCGACTGGCGTGACTCGCGCTCGGTCCTGCGGGACAGGAACAGCGCGTCGAGCAGGCGCAGCAGCCGGCCGTTCACCCGGTACTCCATGCGCCGCTCGAAGCGGGTGCCGCCGGCCAGCGGCGCGCACAGGTAGGTGACCCGCAGCCAGAAGCGTCCCTGGGCGTCCTCCGCCTCGGCGCACCACAGCCGGCCCGGCTGGTAGTCGGTGACGCGCCAGGCGATATGGCCGAGGCGGCCGGCGGACTCGATGTCCTCCTCGAAGGTCGCGCCCGCCGGCAGCGGCCCGCTCACCCCGTAGATGACCTTGGACGAGGGATGCCACTCGGGCCAGTGGCTGGCGTCGCGGGCGTAGTCCAGCACCGCCTCGGGCGTGCCGCTCAGGTCTACCACGTGCTGCTGGCGGACCAGGCCGGCCTCGGGCATCGGCTCCCAGTGCAGGGTGCCGTAGAGCCAGTCGGTCAGCGGGAACACGATGTTCATGTTGCGCTCCTGCATCAGGTCGCGGCGATGGTGCAGGGCGTGCAGGTGGCGCATGTGGCGGACCCAGGGCAGGCGCGCGACGGGGTTGCTGTCGGGCAGGTGCTCACAGGCGTGCAGCACCTCGTAGAGCAGGTAGCCCAGCACCCAGCCGGCGCCGACCACGGCCGCTAGCTCCGGGTTGAACGGCCGGATCACCGCCCAGAGGGCCACGGCGCCGGCGCTCTGCACCATCACCAGCCAGGCCGGGAACAGGATCACCCGCCAGTCCCGCGCCTGCTCGAAGGGCATGTGGCGCTCCTCGAAGAAGCTGTGGTGGTCGCCGGTGTGGCGCTTGTAGAACATCGCGCCCAGGCGCCGCTTGTGGTGCCCCAGGCCCTGGTGGATGCGGTGCTCGCCCCAGTTGAGGAACAGCAGGGTCAGGGGCAGCGCCAGCCACTCCCACGGCCCGATGTCCTGCGCGGTCGCCAGCAGGGCGGCCGCCACGCCGAGGCCGAACAGGGCGACGAAGCCGGCGTGCAGCCAGGGGTTGTAGCCGGGGCTGATCGCCGCCCGGTAGCGTTCGCGGAATGTATGCACGTCGAAGCTCATGCCATCGCCCTCCCTCGGGTCTATGAAAGCTCAGGCTAGAGGCTGTATCTTCATTCGTATAATGGATATTCAGAAAGAGCTTTATTCATGATCCGGAATTTGCAACAGCTCGATCTGAACCTGCTGCTGGTGTTCGACGCCCTGATGCAGGAACAGAACCTGTCGCGCGCCGCCCTGCGCCTGCACCGCAGCCAGCCGGCGGTGAGCAACGCCCTGGCGCGCCTGCGCGAGCAGCTCGGCGAGAGGCTGTTCGTGCGCACCGCCCAGGGCCTGCGGCCGACCGCCCAGGCCCAGGCGCTGCACGTGCCGATCCGCCAGGCGCTGGGCATCCTGCAGCGCGGGCTGGGCAGCGAGACCGCCGTCGACCGCGACAGCGAGCACCGCCTGCGCCTGTCGATGAACGACTACGCCCAGGCCAGCCTGCTGCCGGCGCTGAGTGCCCGGCTGGCCGCCGAGGTGCCGCGCTGGACGCTGCAGGTGCAGAGCGACGACGCCCGGCAGATGGTCCGGCAACTGGCCGACGGCGAACTCGACCTGGCCATCGACTACCTGTATTTCGACGATCCGCAGCTGTGCTACCAGGCGCTGCACGAGGAACGGATGATGGTCATCGGCCGCGGCGGCCACCCGGCCTTCGACGGCGGCCTGGGCCTGGAGGACTACCAGGGCGCCCGGCACGTCTCTATCCTGCCGCGCGACGGCCGCGGCTCGCCGCTGGAGATCGTGCTCGGCTCGGCCAAGGTGCGCCGCCAGGTGCAGGTCTACCTGCCCAACTACATGCCGCTGCCGGCCATCGTCGCCGGCTCCGACCTGCTGGCCACGGTGCCCGGCCACCTGCTGCGCCAGCTGCCGGCCGGCCATGGCCTGGCGGTGGCGCCGCTGCCGCTGGCACTGCCGCCGGTGCAGGTCAGCATGATCTGGCACCGTTCCCAGGACCGCTCGCCGAACATGCGCTGGCTGCGCGAGCGGCTGCTGGAGATCGCCGGCGAACTGCGCGCCGGCGAGGCCTGATTCGGGGCCGGAAAGACCCCGTTCGCGCCAATCCGGTGCGCCGTGTCCGCCCGGTCATGTAGCCAGGCGGATACAACTTACAGCCAGGCGACCCGCAGTTTTTCCCATGCGTCAATCTGTCTGCGCGGACAGGTTGCCGGCCCGCATCCTGCTATTGCTTTCCTGTCGTTTTTCCTCCCAACCAACAACAAGGAAAGTGAAGTGATCAAATCCCTCGCTCGCGCCGTCAGCCTCGGCAGCCTGCTCTGCGCCCCCCTGGCCGGCGCCTACCAGTTCGGCGAACACGCCGCTGGCACCGTCGACAAGCTGATCCACGACTACCCGGGCCGCTACCGCGACACCGCCAGCTTCGCCGGCGCCGCCGACTGGATGGAGGCCCGCATGGGCAGCGGCTATGCGCTCGGCCGGCAGAACTTCAGCTGGAACGACGGCACCCGCACCTCGCAGAACGTCGTTGCCTCCGCCGCCGGCCTCAGCGACCAGTACGTGGTGATCGGCGCCCACTTCGACACCTACTTCGGCCGCCCGACCCTGCAGGGCCTGGACGACAACGCCTCGGGCGCCGGCGTGCTGACCGAGGTGGCGCGCAACCTCTCCGGGTTGCGCCTGGAGAACGGCCTGGAGATCGTCGGCTTCGGCGCGGAGGAAGAGGGCCTGCGCGGTTCCCGGGCCTACGTGGCCGCGCTGGACGACGCGCGGCGCGCCAACCTGCTGGCGATGATCAACATCGACAGCCTGATCACCGGCGACATGATGTACGCCCACGCCGGCCAGAACAGCACGGACAACCCGGAGCTGGCCAGCCTGCGCGAGCACGCCGCGCGCATCGCCGGGGAGCTGGGCATCGACCTGCGCGCCAACCCCGGCCTCAACCCCGACTACCCCGTCGGCACCGGCTGCTGCAGCGATGGCGAGGCGTTCGAGGACCTCAACGTGCCGATCCTCTACGTCGAGTCGACCAACTGGGACATCGGCGACCTGGACGGCTACGAGCAGACCACCAACCCGGCCATCCCCGGCGGTTCGACCTGGCACGACCCGGTCGAGGACAACGAGACCGTGCTGGTCGGCGCCTTCGGCGAGGAGCGTATCGAACAGCGCCTGCGCGACTACTCGCGCCTGCTCAGCCGCCTGATGCTGGAGCTGACCAACGCCGACCTGCTGGCCTCCGCCGCGTCGGGCGGCGCCACCGCGCGCAACATGCAGGACCACCTGCAGCGCCAGTACCAGGCGCAGAGCCAGCTGCACGAGCGGCGCTGGCAGCTGCTGCAGGCCATGCAGCGCGAGGTCGGCAGCTTCGACGGGGCGATCGGCGTGGACGGCGAGTACGCGCCGGACAGCGGATTCGACGAGGCGCCCAACCCCGAGGCCCGGCGCTACGGCATCCACGCCCTGGGCGACCTGCGGGTGAGCGAGCTGCTGTCGGTGGGCGCCAGCCTGAGCTACCAGAACGGCCGCGACGACCTGGAGCATGGCGGCAAGCTCGACAGCGACGCCTGGCGCCTCGGCGCCTTCGCCCTGCTCAGCGACGGCGGCCCGGCCTGGCTGGGCGCCGACCTCGGCGTGGCGCACACCCGCCTCGACAGCGAGCGCGCCCTGCGCATCCAGGCCGACGGCGGCCCGGTGCTGCTGGAGCGGCGCTTCTCCGCCGATACCGACGCGCTGACCTGGGGCGCGCGCCTGCTCGGCGGCTACGACTTCAGTTTCGGCGACCTGCGCAGCGGTCCCTTCGCCGGCCTGGACTACAGCCACAGCCGCATCGACGACTTCTCCGAGAAGGGCGCCGACCGCACCGCCCTGGGCTACGAGGAACAGGACTACGACAGCCTCGAAGCCAGCCTCGGCTGGCGCCTGCAGGGCAGCCTGGCGCTCGATGGCTCGCTGCGCCTGCTGCCGTACGCCAGCGTGGCCTGGGTCAAGGAGCTGGGCGACGGTCGCCTGGAAGACATCGCCCTCACCAGCCGCGCCGACGGCCGGGTGCGGGTGGCCGAGCTGGGCGACGTGGACACCAGCTTCGGCCGCGCGCGCCTCGGCAGCCAACTGCAGATCGGCGACAGTCTGGGGCTGTACGTGGAGGTCAACGGCCGCCTGGGTCACGACGAGGGCAGCCAGACCGGCTACTCGCTCGGCGCCCAGTGGCTGTTCTGAGGTGAGCGGGCGGGGCCGGCTCCCGGCCCCGCCCGATTCTGCAAGCGTGATCGTCCGAACAACCGAAGCGGCAGCTTGCGGCTACGCTTAGCGGACCATTCCCCACGGAGGTCCACCCATGGCCAGCAAGTTCCACCTGAAAACCGCCAGCAACGGCCAGTTCCACTTCAACCTGCATGCCGGCAACGGCGAGATCATCCTCAGCAGCGAACAGTACAAGGCCAAGCAGTCGGCCCTGGACGGCATCGAGTCGGTGCGCAAGAACTCGCAGCGCGAGGGTGCCTTCGAGGTCAAGGACGCCAGCAACGGCAAGAGCTACTTCGTGCTCAAGGCCACCAACGGCCAGGTGGTCGGCCAGAGCCAGATGTACGCCAGCGAGGCCAGCTGCAAGAACGGCATCGAGTCGGTGAAGAAGAACGCGCCGGACGCGGTGCTGCAGAACGACGCCTGAGCGGGTGACGAGTGAAACCCGCGTGGGTGTTCGGCGCGGGTTACACCCGCCCTACGGCTGCGCCTGTTTCTCGAACACGTAGAACAGGTTCGGCTCGCTCACCAGGTACAGCCGGCCGTGGTCGTCCAGTGCGACGCCCTCGGCCTGCGGTACTCCCTTCTCCAGGCCGTTGCGCCCGCCCAGCAGCGACAGGGTGCTGATCGGCCGGCCGTCCGAATTGATCTCCAGCACCAGGCGCGACTCGTCCGAGAGTGCCAGCAGGTGCCCGCTGTGCTGGTCGTACTGCAGGCTCGACAGGTCGCGCACGAACAGCCGCGCATCGCGCTCCGGGTCTTCCACCACGTGCACGGCGAACGGCTTGTCCGGGTGGGTGTGGGGGAAGCCGTGGATCTCGTAGATGGTCACCGGGTCGCGCTCCTTGGCGGCGAACAGGCGGTGGTTGACCGGATCGTAGGCCAGCCCCTCGAAGCCCTTGTTGCCGTTGAGGCCGATGCCCAGCGACAGCTGCTCGGAGTCGGCGGCGTCGACGAAGTCGGTGTCGTCGTCCAGGTGCACGCGGTACAGGCGCTGCTGGCGTTCGTCGGTGATCACGTAGAGGTCGCGGCTGATGTACTCGATGGCTTCCGGGTCGCCGAAGCCGATCAGGGGCACGCGGCGGATGATCGCGCCGTCCAGCGACAGCTCGACCACCTCGGGTTTCTTGTTGGTCACGGTGAAAAGCGTGCGCCGGTCCGGGTCGAAGGTCAGCGCGGAGACATCGGAACTCAGCCCCTCGATGGGCCTGGCCTGCACGGTGGCGTGGTAGTCCGGCAGCCAGATCGAGCGGTCCCGCCATTCGGTGGTGTGGCGCCATTCTTGCACCATGAACCAGCCGCGTTCGAACAGGCGCCACTGCTGGGCCACCACCAGCAGGGCCAGGAGGACGAGCAGCGCCAGGGTGGGCAGCAGAACGCGGGCTTGGGTCAGGCGACGCATGGATGGGGTTCCGGGTCAGGGGTGCTGCATCAGAGCAGCCGCAGCTGAATTCAACCTTAAGAAGGCGCCGCCGGCCGAAGTTACCGAATACCACCGCAGCGGAAACGGTCGTCATGTCAGTGTTACCGGAAGAGCGAGTATTGACCACCCTGCACACGGTCGCCTTGGCCGTGCAGGTCCTGCAGCGCATGGGCGTCGCCGCCGAGCGGGTGCTGGAGGGCAGCGGCATCCAGGCCGGCGACCTGGACAGCCCGACCCGGCTGGTCAACCACGCCCAGGAACTGCGCGTGCTGAGCAACGCCCTGGCGGCCAGCGCCGACCCCGCCCTGGGCCTGCTGCTGGGCAAGCGCATGCACGTCTCGGCCTACGGCATGCTCGGCTACACCCTGCTGGCCAGCCGCAACCTGGGCGACGCGCTGCGCCTGGCCATCGCCCATCCGGCGCTGCTCGGCACCTACTTCCAGCTCGACCTGCGCCCGGTCGGCGACGAGGTGCGACTGAGCGCCGGTGGCTACCGCTACGACCCCGCATTGTCGCGCTTCAACACCGAGCTGTGCCTGGCCTCGCTGCTCACCGTGGTGCAGGACCTGCTCGGCGAGTCCGTACGCCCGCGCCGCCTGCTGCTGGCCTACCGCGCGCCGGCCCATGCCGCCAGCTACGGCGAGCGGCTCGGCTGCCCGGTGGAGTTCGACGCCGGCTGCAACGCCCTGTGCTTCAACCCGGCGCTGCTGGAGCGGCCGCTGCCGCTGGCCGACCCGGTCAGCCACCAGCACGGCCTGCAGCAGTGCATGCAGCTGGAAGCGCAGCTGCACAACCGCCACGACCTGCGCGACCTGATCCGCCAGCAGCTGTCCGGCGACCTGATCGAGTGCTCCAGTCTGGAGCGCGTCGCCACCCGCCTGCACCGTTCCGAGCGCACCGTGCGCCGCCATCTGCAGCAGCTCAACACCAGCTTCCAGCACCTGCTCGACGAGGTGCGCTACGACAAGGCGCGCCAGCTGCTGCTCAACACCGACATGCCGATCTACCTGATCGCCGAGCAGCTCGGCTACAGCGAGACCGCCAGTTTCCGCCACGCCTTCCAGCGCTGGAGCGGCCTGGCGCCGAGCGAACTGCGCCGCTGAGGCGGCGACATGATCCAGGACAAGACCGGACGGCGCTCCCGCGCCTAGACTCGCGGACATCGTCAGTGCTGCGGGAGCCGCTCATGATCCACGATGTCGCCATCATCGGCGCCGGCCCGGCCGGCCTGTGCCTGGCCCGCGCCCTGTCCGGGCACGGCCTGTCCGTCGTCCTGCTGGAGCGCCAGGCGGAACAGGAACTGGCCGACCCGGCCTTCGACGGCCGCGAGATCGCCCTGACCCACGCCTCCCAGGCCCTGCTGGAGAAGCTCGGCCTGTGGCGGCGCTTCCCCGCCGAGGATGTCGCCGTGCTGCGCGACGCCCAGGTGTTCAACGGCCCCTCGCTGTTCGCCCTGAAGATCCGCGCCGAGCAGGCGGGCGCCGAGCGCCTCGGCCATCTGGTCGCCAACCAGGCGATCCGCCGCGCCGCCTTCGAGGCGGTCGCCGAATGTGCCGACGTGCAATTGCGCTGCGAGACGAGCGTACGTGCGATCCGCCACCACGCCCGGGAAGTGGAGTTGGAACTGGCCGATGGCGAGTCGCTGCGCACGCGCCTGCTGGTGGCCGCCGACAGCCGCTTCTCCGAGACCCGTCGCCAGCTCGGCATCGGCGCCCGCCTCAAGGACTTCGGCAAGACCATGCTGGTGTGCCGCATGCGCCACGACAAACCTCACCAGCAGGTGGCCTGGGAGTGGTTCGGCTACGGCCAGACCCTGGCCCTGCTGCCGCTCAACGGCAACCAGTCGTCCGTGGTGCTGACCCTGCCGCCGCGCGAGATCGAGCGCCTGCGCGAACTGGACGAGGAGGCCTTCGCCCGGGAGATGGAGCAGCGCTTCGACCGTCGCCTCGGCGCCATGCAGCTGGTCAGCGCCCGCCGCGCCTATCCCCTGGTCGGCGCCTACGCCGAGCGCCTGGTCGGCCCGCGCTGCGCATTGCTCGGCGACGCCGCCGTCGGCATGCACCCGGTCACCGCCCACGGCTTCAACTTCGGCCTGGGCAGCGTGCAGCGGCTAAGCGAAGCCATACTGACTGCCCACGCCCACGGCGAAGACATCGCCGCGCCGGCGGTGCTGTCCCGCTACGAGCGCCAGCACCGCCTGGCGACCTGGCCGCTGTACCAGGCCACCAACCTGCTGGTGGACGTCTACACCAACGACCGCCTGCCGGCCAGGTTGCTGCGCGGCGCCGGCCTGCGGGTGGCGCAGGGGCTCCTGCCGCTGCGCAAGGGCATCGCGCGGCACCTCACCGCGCACGGCTGACCCACCGTAGGGTGCGCCGCGCGCACCGGCCGTGCCTCGGTGCGCGCGGCACACCCTACAGATTGGCCTCATCTATCCCCTTTTGTCCGCATCTATCGTTCTGCCGCAAGCGCAGCGCTGCCTAGAATCGATCACAAGGTGTCCTTGGCACCCAACTGCCTCTTAATCGCCAATAAAAACAATTGGTTAGGAGCTATTTGCGGATGAGCAGCGCGATCTCGATCGAAACCCTGAGCATGGAGTACGGTGCCGCCGGCAGCGGCCACAAGGCCCTGGACGAGGTCTCCCTGGAAATCCGCGACAACGAGTTCTTCACCCTGCTGGGCCCCTCGGGCTGCGGCAAGACCACGCTGCTGCGGCTGATCGCCGGTTTCGAGCAGCCCACCGCCGGGGTGATCCGCCTGTACGGCGAGCCGATGCAGGACCTCCCGCCCTTCCGCCGCCCGGTCAATACCGTGTTCCAGAGCTACGCGCTGTTCCCGCACATGACGGTGGCGCAGAACATCGGCTTCGGCCTGGAGATGCAGGGCAAGCCGAAGGCGGAGATCGCCGCCACCGTGGAGCGCATGCTGGCGCTGGTGAAGCTGCCGGACGTGGGCGGCCGCCGCGCCGACCAGCTGTCCGGCGGCCAGCAGCAGCGCATCGCCCTGGCCCGGGCGCTGGCCAGCCGGCCGCGGGTGCTGCTGCTGGACGAGTCGCTGTCGGCGCTGGACATGAAGCTGCGCAAGGAGATGCAGATCGAACTCAAGCGCCTGCAGGCCGAGACCGGCATCACCTTCATCTTCGTCACCCACGACCAGGAAGAAGCGCTGACCATGTCCGACCGCATCGCGGTGATGAGCAAGGGGCGCATCCTCCAGGTCGGCACGCCCAGCGAAATCTACGAGAGCCCGGTGAACCGCACGGTGGCCGACTTCATCGGCGAGACCAACTTCCTCGAAGCCTGGGCCCGGGACGAGCGCCTCGAACTGGCCGACGGCCAGGCGCTGCCGGGGGCGGGCGAGCGGCGCGGCGCGGTGACCCTGGCGATCCGCCCGGAACGGGTGGCCCTGGACGAGGCCGGCAACCTGGCCGGCGAGGTGGAGGAGGTGGTGTACATCGGCACCGACACCCTCTACCTGCTCAAGGTGGCGGGGCAGTCGGGCTTCCGCGTGCGCCAGCAGAACCGCGGCGGAAGCGCGCAGCCCCTGCCGCGCGGCGCGCTGGTGCGGCTCGACGTGCCGGCAGCGGCGATCCGGGTGCTGGCCGAATGAGCACGCCACGGCAACTGGCCGAACGCCGCCAGCTGGTCCGCCGCCTCGGCCTGATCGCGCCGGGCATGGCGGTGCTGGCGGTGTTCCTGATCGCGCCGCTGGCGATCATGCTGCTGGTGTCCTTCCTCCAGCCCGGCGACTACGGCGGGGTGAAGTGGGGCGAATACTCGGTGGAGGCCTATGTCGGCTTCCTCTACGAGCGCGACTTCGATGATAGCCTGGTGTTCAACACCGACTACCTGGGCATCTTCCAGCGCTCCTTCTGGCTGGCCGTGGCGACCACCGCCGGCTGCCTGCTGATCGGCTTCCCCACGGCGCTGTACCTGGCGCTGCAGAGCGAGAGGAAGCGCAACCTGCTGCTGTTCCTGGTCACCGTGCCGTTCTGGACCAACCTGCTGGTGCGGGTCTACGCCTGGATGCTGCTGCTGCGCAACGGCGGCCTGGTGGACAGCGCGCTGGGCGTGTTCGGCGTGCCCGAGGGCAGCGTCGGCCTGCTGTACAGCAACGGCGCGGTGATGATCGGCCTGCTCTACAGCTTCCTGCCGTTCATGGTGCTGCCGATCTACACCAGCCTGGAGAAGCTCGACTGGCGCCTGGTGGAGGCGGCCTTCGACCTGGGCGCCAACCGCTGGCAGGCGCTGAAAAGGGTGATCCTGCCGCTGGCGCTGCCCGGCATGCTGGCCGGGGCGACCCTGGTGTTCATCCCGGCGCTGGGCAACTACATCATTCCCGAGCTGCTCGGCGGCGGTAAGGCGCTGATGATCGGCAACCTGATCCAGCTGCAGTTCGGCTCCGGGCACAACTGGCCGCTGGGCTCGGCGCTGGCCTTCTCGCTGTTCAGCCTGGTGCTGCTGGCCCTGCTGTTCAATGGCCTGCGCCAGCGCGGCCAGGAGGTGCGCGCATGAACCTGCAGGGCCCGCTGTGGCGTTTCACCGGCGTGCGGCCGCTGGCCTGGGCGTTCTTCGCCTTCCTCTACATCCCGATCGTGGTGCTGGTGGCGCTGAGCTTCAACGCAGGCCAGTCGGCTACCCTGTGGCAGGGCTTCAGCCTCAAGTGGTACGGCGTGGTGGCGAACGATCCGGAGATTCTCCGCGCGGCGAAGAACTCGCTGATCGTCGCGACCCTGGCGACGCTGATCGCCACCTGCCTGGCGACCCTGGCCGCGCTGGGCATGCACGGCCGGCGCTTCCGCGGCCAGGGCGCATTGCAGGGCGTGCTCGGCCTGCCGCTGCTGGTGCCGGACATCGTCTGCGCGGTGGCGATCCTGATGTTCTTCGCCTTCATCGGCCTGAAGCTGTCGCTGCTGACCATCCTGATCGCCCATGTGGTGTTCTGCACGCCGTTCGCCTACCTGCCGATCCGCGCCCGCCTGCAGGGCATGGACCCGCGTCTGCTGGAGGCGGCCGCCGACCTCTACGCCTCGCCCTGGCGCGCGTTCTGGCGGGTCAGCTTCCCGCTGCTGCTGCCCGGCATCCTGTCCGGGGCGATGCTCGCCTTCATCATCTCGATGGACGACTTCGTCATCACCTACTTCGTCGCCGGGGCCGGTTCGACCACCCTGCCGATCTACATCTTCAGCTCCATCCGCATGGGTATATCGCCGAAGATCAATGCGATTTCCTCGATCATGCTCGTGCTTTCCATCCTCTTCGTCACCCTGTCGTACTACCTCGGCCAACGCAAACGCTAGGAGCCAGACCATGATCCGTCGTACCCCGCTCGCGCTATCCGTCGTATTCGCTCTCGGCCTGTCCGGCGCCGCCCAGGCCGCCGGCAGCCTCAACTTCGCCAACTGGTCGGACTACTACCCGCCGGAGCTGCTGAAGAAGTTCGAGGCCGACACCGGCGTCAAGGCCACCCTCGACGCCTACGACTCCAACGAGACCCTGCTGGCCAAGCTCAAGGCCGGCGGCGGCAACTACGACGTGGTGGTGCCGTCGGACAGCTTCATCCAGATCATGGTCCAGGAGGACCTGCTGCAGAAGTTCGACAAGAGCAAGCTGCCGAACCTGAAGAACCTGGCGCCGACCTTCCAGAAGCTCGACTTCGACCCGGGCCACGACTACAGCGTGCCGTACCTGTGGGGCACCACCGGCTACAGCTACGACAGCGCCCAGGTGCCGGGCGGCAAGCTCGACGAGAGCTGGGGGCCGTTCTTCGCCCCGCCGGCCGAGCTGAAGGGCAAGGTGGTGGCGCTCAACTCGATGGACGACCTGTTCCCGCCGGCCGCCTTCTACCTCGGCATCGACCGCTGCACCGAGGACCCGCAGGAGGTGAAGAAGGTGATGGACCTGCTGAGCAAGCAGAAGGGCATGCTCGCCATGTACAACAGCGACGGCACCATCGAGCGCATGGCCGCCGGCGAGGTCGCCATGCACCAGCAGTGGAACGGCGCCTTCCACCGCGCCAAGGAGCAGCGCGGCTCGCTGGTCTACGTCTATCCGAAGGAAGGCATCGCCACCTTCATCGACAACTTCGTGATCCCCAAGGGCGCGACCAACGTGGAGGAGGCTCACGTGTTCATCAACTGGATGATGCAGCCGGAGAACATCGCCGCCGCCTCCAACTTCGCCAAGTACCACAACGCCATCGCCGGCTCCGAGCAGTTCATGGAGAAGGCCCTGTTCGACGACCCGGCCATCAACACCCCGCAGGACAAGCTCGAGCGCCTGCGCCCGTTCAAGCTGTGCTCGCCCAAGGCCCTGTCGTTGCGCACCAAGGTCTGGACCAAGCTGAAGAAATAAGCGCCTGGCTCCCCTCTCCCATTTGGGAGAGGGGTCGGGGCGGCCCGCGTAGGGGTGAGGGTGCTTCGACCCTCGCCTGAACCATCCCGGCAGGAAAATTCATCCTTTCATTTCACGGACCCTTGCGAGTCCGGGGAGCCCCTCATGCTGACGATCTACAGCGACGACCATCACCTGCACCACGGCAAGTTCGAACTGATCGACGGCCAGCTCACCCCCTGCTTCGAGAAGCCCAGCCGTGCCGACATGGTCCTGGCGCGTGCGCAGAAGGTGAAGCTGGGCGAGGTGGCGGCGCCGCGTGAGTTCGGCCTGGAGCCGATCCTGCGGGTCCACGACGAAGGCTTCGTGCACTTCCTCAAGGGCGCCTGGGCCGAATGGCAGGCCATGGGTCGCGACTACGACATGCTGCCGTTCACCTGGCCCAACCGGCGCCTGCGCCAGACCATCCCGGACAGCGTCGACGGCCGCTTCGGCTACTACAGCTTCGACGCCGGCGTGCCGATCACCGCCGGCACCTGGCAGGCGGTGAGCAGCTCGGTGAACGTCGCCCTGACCGGCCAGGCCGAGCTGGCCAAGGGCGCGCGCGGGGTGTTCTCCCTGTGCCGGCCGCCGGGCCACCACGCCGCCGCCGACTACATGGGCGGCTACTGCTACTTCAACAACGCCGCCATCGCCGCCCAGGCCATGCTCGACCAGGGCGCCAGCCGGGTGGCCATCCTCGATGTGGACTACCACCACGGCAACGGCACCCAGGACATCTTCTACGATCGCGCCGACGTGCTGTTCACCTCGATCCACGGCGATCCGCGCTTCGAGTACCCGTTCTTCCTCGGCTACGCCGACGAGAAGGGCACCGGCGTCGGCCAGGGCTTCAACTTCAACTACCCGCTGGCCGCCGGCAGCGACTGGTCGGCGTGGAGCCTGGCGCTGGCCGCCGCCTGCCGGCAGATCGCCGCCTACGCGCCGGACGCGCTGGTGGTGTCGCTGGGGGTGGACACCTTCAAGGAAGACCCGATCTCCCAGTTCAAGCTGGACAGCCCGGACTACCTGCGCATGGGCGAAGTCATCGGCAAACTCGGCCTGCAGACCCTGTTCGTGATGGAAGGCGGCTACGCGGTGGAGGAGATCGGCATCAACGCCATCAACGTGTTGCAGGGCTTCGACAGCGTGGTGCGCTGACCTGCGGATGGGTGTGCCGTGGTGGCGGCGGTGCGCACAGCGCACCCTACGGTAGGGCGGGTGAAACCCGCGGGCGGGACCGATGACCTCGCGGAGGCGCGGGTTGCACCCCCCACGGGATTCGCTCGCCTGGCAGCGCGATAGCTTCTAGAATCGAGAACAATTCTCGACAAGGGGGCTCCATGTCCGCATCCATCCGGCTTCGACTCGTCCGCCTGAGCGGCCTAGCGGGCATCCTCGGCGCGCTGCTGTGGACGCTCGGCGACGCCCTCATCATCGGCGCCAATGCCGGCGTCGCCGACTATCCCCTGCTGCTCGACACCTACGCGGAGCGGATCGGTTTCGACGGCCTGGCGATGATGCTGCCGTCGTCCGAGCCGCGCCTGGCGGCCGGCGCGCTGGTCGCCAACGTCGGTATCGTCTTCTACCTGGCCGGCTGCTGGCACCTGCTCCAGGGCATGCGCCCGGACCGGGGATGGCTCGCCTGGGCGGCCTTCGCCCTGCTGGTCGCCGGCAACGCCTGGTCGCCGCTCGGGCATGCCGGCTTCTACTACGTCGGCATGGTCTACAAGACACTGCTGGAGACGCCGGTGGAGGCCCATGCCGCGCTGCTCGAACTCGGCAACCACTTCGACCACGTGCTGATGATCGCCTGGTTGCTGGCAGTGGTGACCCTCGGCGTGGCGCTGTTGCTGCTCGGACTGCGCATCGCCCTCGGTGGCACGGCCTGGCCGCGCTGGTTCGCGCTGGTCGCCAACCCGCTGTCGCTGGTCGGCATCGGCCTGCTGGTGCCGTTCGTGCTGCCGGAACCGCTGAGCACCTGGCTCGGCGGCGCGGCGTTCAACGTCGGCTGGCTGGCCGTCTACGCCCTGTCGACCGCGCTGCTGTGGCGCGGCGACACGCTCAGCCCTGCGGTGCGGTAAAGGGCTCGTCCTTGCGGAACACGTAGAACAGGTTCGGCTCGCTGACCATGTAGATGGTGCCGTCCTCGTCCATGGCCACGCCCTCGGCGCGCGGGATGCGCTGCTCCAGGCCGCTGCGGCCGCCGACCAGGCTGATGAAGCTGACCGGCTCGCCGTGCTCGTCCAGCTCCAGCAGCAGGCGCGACTGGGCGGAGAGGGCGAGGATGTGGCCGGTGCGCGGGTCGACGCTGAGCGCCGACAGGTTGCGCATGCCCAGGCCGTAGCTCGGCAGCGGCTGCAGTTCCTGGTCCAGCAACTGCTGGCCGTCGCTGCCCAGGCTGAACATGGCGGTGGGCGAGCGCTCCTTGCCGAGCAGCAGGCGCTGCTGGGCCGGATCCCAGGCGATGCCCTCGAAGCCCTTGTTGCCGGCGTCCGGGAAGCCCAGGTCGAAGGGTTCGGCGTCGGCGATGTCCAGTTCCTCGGTGTCCGGCGTCAGGGCGAAGATCGACAGGTTGCGCTTGCGCTCGTCAGTCACGGCGATGTTGCCGTTCTCCAGCACGGCCACCCCTTCCGGGTTGGCGAAGCCTTTCAGGGCGATGCGCCGCAGCACCTCGCCGGTGCGGCTCAGCTCGACCAGCATGGGCAGCTTGCCGGTGACGGTGAACAGGGTGCCGGTGAGTGGGCTGTAGGCCAGGTCGGAGGCCTCGTCGTCGTCCAGGCCGGCCAGCGGCTTGCCCTCGACGCTGACCTTGTAGCCCGGCAGCCAGATGCTGGCGTCGCGGTCGGCGGTCGGCACGTTCTGCTCCTTGAGCCAGAGCAGGGTGCGGTCGTCCCAGTGCAGGTAGCGGACCACGGCGACGGTGCAGGCGAGGATGACGACCAGCGCGAGGCTGAGCGTGCGGCGGCGGGAGAGAACGGCGAGGGACATCGGGGACTGCTCGATGAAGATCAGTCCCTGTGATACCCCGGGCACGGTGAAAGTTCTGTGAAAGGCCGACTCGGAACCTGTTCACGAGCGAGAACACATCCTGTAGGAGCGGTCTTGGCCGCGAAGCTTTTACCGTGCTCCCGGTTCGCGGCCAAGGCCGCTCCTATCAGCTGCGCCTATCTGCTGCTCTCGCCCGGGCTTTCAGAGGACCTGGCTGGCGAAGCGCGAAAGCCCGACCAGTTCGATCTCCAGGCTCTGGCCGCTGCTCAGCGGGCCGACGCCGGCGGGGGTGCCGGTGGACACCACGTCGCCCGGCTGCAGGCTGAAGTGGCCGGCGATGTGCTGGATCAGGCCGATGATCGGGTTGAGCATGTCGCGGCTGTTGCCGTCCTGGCGGACCTGGCCGTCGATGGACAGGCGGATGCCGATGTCGCGCACATCCTCCACCGCGTCGGCCGTGATGAAGGGGGCCAGCACGTAGGCGCCGTCGAACGACTTGGACAGCTCCCAGGGCAGGCCCTTTTCCTTCAGCTTCGCCTGCACGTCGCGCAGGGTCAGGTCCAGCGCCGGGGCGAAGCCGGAGATGGCGTCGCGCACCTCTTCCTCGCTCGGCTTCTTCGACAGCGGCTTGCCGATCAGCACGGCGATCTCCGCCTCGAAGTGCACGGCGCCGCGCTCCTGGGGAATGGCGAAACCGCCCTCCAGCGGCACGGTGCAACTGCCCGGCTTGATGAACAGCAGCGGCTCGGTCGGCACCGGGTTGTTCAGCTCGGCGGCGTGCTCGGCGTAGTTGCGCCCGACGCACACCACCTTGCCCAGCGGGAAGTGGACCGGGGTGCCGTCGATGTAGTGGTGCTGGTAGCTCATGATGTAGCTCCGTGTGCTTTTGCTCCCTCTCCCCTTGGGAGAGGGTTGGGGTGAGGGTGTTCCAAATCGCTCCGAGCCGCCTATGGCGCCCTCACCCCCGGCCCCTCTCCCGAGGGGAGAGGGGAGTCGAGGCTTCAAACCGGGAAGATCTTGCCCGGGTTCATGATGCCATTCGGATCGAACACGGCCTTGATCGCCTTCATGTAGCCGATCTCCGCCTCCGAGCGGCTGTAGTGCAGGTAGTCGCGCTTGGTCATGCCCACGCCGTGTTCGGCGCTGATCGAGCCGTTGTACTTCTGCACGGTCTCGAACACCCACTGGTTGACCACCGCGCACTTGGCGAAGAACTCGTCCTTGGACAGGTTGTCCGGCTTGAGGATGTTCAGGTGCAGGTTGCCGTCGCCGATATGGCCGAACCACACCACCTCGAAGTCCGGGTAGTTGGCCTCGACGATGCGGTCGATGTCGTGGAGGAAGGCCGGCACCTGGCCGACGGTGACCGAGATGTCGTTCTTGTACGGCGTCCAGTGGCTGATGGTCTCGGAGATGTACTCGCGCAGCTTCCACAGGTTCTCCAGCTGCTGCTGGCTCTGGCTCATCACGCCATCGACCACCCAGCCCTGCTCGACGCAGTGCTCGAAGGTGGCCAGGGCCTGCTCGGCGACTTCCTCGGTGGTGGCCTCGAACTCCAGCAGGGCGTAGAACGGGCAGTCGGTCTCGAAGGCCGGCGGCACGTCGCCTCGGGCCATGATCTTGGCCAGGGCCTTGTCGGAGAAGAACTCGAAGGCGGTCAGGTCGAGCTTGTTCTGGAAGGCGTGCAGCACCGGCATGATCGAGTCGAAGTCCGGGGTGCCGAGGACCATCGCGGTGAGGTTCTTCGGCGCGCGCTCCAGGCGCATGGTCGCTTCCACCACGAAGCCCAGGGTGCCTTCGGCGCCGATGAACAGCTGGCGCATGTCGTAGCCGGTGGCGTTCTTGATCAGGTCGCGGTTCAGCTCCAGCAGCTCGCCGGTGCCGGTCACCACCTTGAGGCCGGCCACCCAGTTGCGCGTCATGCCGTAGCGGATCACCTTGATGCCGCCGGCGTTGGTGCCGATGTTGCCGCCCAGCTGGCTGGAGCCGGAGGAGGCGAAGTCCACCGGGTAGTACAGGCCCTTCTCCTCGGCGAACAGCTGCAGCTGCTTGGTCACCACGCCCGGCTGGCAGACCACGGTGCGGTCGTACTCGTTGAAGGCGAGGACCTGGTTCATGTAGTCGAACGCCACCACCACCTCGCCGTTGGCCGCGACGGCGGCGGCGGACAGGCCGGTGCGGCCGCCCGAGGGCACCAGGGCGACCTTGTGCTGGTTGGCCCAGCGCACGATGGCCTGCACCTGCTCGACGGTCTTGGGGAAGACGATGGCGCTGGGCGCCGGGGCGAAATGCTTGGTCCAATCCTTGCCATAGGCGTTGAGGGAGTCGGCGTCGGTCAGCACCTTGCCGGCCTCTACCAGGGTCTTCAGCTCGTCGATCAGGGCGGGATTGGTCATCTGGGAACTCTCAAGCTGTTCATGGTCACCCTGAGAACGCTTCATCGGTCAGGGGTGGGCGTTTCGCGGGGTCCGTATGCTAGCATACGCACCCCGCCAATCGTGCCCCCGAGCCGATCCGCGGGGTCGGCCGCGGCCGATTTCCCTGACACTTTTTGTGGGACAACAGGTACTCCGATGAGCAAGACCTCTCTCGACAAGGGCAAGATCAAGTTCCTTCTGCTGGAAGGCGTGCACCAGAACGCCGTCGACACCCTGAAGGCCGCTGGCTACACCAACATCGAGTACCTCAAGGGCGCCCTGTCCGGCGACGAGCTGAAGGCCAAGATCGCCGATGCTCACTTCATCGGCATCCGCTCGCGCACCCAGCTGACCGAGGAAGTCTTCGACTGCGCCAAGAAGCTGGTCGCCGTCGGCTGCTTCTGCATCGGCACCAACCAGGTCAACCTGGACGCGGCCCGCGAGCGCGGCATCGCCGTGTTCAACGCACCCTATTCCAACACCCGCTCGGTGGCCGAGCTGGTGCTGGCCCAGGCCATCCTGCTGCTGCGCGGTATCCCGGAGAAGAACGCCTCCTGCCACCGTGGTGGCTGGATCAAGTCGGCGGCCAACTCCTTCGAGATCCGCGGCAAGAAGCTCGGCATCATCGGCTACGGCTCCATCGGCACCCAGCTCTCGGTGCTGGCCGAGGCCCTGGGCATGCAGGTGTTCTTCTACGACACGGTGACCAAGCTGCCGCTGGGCAACGCCACCCAGATCGGCAACCTGTACGATCTGCTGGGCCTGTGCGACATCGTGTCGCTGCATGTGCCCGAGCTGCCGTCCACCCAGTGGATGATCGGCGAGAAGGAAATCCGCGCCATGAAAAAGGGCGGCATCCTGATCAACGCCGCGCGTGGCACCGTGGTCGAACTGGACCACCTGGCCCAGGCGATCAAGGACGAGCACCTGATCGGCGCCGCCATCGACGTGTTCCCGGTCGAGCCGAAGTCCAACGACGAAGAGTTCGAGAGCCCGCTGCGTGGCCTGGACCGCGTGATCCTGACCCCGCACATCGGCGGCTCCACCGCCGAGGCCCAGGCCAACATCGGCCTGGAAGTGGCCGAGAAGCTGGTCAAGTACAGCGACAACGGCACTTCCGTCTCCTCCGTCAACTTCCCGGAAGTCGCCCTGCCGGCACACCCGGGCAAGCACCGCCTGCTGCACATCCACCAGAACGTGCCGGGCGTGATGAGCGAGATCAACACGGTGTTCGCCGAAAACGGCATCAACATCTCCGGCCAGTTCCTGCAGACCAACGACAAGGTCGGCTACGTGGTGATCGACGTCGACGCCGAGTACTCCGACCTGGCGCTGGAGAAGCTGCAGCACGTCACCGGCACCATCCGCAGCCGCGTCCTGTTCTGAGGCGCGTCGCCGCAATGAAAAAGGGAGGCTTCGGCCTCCCTTTTTCGTTGTGTCGTATGTCGCTGCGGTGCGCGCGGCGCACCCTCCGCTCGGCGTGTAGCCCGGATGAATCCGGGATTGCGGGCTCTTGGCCCGTCAGCGCACCGTCAGCGCGAAGCCGATGCGGGTCAGCCACTCGGCTTCCTGCTCGAAGTCAGCCTGGGTCAGCGGGTTGGCTTCCAGCCAGCCGCCGGGGAAGGTCAGGTCGAGGCTCTGCGGGCCGGCCTTGAGCTGCACCTTCGGCATGTCCTGGGTGCCGCGGATGTGATGGAAGAGGATGGCGAAGCGCAGCAGCACGCACAGGCGCAGCAGCTGCACGCCGTCCTCGCCGAACTCGGCGAAGCGGTCCTTGGGGATGTTGCGGCGGTGGCCGCGGACCAGCAGCGCCAGCATCAGCTGGTCGCGCCGGGAGAAGCCGGCCAGGTCGGAGTGCTCGATCAGGTAGGCGCCGTGCTTGTGGTACTGGTAGTGGGCGATGTCCAGGCCGATCTCGTGCACCCGCGCGCCCCATTGCAGCAGGTCGCTGTGCCAGTCCTCGTCCAGCTGCCAGGTGTCGGCGACCTTGCCCAGCGCCTGCAGGGCCTTGGCCTCGACCCGCGCCGCCTGCTGCAGGTCGACGTGGTAGCGCTCCATCAGCGCGCCCAGGGTGCGTTCGCGCACGTCCTCGTGGTGGTGGCGGCCGAGCAGGTCGTAGAGCACGCCTTCGCGCAACGCGCCTTCCGAATGATCGATGCGCTGCAGTTCGAGGGCATCGAACACGGCCTCGGCGATGGCCAGGCCGGCCGGGAAGATCTGCCGGCGATCGGGCTTGATGCCGTCGATCTCCAGCTTGTCGGCCTCGCCCAGCTTGAACACCTTGCGCTTGAGCCAGGCCAGGCCCTCGGGATTGATCTCGCCGTTGCCCAGTTCGCCGGCCTTGATCGCCAGGCCGATGGCGCGGATGGTGCCGGACGCGCCCACCGCTTCCTGCCAGCCCAGGCGATGCAGGCCCTGCTCGATGCTCATCAGTTCCAGGCGCGCGGCGGTGTAGGCCTGTGCATAGCGCGCCGGGGTGATCTTGCCGTCCTTGAAGTAGCGCTGGGTGTAGCTGACGCAGCCCGTCTGCAGGCTCTCGCGCAACAGCGGCTCGAAGCGCTGGCCGACGATGAATTCGGTGCTGCCGCCGCCGATGTCCACCACCAGGCGCTTGCCGGGAGTGTCGGCGATGGTGTGCGACACGCCGAGATAGATCAGGCGCGCTTCCTCGCGCCCGGAAATCACTTCCACCTGATGGCCGAGCAGCTCGTCGGCGCGGCGGATGAACTCGGCGCGGTTGCGTGCCTCGCGCAGAGCGTTGGTGCCGACGATGCGCACGGCGCCCTGGGGCAGGTGCTGGATCAACTGGCCGAAGCGGCGCAGGCAATCGAGGCCGCGCTGCATGGCTTCCTCGCTGAGCTGGCGCTCCTCGTTGAGGCCGGCGGCCAGCTGCACCTTCTCGCCGAGCCGCTCGAGGATGCGGATCTCGCCATGATCGGCCTTGGCCAGCACCATGTGGAAACTGTTGGAGCCCAGGTCGATGGCTGCAATCAGGGGGTACTGCTTGGAGGTGTTGGGCATGAGGGATTCCTTGAGGAAACGCTGGCATCCTGCCACGACCAGGCAGGCGCTCCAATGGTTCGCATGTTAACCGCCCGAGGCCTCGATGCCGTATTCTTTCATCAGCTTTTACCCTGGGATCGATAGCCAGGCTCAATGGCCTGCGGCTTTCGACTCGGGGCGAGGCGGGCTATCATGGCCGCCAATTTTTCCGCTTCCGACCACGGAGACTGTGCATGAGCGAATTCATCACCAACGTCAGCGACACCAGCTTCGAAGACGATGTGATCAAGGCCGAAGGTCCGGTCCTGGTCGACTACTGGGCCGAATGGTGCGGCCCGTGCAAGATGATCGCCCCGGTCCTGGACGAGATCGCCCAGACCTACGCCGGCAAGCTGAAGATCTGCAAGCTGAACATCGACGAGAACCAGGAAACCCCGCCGAAGTACGGCGTGCGCGGCATCCCGACCCTGATGCTGTTCAAGAACGGCAACGTCGAGGCCACCAAGGTCGGCGCCCTGTCCAAGTCGCAGCTGGCCGCCTTCCTCGACGCCAATATCTGAGGCGTTCGCCGCTGTAGCAGAAGCCCCGCACATTGCGGGGCTTTTTCTTTGGACGCAGGCTGGACGCCACGATAAACGCGGTGTTACATTCGGGCCTGCGCCGGGTTCCCCGCCGCCCTCCAAGCCGTCGCCGATGCACTCCTCCCGATAATATCGAGCGATCCAGTCGCCCTCTCGCGGCGCGGCCAGCAAAGCCACAGGCTTTCCTTCCTTCTCTCATCTATCTACGTCATTCCTATGAATCTGACCGAACTCAAGCAAAAGCCGATTGCCGAACTGCTGGACATGGCCGACCAGGCTGGTCTGGAAAACATGGCCCGTTCGCGCAAGCAGGACATCATCTTCGCCCTGCTCAAGAAGCACGCGAAAAGCGGCGAAGAGATCTCCGGCGACGGCGTGCTGGAGATTCTCCAGGACGGCTTCGGCTTCCTGCGCTCCGCGGACTCCTCCTACCTGGCCGGCCCGGACGACATCTACGTCTCGCCCAGCCAGATCCGCCGCTTCAACCTGCGTACCGGCGACACCATCATCGGCAAGATCCGCCCGCCGAAAGAGGGCGAGCGCTACTTCGCCCTGCTCAAGGTCGACACCATCAACTTCGACCGTCCGGAAAACGCCAAGAACAAGATCCTGTTCGAGAACCTGACGCCCCTGTTCCCGACCAAGCGCCTGACCATGGAGGCCGGCAACGGCTCCAAGGAAGACCTCACTGGCCGCGTGATCGACCTCTGTGCACCGATCGGCAAGGGCCAGCGCGGCCTGATCGTCGCCCCGCCGAAGGCGGGCAAGACCATCATGCTGCAGAACATCGCGGCCAACATCACCCGCAACAACCCCGAGTGCTACCTGATCGTCCTGCTGATCGACGAGCGCCCGGAAGAAGTGACCGAGATGCAGCGCACCGTGCGCGGCGAAGTGGTCGCCTCGACCTTCGACGAGCCGCCGACCCGCCACGTGCAGGTTGCCGAGATGGTGATCGAGAAGGCCAAGCGCCTGGTCGAGCACAAGAAGGACGTGGTCATCCTGCTCGACTCCATCACCCGCCTGGCGCGTGCCTACAACACCGTGATCCCGAGCTCCGGCAAGGTCCTCACCGGTGGTGTCGACGCCCATGCCCTGGAGAAGCCCAAGCGCTTCTTCGGCGCCGCCCGTAACATCGAGGAAGGCGGCTCGCTGACCATCATCGCCACCGCGCTGGTCGAGACCGGCTCGAAGATGGACGAGGTGATCTACGAGGAATTCAAGGGCACCGGCAACATGGAGCTGCCGCTGGACCGCCGCATCGCCGAGAAGCGCGTGTTCCCGGCCATCAACATCAACAAGTCCGGCACCCGCCGCGAGGAGTTGCTGACCGGCGAGGAAGAGCTGCAGCGCATGTGGATCCTGCGCAAGCTGCTGCACCCGATGGACGAGATCGCCGCCATCGAGTTCCTCACCGACAAGCTGAAGGACACCAAGACCAACGAGGAATTCTTCTTGTCGATGAAGCGCAAGTAGGCACGAATCGTTGCACGCGAGGCCGGGGAAACCCGGCCTTTGCATGTGCGCAGCCTTCTGAATAACCCAGTTCGGCGCTAAACTTTGCGCCCCGACCTGTGAGGCCCAAGCATGCAGTATCGCGACCTGCGCGACTTCATCCGCGAGCTGGAAAAGCGCGGCGAACTCAAGCGCATCCAGGCGCCGGTATCGCCGGTGCTGGAAATGACCGAAATCTGCGACCGCACCCTGCGCAAGGGCGGCCCGGCGCTGCTGTTCGAGAAGCCCACGGGCTTCGACGTGCCGGTGCTCGGCAACCTGTTCGGCACGCCCAAGCGCGTGGCGCTGGGCATGGGGGCAGAGGATGTGGGCGAGCTGCGCGAGATCGGCAAGCTGCTGGCCTTCCTCAAGGAGCCCGAGCCGCCCAAGGGTCTCAAGGACGCCTGGAGCAAGCTGCCGATCTACAAGAAGGTCATCAGCATGGCGCCCAAGGTGCTCAAGGATGCGCCGTGCCACGAGGTGATCGAGGAGGGCGAGGCCGTCGACCTCGGCAAGCTGCCGATCCAGCACTGCTGGCCGGGCGACGTGGCGCCGCTGATCACCTGGGGCCTGACCATCACCAAAGGCCCTAACAAGGAGCGGCAGAACCTCGGCATCTACCGCCAGCAGGTGATCGGCCGCAACAAGGTGATCATGCGCTGGCTCAGCCACCGCGGCGGCGCGCTGGACTACCGCGAGTGGTGCCAGAAGCACCCGGACAAGCCCTACCCGGTGTGCGTGGCCCTGGGCGCCGACCCGGCCACCATCCTCGGCGCCGTGACGCCGGTGCCGGACACCCTCTCCGAATACGCCTTTGCAGGGCTCTTGCGCGGCCACCGCACCGAACTGATCAAGGCCATCGGCTCGGACCTGCAGGTGCCGGCCAGCGCCGAGATCGTCCTCGAAGGCGTGATCCATCCGGGCGAGACCGCGCCGGAAGGCCCCTACGGCGACCATACCGGCTACTACAACGAGGTCGACACCTTCCCGGTGTTCACTGTCGAGCGCATCACCCGCCGCCGCGATCCGATCTACCACAGCACCTACACCGGCCGCCCGCCGGATGAACCGGCGATCCTCGGCGTGGCGCTGAACGAGGTGTTCGTGCCGATCCTGCAGAAGCAGTTCCCGGAGATCACCGACTTCTATCTGCCGCCGGAAGGCTGCTCCTACCGCATGGCGGTGGTGACCATGAAGAAGCAGTACCCGGGCCACGCCAAGCGGGTGATGCTCGGCGTGTGGAGCTTCCTGCGCCAGTTCATGTACACCAAGTTCGTCATCGTCACCGACGACGATGTGAACGCGCGCGACTGGAGCGACGTGATCTGGGCCATCACCACGCGCATGGACCCCAAGCGCGATACGGTGATGATCGACAACACGCCGATCGACTACCTCGACTTCGCCTCGCCGGTGTCCGGCCTGGGCTCGAAGATGGGCCTGGACGCCACCCATAAGTGGCCGGGCGAGACCAGCCGCGAGTGGGGCAGGGTGATCGAGAAGGACCCGGCCGTGGTCGCACGAGTCGACGAGCTGTGGGCGCAACTGGGGATCGACTGATGAAGCGCCTGTGGGAGCGGCCTTGGCCGCGAACGGAACAGCGCAGAGGCATCGCGGCCAAGACGGAGTGCCGCCTAGTCGCTCTAACGGGGGCCGTGGCATGAAGGTCACCCTGCAGCCCTCCGGCGCCGTGCTCGACGTACACGGCGGCGAGCGCATCCTCGACGCCGCGCGGCGCCTGGGCTACGAGTGCCCGCAGAGCTGCCGCAACGGCAACTGCCACATCTGCGCGGCATTGCTGGTGGAAGGCCGGGTGCGCCAGGACGGCGCCGAACTGGACCACGGCGAGCTGTTCACCTGCCTGGCCGAGCCGCTGGAGGACTGCGTGCTGCACTGGGACGGCGTGCTCGCCCCCGGTGAGTTGCCGGTGCGCACCTTCGGCTGCCAGGTGCTCGACCTAGCCGATCTGGGCGGCGACGTCTGCCGCGTGCGCCTGCGCGCGCCGGCCGGCAAGCCGCCGCGCTACCACGCCGGGCAGTACCTGCTGCTGCAGCGCGACGACGGCGAGTGGGCGGCCTTCTCCCTGGCTTCGGCGCCGCACGAGGGGCGCGATCTGGAGCTGCATATCCTGACGCGCGAGGACGCCCCACGCCAACTGGTGGAACAACTGCGCCGCACGCGCCTGGCGCGGGTGCAGATGCCGTTCGGCGACACCCACCTGGCCGAGCTGCCGGAAGGGCCGCTGGTGCTGCTCGCCGCCGGCACCGGCATGGCGCAGATGCACAGCCTGATCGAGCACTGCCGGGCCACCGGCTTCACCCATCCGCTGCACCTGTACTGGGGCGTGCGCCAACCGGAAGACTTCTACCATTTGGACCACTGGCGCGCCTGGGAAAACCAGCCCGGCCTGCACCTGCACCGGGTGGTCAGCGACGCCTGCACCGGCGACAGCCGCTGCGGCATGCTGCACGAGGCGGTGTGCCAGGACTTCGCCGACCTCAAGTCCCTGCACGTCTACGCCAGCGGCTCGCCGGGAATGGTCTACGGCACCCTGGACGCCCTGGTGGACGCCGGCATGGACGCCCACCAGATGCGCGCTGACGTGTTCGCCTACGCGCCCCGCTCCTGACCGGGCCGCCCCAGGGCGGCCCGGCAGGTTGCCTCAGTAGCGCAGCAGGCTGATGTCGTCGATGCGGATCTCGTCGCTGCGATCGCCCTGGCTCTTCACCCGCAGGCCGTACTGCCCGTCGGCCGGTAGCTCGTCGGTCACGTCGAACAGGAACGACGACTTCAGCCGTGCCGGTTCGGCCGCGTGATCGGCGTGTGAAAGCTCCGCGCCGCCATGGCTGCTGGCGTGGTGCGCGGCGCCGAAGAAGGTCAGATAGCCGGCCAGCCGTTCGCCGCCCTGGCTGTCGGTGATCAGCACCTCGTAGGCGCCGTCGGGCTCCTCGGTGAAGGACACGACCATCTGCAGGACCAGTGCCGAGGCGTCGCTCGTCAGCACCTTGGGCGCGGACTTGCTGGTCTGGGGCGGGGGCGCCAGGTCGAGGCTCAGGCCTTGCAGGGCCTGGCGCGGGGCGGACTGCCAGAGGCGCTGCGGCTGCTGGCGTTCATTGGCCTGCAGCAGCTCTTCGCTCGCGCTGCTGCCGAGCGCGGCCACCGGGCTGCCGAGCTGATCGTAGACGTAGTTGGGGCTGAAGGCGGCCTGGTAGGCCTGCGCGACGCTGTATTCGACGCGCTGGCCGTTGGCGTCGAAGAACTGGTAGGGCCAGGGCACGGCCTGCAGCTCGGCCAGCGAGGGGCGTCGCCCGTTCGGCGAGCGTTCCCACTTCTGCCACAGGTAGTCGATGTTGGCGTGGTGCAGCCAGAACACCGGGTCGAATCCGGCCGAGGGCACCTCGCCCATCAGGCCGGCGTGGGCCTTGTCGCGGTAGATCGAGTTCCACATGGTCAGGTCGTTGGAGACGCCGCCGATGTAATTGTGCATCGCGCCGTGCGGGGCGCGGTCGATCTGGTTGCTGAAGACGCTGAAGACCCGGCTCTGGAACAGGCTGGTCACGTCCAGCAGCTTGTCCATGTTGGCGATGGGTGTGTTCTGGATCGGCTGGCCGGCGTTCAGGCTGGGCAGGCGTTCGGCGCTGAACAGACTTGAGTCGGGCCGGCGGATGGGCTCGGGCATCACCCGATAGGCGCTGTTGGTGTAGTCCCAGTAGGGCAGGGCGAAGTCGCGCTTGCCGGAGAGCTGGCGCACCATGGCCTCGAAATGCTGGATGTACAGGCGGTGCCAGAGCAGGAAGTGGATCTCCGAGCCGTCCTGGTGGGTGCAGGTGTTCCACCCCCACTTGAGCTGGCCGATGTTGGTATAGGAAGGGCAGAGCGGGTTGTCGCCATCGGGGATGGTCGGCGGAATGGCGTGGGTGGCGCCCTGGTAGTACCAGCTGCGCGGGTCGGCGCAGCCCAGGGCGCGCATCTTCTGCAGGGCGGTCTGCAGCGCCATCAGGTCGGGCAGGGCCGCGGCGGTGCTGGCGTTCTTGCGAACGAAGGGCGGGGTGTTGGTCGCGGTTTCGGCCTGGGCCTGGCTGGCGATAAGCAAGGAGGCGCCGAGGAGGGCGCCGAGAGCGGCATGCTGCATATGTTCGTCCCTGTATGCGGATCGACGGGAAAGGCCTTGGGGCCTTTGCGAGGTGGCGTCGGGCCGGCGCCATCCGGCTCCGGGGCAGGCATCCGTGCCCGCGCTGGTGGAGGAGTCTAGCAGTGAATCGCGGATGCGCCGCACAGGGCGGCGCAGTGCTTCAGCGGACGAGCACGACCACCTTGCCCACGGCCTTGCGCTGGCCCAGGGCGTCGATGGCTTCGCCGCCGCGCGCCAGCGGGAAGGTCTGGGACACCAGCGGCTTGAGCTTGCCCTCGGCGTGCCAGGCGAACAGCTGCTCGAAATTGGCTGCGTTGTCCTGCGGCTGGCGCTGGGCGAAGGAGCCCCAGAACACGCCGATCAGCGCCGCGCCCTTGAGCAGCGGCAGGTTGGCCGGCAGGGCCGGGATGCCGCCGCCGGCGGCGAAGCCGACCACCAGGAAGCGGCCGTTCCAGGCGATGGAGCGGAAGGCCTCCTCGAAAAGATCGCCCCCGACCGGGTCGTAGATCACGTCCACGCCTTGGCCGCCGGTGAGTTTCTTCACTTCTTCCTTGAGGCTCTGCTCGCTGTAGTTGATCAGGTGGTCGGCGCCGGCGTTGCGCGCCACTTCCAGCTTCTCGGCGGTGCTCGCCGCGGCGATCACCTTGGCGCCCATGGCCTTGCCGATCTCCACCGCCGCCAGGCCGACGCCACCGGAGGCGCCGAGCACCAGCAGGGTCTCGCCCGGCTGCAGGTTGGCGCGCTGCTTCAGCGCGTGCATCGAGGTGCCGTAGGTCATGCCGAAGGCGGCGGCGCTGGTCAGCTCCATGCTCTTCGGCACGGGCAGCACGTTGTAGGCGGGTACCGCCACTTCCTCGGCGAAGCCGCCCCAGCCGGTCAGCGCCATGACCCGGTCGCCCGGCTTGAGGTGGGTGATCTTCTCGCCGACCGCCTTGACCACGCCGGCGGCCTCGCCACCCGGGGCGAACGGGAACGGCGGCTTGAACTGGTACTTGCCCTCGATGATCAGGGTATCGGGGAAGTTGACCCCGGCGGCGTGCACTTCGATCAGCACCTCGTTCTTCTTGGGTTCGGGGCTGGGCAGGTCTTCCAGGACCAGGCTGGAGGCCGGGCCGAAGGCTTTGCAGAGCAGGGCTTTCATCGCACTTTCCTCGGGTTCGTGACTGTCCGGCAGTGTAGGCGGCGGGTCGCGAGGGTCAACGAGCATGGCCGCATCTGATGGCGCCCCATAAGCACCGGGCTTGGGCGCGGGGGCGGCTATGGCTATGCTAGGCGGCATCCGCCTTCGAGGAGTCGTCCGTGAAAAACTGCATCGCGTTGCTGCTGGCCCTGATCCTGCCCTGCGCCGCCCTGGCCAACAGCGGCGGCGGCGAGGAGAACGCCGCGCCCAAGGTCGCCTACTACAACCTGGTGCCGGCCCTGGTGGGCAATTTCGGCGCCGGGCCCAAGCTCAAGTTCTACAAGGCCGACATCGCCCTGCGGGTGACCGGCAGCGAGGCCGAGGAGCGGGTCGAGCACCACGAGCCGCTGATCCGCAACCAGCTGGTGATGCTGTTCTCCCAGCAGACCGAGGCCAGCATGGCCGACGAGGCGGCCAAGGAGAAGCTGCGCCAGGACGCCCTCAAGCAGGTGCAGGAAGTGCTGACCCAGGAAGAAGGCAAGCCGATCGTCGAAGACCTGCTGTTCAACAACCTCATCGTTCAATAGCTGCAAGCTTTAAGCTACAAGCCACAAGTAGAAGCGGGTGCTCTCTTGCAGCTTGAGGCTTGTAGCTTGCTGCTGCCTTCAGGCCATCTGCGCCAGGGTCTTGCGGAAGCGCAGCAGGGCCGCGGTGAAGAACAGCGCGCCGATGCCGGCGATGGCCAGCAGCTGCGGCCAGACGATGGACAGCCCCGCGCCGCGGTAGAGGATGGCCTGGGCCAGCGCGACGAAGTGGGTGGTCGGCGCCGCCAGCATGATCTGCTGCACCAGCTCCGGCATGCTCTCGCGCGGCGTGGTGCCGCCGGAGAGGATCTGCAGCGGCAGCAGCACCAGGATGATCAGCAGGCCCAGCTGCGGCATCGAGCGCGCCACCGTGCCGAAGAAGATGCCCATCGAGGTGGTGGCGAACAGGTGCAGCGCCGCGCCCGCCAGGAACAGCGCCAGCGAACCCTCGATCGGCACCTGCAGCCAGCCCTGCACCACCAGCAGCAGCGACAGCGCCGCCGCCACCAGCACCACCAGGCCCATCGACCAGACCTTGGCCAGCATGATCTCCAGCGGTGTCACCGGCATCACCAGCAGGTGCTCCACCGTGCCGTGCTCGCGCTCGCGGATCAGCGCCGCGCCGGTGAGGATGATCGACAGCATGGTGATCTGGTTGATTACCTCCATCACCGAGCCGAACCAGGCGCGCGTCAGATTGGGGTTGAAGGCGACCCGCACCGCCAGCTCCGCCGGCTGCTGCAGCTCGCCCCGGTAGCGGCGGACGAACTCGGCCACCTCGCTGGCGCCGATGCTCTGGATGTAGCCGGCGCCGGTGAAGGCCATGCTCACCTGGGTGGCGTCGACGTTGAGCTGGATCGCCGGGCTGCGCCCGGCCAGCACGTCGCGCTGGAAGTCCGGCGGGATGTTGAGGGTGAAGGTGTAGCGGCCGGAGTCCATGCCGCGGTCCATCTGGCTCAGGTCGATGCGTTCCGGGGGCCGGAAGTAGGGCGCCTGGAAGGCCTGGACCAGGCGCTCGGAGAGCTGCGACTGGTCCTCGTCGACCACCGCGATGGCGGCGTTGTGCAGGCTCTCCGGCATGCTGGTGGCGGAGGAATATACGCCCAGGCTGAAGGCCCAGAGGATCAGCACCACCAGCGCCAGGTCGTGCTGCAGGCTGCGCAGTTCCTTGACGCCGAGGTGGAGGATATTGGCCAGGCGTTCCATCACACCTCCTGTTTGCGCAGCAGGCTGGCGCTGAGCAGGGTCAGCAGCGGCACGGTCAGCGCCAGGGCGAGGAAGTAGCCGGCCAGGTCCTGCAGTTCGAGGGCCTTGGAGAAGATGCCGCGGCTGATCACCAGGAACTGCGAGGTCGGGTAGACCTGGCCGATCAGCGCGCCGAAGCCTTCCAGCGAGGCCACCGGGTAGATCAGCCCGGAGAACTGCACGGCCGGCAGCAGGGTGGCGATGGCGGTGCCGAACACGGCGGCGATCTGGCTCTTGGTGAAGGTCGACATGAGCAGGCCCAGGCCCGTGGCGCAGGCGACGTAGAGCAGGGCGCCGAGGCCGAGGGTCAGCCTGCTGCCCTTGAGCGGCACGTCGAACACGGTGATCGCCAGCAGCACCAGCAGGGCGCAGTTGAACAGGCCCAGGGCGATGTAGGGCAGCTGCTTGCCGAGGAGGAACTCCAGCCGCGTCACCGGGGTGACGTAGAGGTTGGTGATCGAGCCCAGCTCCTTCTCGCGCACCACGCCGAGGGCGGTGAGCATCGCGGGAATCAGCATCAGCAGCAGCGGGATCACCGCCGGCACCATGGCCTTGAGGCTCTCCACGTCCGGGTTGTAGCGGTAGCGCACTTCCAGCTCGGCGGCGCCGGCCGCCTGGGGCTGCGGCGAGCGCCGCGCCAGTTCGGCCAGGTAGTGCTGGTGCAGGCCGGTGACGTAGCCCTTGATGGTCTCGGCGCGGGTCGGCATGGCGCCGTCGATCCACATGCCGATCTGCGGGCTGGCGCCGCGCTTGAGGTCGCGGCCGAAGTGCGGCGGTATCTCCACCGCCAGGCTGATGTCGCCGTTGCGCAGGCGTCGCTCCAGGTCGGTGTAGTCGGTGAGCGGCGGCTTCTCCAGGAAGTAGCGCGAGCCGGACAGGTTCAGGTGATACTCCTGGCTGGTGGTGGTGCGGTCGCGGTCGAGCACGGCGAAGGTCAGGTCCTCCACGTCCAGGCTGATGCCGTAGCCGATGATGAACAGCAGCAGCACCGTGCCGAGCAGGGCCATGCCGCCGCGGATCGGGTCGCGGCGCAGCTCCAGCGACTCGCGCCGGGCATAGCTCAGCAGCCGGCGCGGACTGAAGCGCTGGCGTTGCGGCGGCGGCGCCTGTTCCAGCGGCGGCGCCTCGCTGACCGGCTGCTCGCCGACCGCCTCCTGCAGGTAGGCGATGAAGGTGGCTTCCAGGCTGTCCAGCCCGCGCTTGTCCATCAGCCCCTGGGGCGTGTCGCTGTCCAGCACCTTGCCGGCGTGCATCAGCGAGATGCGGTCGCAGCGCTGCGCCTCGTTCATGAAGTGGGTGGAGATGAAGATGGTCACCCCGTCGTTGCGCGACAGGTCGAGCATCAGCTGCCAGAAGCCGTCGCGCGCCACCGGATCGACCCCCGAGGTGGGTTCGTCGAGGATCAGGATTTCCGGCTGGTGGATCACCGCCACGGCCAGCGACAGGCGTTGGCGGATGCCCAGCGGCAGGCGCTCGGGGAGCATGTCCATGACCGCGCCGAGGTCGAAGCGCGCGGCCATCTGCGCCACCCGCGGCTCGATGTCGGCGGCCGGCACGTGGAACAGCTGGGCGTGCAGCACCAGGTTCTGTCGCACCGTCAGCTCGCCGTACAGGGAAAACGCCTGGGACATGTAGCCGACCCGCTTGCGAGTGGCCATGTCCTTCGGGTCCACCGCCTGGCCGAACAGCAGCGCCTCGCCCTCGCTGGCCGGCAGCAGGCCGGTGAGCATCTTCATGGTGGTGCTCTTGCCGCAGCCGTTGGAGCCGAGGAAGCCGAAGATCTCGCCGCGGCGGATGCGGAACGACACCCGCTCCACCGCCACGAAGTCGCCGAAGCGCATGGTCAGGTCGCGGGCCTCGATGGCGATCTCGCTGCTGTCGTGCAGCGGCGGGATCACCACCTCGCGGTGGCCGCGCCGGCGCTCCTCCGGCAGCAGGGCGATGAAGGCCTGCTCCAGGCTGTCGCAGCCGGTGCGCTGGCGCAGCTCGGCCGGGCTGCCGGTGGCCAGCACACGGCCGGCGTCCATCGCCACCAGGTGGTCGAAGCGCTCCGCTTCCTCCATGTAGGCGGTGGCCACCAGCACGCTCATCTGCGGGCGCTGGCTACGGATGCGGCCGATCAGGTCCCAGAACTGGTTGCGCGACAGCGGGTCGACGCCGGTGGTGGGCTCGTCGAGGATCAGCAGGTCGGGGTCGTGGATCAGCGCGCAGCACAGGCCGAGCTTCTGCTTCATGCCGCCGGACAGCTTGCCCGCCGGCCGCTCGCGGAACGCCGCCATGCCGGTGCTGCGCAGCAGGTCGTCGATGCGCCGCTCGCGCTCGGCGGCGCCCTGGCCGAACAGGCGGCCGAAGAAGTCGAGGTTCTCGAACACCGACAGGGTCGGATAGAGGTTCCTGCCCAGGCCCTGGGGCATGTAGGCGATGTGCGGGCAGACCTCGCGGCGGTGGCGACGGCTGGCCATGTTGCCGCCGAGCACCTCGACCGTGCCGTGCTGGATCTGCCGGGCGCCGGCGACCAGCGCCAGCAGGCTGGACTTGCCGACCCCGTCCGGGCCGATCAGCCCGACCATGCGTCGCGCCGGCAGCTCCAGGTCGATCCGTTCGAGCGCCTTGGTCTGGCCGTAGTCGAGGCCGACGCCGGCGAGCCGGGCGACCACCTCGTTCATTGCGGGACCTTGATCGTCAGGTGCTCGGGCCATTCGGCCTCAGGGTCGAGACGCAGGTAGGCCATGCCCGGCACGCCGATCTTCACCTGCTGCAGGTGCTTCTGCAGCAACCCGGGGTCGATGCGCGCCTTGACCCGGAACATCAGCTTCTCGCGCTCGCTGGCCGTCTCCACCGTCTTCGGGGTGAACTGGGCGACGCTGGCGACGTAGCTGACCTTGGCCGGAATCACGTACTGCGGCGCGGCGTCGATCACCAGGCGCACCTCGCTGTCGAGCGCCACCAGGCCGGCCTGGCGCTCGGGCAGGAAGAAGGTCATGTAGACGTCGGTGAGGTCGACCAGGTTGAGCACCTTGCCACCAGCGCCGAGCACTTCGCCGGGCTGGGCGACGCGGTACTGCACGCGGCCGGCGCGCGGCGCCTTGAGCCGGCTGTCGTCGAGGTCCGCCTGCAGGCGATCGACGCTGGCGCGGGCGGCCTCCACGGCGGACTCCGCCTCGATCGCCTGGGACTGGGCGGCGGCGATGCCGGCGGCGGCGGAGCTGACCTGGGCGCGGGCCGCGGCCAGCGCCGCCTCGGCGCTCTGCAGGCGGGCCAGGTCGTCGTCCAGCTGCTGCTGGGCCATGGCGTTGCGCTTGACCAGGGTGACGCTGCGGGCGTGGCGCTTGCGGGCCGCGTCCAGCTCGGCCTGGCGCTGGCGCACCACGGCCTCGGCGGTGAGCTTCTCGCTCTCGCGCAGGCTGATCTGGCTGGTGGCGGTGATGCGGCCGTTCTCGGCCTGCTTCAGTTGCGCCCTGGCCTGGGCCAGCTGGGCCTCCAGCACCTGGGTGTCCATCTGCGCGAGGACCTGCCCGGGCTGGACGAAGTCGCCTTCGTCGACCTCGATGGCGGCGATGCGCCCGGCCAGCTTGGTGGCGACATCCACCTCGGTGGCCTCGATCCGTCCGTTGCCGCTGGCGAAGTCCTCGCCCAGCCCTTGCGGGCGAAGTTGCCACCAGGCCGCGGCGACCAGCAGGGCCAGGCCGGCGGCGATCAGGTAGGGCAGGGGACGTTGCGTTTTGTTCATCTCGGCTTCCCTTCTGCGAGCCCCGTCGAGGGGATGGTTAGCAGGCTTCCATTCTCTGCCGGTCGTGGTTGCGGCAACGTGACTCAGGTCAAGCGGATGGCCTGCCGTGGGTGGCGAAAGTGGCGTTCCAGACGCAGGTACGGTTGCGCCCGTCGTGCTTGGCACGGTACAGCGCCTGGTCGCTGCGCGCCACCAGCGCGCCCGGGTGCTCCTCGGTTATCGGCTCGGCCACGGCCAGGCCGATGCTCAGGGTCAGCCGCCCCTCGGGGCTCGCTGGATGGGTGATGGCCAGCGCGGCGATCAGCGCATGGACCCGTGCGGCCACATGCTCGCCGCCTTCCAGGCCGGTGTTGGCGAGGATGATGGCGAATTCTTCGCCGCCGTAGCGGCAGGCGACATCGCCCTCGCGTTGCAGGCTGTTCTGCAGGACCTCGCCCACCTGGCGCAGGGCATCGTCGCCGGCCAGGTGGCCGAGGCTGTCGTTGAACGCCTTGAAGTGGTCGATATCCAGCATCAGCAGCGCCAGCGGCGCGTCGATCCGGCGCAGGCGGCGCCATTCGCCCTGTAGCTGCTGGTCGAAGAAGCGCCGGTTGTACAGGCCGGTCAGGCCGTCCAGGTGCGACAGGCGTTGCAGGCGGGCCTCCAGTTCCAGGCGCTCGCTGTTGTCGCGGGACACGGCGATCAGGTATTCGCGCTCGCCCTGCTGCACCAGCTGGGTGTTGATCTCCGCCGGCTGGCGGCTGCCGTCCTGGCGGTACAGCTCGCGCCGGAAGATGCGCGACTGGTTGTCCTGGCGCGCCGCGCGCACCTCCTCCAGCCAGTCGTGGAAGCCCGGCAGCAGGCGCTCGGGGTCGTCGCGCAGGAGCCGGGCGAACTGCTCGGCGGGGTAGCCCAGGCCGGCGTGGGTGGCGCGGTTCATGTGCAGCAGCTCGCGGCTGCGGGTATCGAAGATGAACAGGCTGTCGTGGCTGGAGTCGGTCAGGTCGAGCACCAGTTGCAGGCGCTCGCGGCTGTCGCGCAGGCGGCGCTCGGTCTCCTCGCGGCGCGCGGCTTCCTCGTGCAGGCGGCGGTTGGCCATCTGCATGGCGCTGGCGCGGCGCATGTTCTCCAGCGCCAGCGCCAGGGCGGCGACCAGCAGCAGGCTGATGGCCAGGCCGGCGCCCAGGACCACCTCCGGCAGCGGCGTGTCCAGGCTCTGCAGCAGGCTCGCGGTGGGACTCAGCTGTAGGCTGAAGGAGCCGTTGTTGAGCAGGTGCAGGCCCACCTCGCGGGCCATCTGCAACTGGGTGTCGGGGTGCTCGTAGCTGTACAGGCTGCGCTGGTTCTCCAGCAGCCGCACGCTGAAGCTGCCCCGGTCGAGCTGGGCCAGCAGCTCGTCCATCAGCGGCTCGACGCGGAACACGCCCTGCAGGAAGCCGTCGAACTCGCGCTTGCCCGTGCCGTCCTGCAGGTACAGCGGGGTGTAGAGGATGAAGCCGAGGCCGCCCTGGACCAGCGGGAAGCTGTTGGAGAAGCGCTGTTCGCCGGTCTGCCTGGCCTGCATCGCCAGCGGGTAGTTGGGGTGGTCCGGGGTCAGGCGGAAATTGACCGCCGCCTCGTTGCCGAGCAGGGGCAGCAGCCAGCGTATCCGCAGGTCGGCGCCGGTCCACTGGACCGACTGGTAGGCGGGGAAGTCGGCCAGCGCCAGCTCCGCCTCCTGTTCCCAGCTCTCCCGTGGCAGGCGCCCCAGGCTGTTCCACAGGCGGGCGATGCGGCCGAGGCTTTCCACCTCGGTATGCAGGGTGGCTTCCAGACGGCGCGCGAGGGTGCGTGCCTCGTAGTCCACCCTTTCGTTCACGCGTGCCTGCTGGGCCTGTTCCAGTTGGCGCCAGAGCATGATGCTGGCCATGTTCAGCGCCAGGAATACGAGGACCAGCGCCAGGCGCGCCGGCCAGACGGGACTCACGCGCATGGTCGGCTCCGCAGGCTATGTCATGGTGATAGCACAGCGCCGATGGCGACTCAACGCATGGCGAGGATGGCCTGCCACTGGGCGTCGCTCACCGGCATCACCGACAGGCGGCTGCCGCGTTGCACCAGGGCCAGTTCGGCCAGGGCGGGGTTGTCGCGCAGGCGCGCCAGCGGCAGCACCTGGGGGAAGGCCTCGACGAACTCCACGTCCAGCGCGCTCCAGGGATTCTTCTCGGCGCTGGCCTTGGGGTCATGGTAGTGGCTGCCCGGGTCCAGCGCGGTGGGGTCCGGGTAGACCGGCCCGGCGATGCGGGCGATCCCGGCGATGCCTGGCTCGGGGCAGCTGGAGTGATAGAAGAAGAACAGCTCGCCCGCCTGCATGCTGCGCATGAAGTTGCGCGCCTGGTAGTTGCGCACTCCGTCCCAGCGGGCTCGGCCGAGCTTCTGCAGGTGGTGGATGGACAGCTCGTCGGGTTCCGATTTCATCAGCCAGTAAGGCATGAACTTTGCTCCTGTGTGCCGGTCCTTTCGCGGGCGCCGTCGCCGGGCCCGCGGTCGACTGCCGGACGGCCGAAAAGAATGTGTGGATCGCGCCTTGATCGGATTCGCTTCGAGGTGCAGGCTAGGCGCCCTCGTCGCGGCCAACAACACAACGACCGCCGCCGGTAACGAGCAGCAACACGCCTACAGGGGGAGGCAACTCGATGAAACGCAAACCGGATCTGTTGTGGGTACTGGTCATCCTGTTCGGCCTGGGCATGGTAACCACAGGTTACACCCAGGGTCTGTGGGACCGTCAGGGTAACCCGCCGGCCACCGAGCAACAGCCCTGATCCACAGCCCGCATCGCCGCAGGGAACGCGGCGCCTTCACCGCCTCTCAGCCGTACCACCGCAGATCGGTCACCACCGCACCGAGCCTGACGTCCCAACTGGCCAAGGCCAGCCTGTCCACCCGCTGACACTCGTGCGCAACGCCCAGAAGCGTCGGTTTGTGCCATTTTTTGCGCCTCTGCAGGTAAGCCAGGCTGCGGTCGTAGAAGCCTCCGCCCATCCCCAGTCGTCCGCCGTACGCGTCGAAGCCCACCAGTGGCAGCAGGATCAGGTCCAGCGCCCAGGCCTTGCGCTGGCGCGCCCGCCGGATGGCCGGCTCCTCGATGCGGAAGCGGTTGCGCACCAGCGCCTCGCCCGGCTGCACCCGCTGGAAGTGCATGTGGGTACGTGGCCAGGGGCCGAGCACGGGCAGGTAGGTGGCCTTGCCACGGCGCTGCGCTGCGCGCAGCAGCGGGCGCGGGTCGATCTCGCCGTCGTTGGGCAGGTACAGGGCGATGTGGCGGGCGCGGCGGAACAGCGGATGCTGCGCCAGCTGGCGATAGAGGCCGCGGGCGGCGCGTCGTTGTTGCAGGGGTGGGAGGTTGCGGCGAGCCTGGCGGAGCTGGCGGCGTAGCGCCGCGCGTGAAAGGTCACCAGCCAGGATCATGGAATTCGGGACTCCCCGGTCGTGCCGCTGTCGGGTTAGCCCTTGAACCCGAAAGTTCAAGGTGGAGATTGCAGGAGGCGTTAAGGCTTTCCGTCAGGCGGACATGCACACCGGCCCCGCTGGCAACCCCCGTGGTTGTGCGTATCGGCTCAGGGACATCACCGACTGGCCAACACACCAGGGAGCTCGGGGGCGAGTATACCCCATTCGGGCGCGCTGCGATCAGAGCGCGTGGCCATCCGGATCGGCGGCGAGGGCGGAGTCGACGCGGCCGAGCAGGTCGCGCACCTGCTCGCGGGCGGCGCTGGCCTCCTGATCCAGGCGCTGCTGCTTGTGCAGCAGGTCGTGGGTGATGTTCAGCGCGGCCATGACCGCGATGCGGTCGGCGCCGATGACTTTGCCGCCGGAGCGGATCTCGCGCATCTTGCCGTCGAGATAGCGCGCGGCGCTCTCCAGGTTGGCGCGTTCGTCCGCCGGGCAGGCGATGCAGTATTCCTTGTCGAGGATATGCACGGTTACGGTTTTCGACTGGGTCATGAGTCCTGCTCCAGAGCTTTCAGGCGCGAAATCATCGCTTCGACCTTCTGCCGGGCCAATTCGTTCTTTTCGACCAGATGAGCGCGCTCTTCGCGCCAGCTCTTCTCCGCGGCGAGCAGGGAGCGATTCTGCGTCTTCAGCTGCTCAACACGCTGGATCAGCAGCTCCAGCTTGCCCGTGAGGGCTTGCAGTTCGGGGTTTTCCATCGTCTCCATACCTGGGCCGTGATCCCGGCACTATAAAGGATCGCGGGGAGGGGGCGGCAAGCGGCGTGCGGCAACGATGCGGTGGAAACCACAGCGCGCAGGCCCTACGATACGAAACCTTCATTCTAGAGATCGCGCGGTTCAGCGCCTGGTTGCCATGCCCACTTCGAATTCCCCCTACGCCGCCTTCGCCGCCCTGCTGGCGAGTTCCGGCAAAGCCGTTTCCCCCGCCGAACTGCACGGCCTGCTGCTGGGCCGCAGCTGCGCCGGCGCCGGCTTCGAGGCCGACGCCTGGCTGCAGGACGCCAGCGAGCTGCTCGGCGCCGAGCCGGCCGACAACGTGCGCCAGGCCCTGGTCGGCCTGCAGGAGATGGTCAAGGGCGAACTCGCCGGCAACGACATCACCCTGGTCCTGCTGCTGCCCGGCGACGACGAGCCGCTGGCCGAGCGCGCCAAGGCTCTGGGCCAGTGGTGCCAGGGCTTCCTCGACGGCTTCGGCATGATCCTCGGCAACGCCGCGCTGAGCGCCGAGGCCATGGAAGTGCTCCAAGACCTCTCCGCCATCGCCCAGATCCAGAGCGCGCTGGAGGAATCCGAGGACGGCGAGAGCGACTATATGGAAGTGATGGAATACCTGCGCGTCGCCCCGCTGCTGCTGTTCACCGAGTGCGGCAAGGCCGAAGCGCCCGCGCCCAAACCTTCCCTGCATTAAGGTCGAGCCATGGTCAGCATCCCCAGGTCGGAATACGCCCGTCGGCGCAAGGCGCTGATGGAGCAGATGGAACCCAACAGCATCGCCATCCTGCCGGCGGCGCCGGTGTACATCCGCAACCGCGACGTCGAGCACGTCTACCGCCAGGACAGCGATTTCCAGTACCTCACCGGCTTCCCCGAGCCGGAGGCGGTGATGGCCCTGATTCCCGGCCGCGAGCACGGCGAGTACGTGCTGTTCTGCCGCGAGCGCGACCCCGAGCGCGAGCTGTGGGACGGCCTGCGCGCCGGCCAGGATGGCGCCGTGGCCCAGTACGGCGCCGACGACGCCTTCCCCATCGGCGACATCGACGACATCCTGCCGGGCCTGATCGAGGGCCGCGAGCGGGTCTACTACGCGATCGGCACCAACCAGGAGTTCGATCACCGGTTGATGGAGTGGGTCAACGTGATCCGCTCCAAGGCGCGCCTCGGCGCGACGCCGCCCAACGAGTTCGTCGCGCTCAACCATCTGCTGCACGACATGCGCCTGTACAAGAGCGCGGCCGAGGTGAAGGTGATGAAGGCCGCCGCCGAGATCAGCTCGCGCGCCCACGTGCGGGCCATGCAGGCGAGCCGCCCCGGCCTCCACGAATACCACCTGGAAGCCGAGCTGGACTACGAGTTCCGCAAGGGCGGGGCGAAGATGCCGGCCTACGGCTCCATCGTCGCCGCCGGCAAGAACGCCTGCATCCTGCACTACCGCGAGAACGACGCGCCGCTGCGCGACGGCGACCTGGTGCTGATCGACGCCGGCTGCGAGATCGATTGCTACGCCAGCGACATCACCCGCACCTTCCCGGTTTCCGGCACCTTCTCGCCCGAGCAGAAGGCCATCTACGAGCTGGTGCTCAAGGCCAACGAGGAGGCGTTCAAGTACATCGCCCCCGGCAAGCACTGGAACGAGGCCCATGAAGCCACGGTGCGAGTGATCACCGCCGGCCTGGTGGAGCTCGGCCTGCTCGAGGGTGACGTCGAGCAGCTGATCGCGAGCGAAGCCTACAAGCCCTTCTACATGCACCGCGCCGGCCACTGGCTGGGCATGGACGTACACGATGTCGGCGACTACAAGGTCGGCGGCGAATGGCGAGTGCTCGAACCGGGCATGAGCATGACCGTGGAGCCGGGCATCTACATCGCCACCGACAACGACAAGGTGGCGAAGAAGTGGCGCGGCATCGGCGTGCGCATCGAGGACGACGTGGTGGTGACCCGGACCGGCTGCGAAGTGATCACCGGCGGCGTGCCCAAGACGGTCGCCGAGATCGAGGCGCTGATGGCCGCCGCGCACCAGGCCGCCTGATGGCCCGCGCGCAGCTCGTCATCGTCGGCGGCGGCCTGGTCGGCGCCAGCCTGGCCCTGGCGCTGCAGGCCGGGGCCAGGGCGCGCGGCTGGCGCATCGTGCTGGTCGAGCCGTTCGCCCCGGGCGACGCCTGGCAGCCGAGCTACGACGCCCGTTCCAGCGCCCTGTCCTACGGCAGCCGGCAGATATTCGAGCGCCTCGGCCTGTGGCCGGCGCTGGCCGAGCGGGCCGAGGCGATCACCCGTATCCAGGTCTCCGACCAGGGCCGCTTCGGCGCCACCCGCCTGTCCGCCGAGGACGAAGGCGTGCCGGCCCTCGGCTACGTGCTGGAGAACGCCTGGATGGGCCACTGCCTGTGGCGCGCCCTCGATCCCGGCGTGGTCGAGTGGCGCTGCCCGGCGGAAGTGACCCGCATGGAGGCGCTGGACGACGGCTACCGCCTGTTCCTCGACGACGACTCCAGCCTGGACTGCGACCTCGCCGTGCTGGCCGATGGCGGCCGTTCGGGCCTGCGCGAACAGCTCGGCATCGCCGTGCGCCACACCCCATACGACCAGTGCGCGCTGATCGCCAACGTCAGCACGGCCGACGCCCACGGCGGCCAGGCCTTCGAGCGCTTCACCGAGCAGGGGCCGCTGGCCCTGCTGCCGCTGGCGGACGATCGCTCCGCGCTGGTGTGGACCCGCCCGCCGGTGGACGCCGAGCGTCTGCAGCGTCTGCCCGAGCGCGCGTTCCTCGGCGAGCTGCAGCAGGTCTTCGGCTACCGCCTCGGCGCGCTGCGCCAGGTCGGCGCCCGCCACGTCTATCCGCTGGCGCTGGTCGAGGCCACCGAGCAGGTGCGCCCGCACCTGGTGGTGCTCGGCAACGCCGCCCACAGCCTGCACCCGGTAGCGGGGCAGGGCTTCAACCTGTCCCTGCGCGACGCCCAGGCGCTCGCCGACACGCTGCTGGAGAGCGAGGATGGCGTCGGCGAATTCGCGACGCTGCAGCGCTACCTGGAGCGCCAGCGCCAGGACCAGGCCCTGACCGTGGGCTTCTCCGATCGCGTCACGCGCCTGTTCGGCCGTGGCGAGTCGCTGCTGGTGGCCGGACGCACCCTGGGCCTGCTAGGCCTCGACCTGTTGCCGCCGGCCAAGCGCTGGTTCGCCCGCCAGGCCATGGGCCTGGGCACCCGCACCCTATGAGAAAGACCGATGACTGATCGTAAACTGGCGCGCCGCGCGCGCCTGCTGCGGCTTGGCCTGAACCTGTATCCGCCCTACCTGGGCGCGGGCATCCGCGTGCAGCGCATTTCCGCCGACTGCCGCGAGGCGCGGGTGAAGATGGCCTTGCGCTGGTACAACCGCAACTTCGTCGGCACCCAGTTCGGCGGCTCGCTGTACAGCATGATCGACCCCTTCTACATGCTGCTGCTGATGCCCCTGTTGGGCGACGACTATATCGTCTGGGACAAGGCCGCCAGCATCGACTTCGTCAGCCCGGGCAAGGGCCCGGTGTTCGCCGACTTCCGCATCGACGACGCACTCCTGGCGGAAATCCGCGACAAGACCGCCAGCGGAGACAAGTACCTGCCCGAGCTGCACGTGGAGATTCGCGACGGCGAAGGTACCCTGGTGGCTACCGCACACAAGACCCTGTACGTGCGCCTGAAGCCGCGTGCGCGGCAAGCGGCATAAGGAAGCGACATGCAAGCGGACCTGATCATCGTTGGCGCCGGCATGGTCGGCAGCGCACTGGCCCTGGCCCTGGAGCACAGCGGCCTGGAGATTCTGGTGGTCGATGGCGGGCCGCTCAGCGTGCGTCCCTTCGAGGCCGAAGGCGCCTTCGAGCCGCGGGTCAGTGCCCTGTCCGCGGCCAGCCAGCGCATCCTCGAACGCCTGGGTGTGTGGGACGGCATCGCCGCCCGGCGCGCCTCGCCCTACCGCGACATGCGCGTGTGGGACGGTTCCGGCACCGGCAGCGTGCATTTCTCCGCCGCCAGCGTGCATGCCGAGGTGCTCGGCCATATCGTCGAGAACCGGGTGGTGCAGGACGCCCTGCTCGATCGCCTGCACGACAGCGGCATCGGCCTGCTCGGCAGCGCGCGCCTGGAGCAGCTGCGCCGCTCCGGCGACGGCTGGCTGCTGACCCTGGCCGACGGCCGCGAGCTGCGCGCGCCGCTGCTGGTGGCCGCCGACGGCGCCAACTCGGCGGTGCGCCGCCTGGCCGGCTGCGCCACCCGCGAGTGGGACTACCTGCACCACGCCATCGTTACCAGCGTGCGCTGCGAGCGGCCGCACCAGGCCACCGCCTGGCAGCGCTTCACCGACGACGGCCCGCTGGCTTTCCTGCCGCTCGACCGCCAGGGCGACGCGCACTGGTGCTCGATCGTCTGGTCCACCGTGCCGGAGCAGGCCGAGCGCCTGATGGCGCTGGACGACGCGGCCTTCCGCCACGAGTTGGGCAAGGCCTTCGAGTGGAGCCTGGGGCCGGTCGTCGCGGCCGATCCCCGGCTGTGCATCCCGCTGCGCCAGCGCCACGCCAAGCGCTACGTGGAAAGCGGCCTGGCGCTGATCGGCGACGCCGCCCACAGCATCCACCCGCTGGCCGGCCAGGGCGTCAACCTCGGCTTCCTCGACGCCGCGGTGCTGGCCGAGGTGCTGCTGCACGCGCTGGAGCGCGGCGAACAGCCGAACGATGTGCGCGTGCTGAGCCGCTACGAGCGCCGGCGCATGCCGCACAACCTGGCGATGATGGCGGCGATGGAGGGCTTCGAGCGGCTGTTCCAGGCCGATCCGCTGCCGATCCGCTGGCTGCGCAACAGCGGCCTGAACTGGGTCGACGAGCTGCCGGACGCCAAGGCCCTGTTCGTCCGCCGCGCCCTCGGCCTGGCCGGCGACCTGCCGGTGCTGGCGCGGGTATAGCGCTCCGGCCCGAGGGTTTGCCAGAAACCGGTGGCATGAGTGGCTTGCCAGCAGCCGGTCTCACCCGGACAATGCGATGAATTATCATTTGTAACTTCATCGCCATGTCCTGCTCCGACTCTCGTTCCCTGCATGCGCTCTACAGCGAGCATAACGGCTGGCTGAAGGGCTGGTTGCGTGCCCGCCTGGGCAATGCCAGCGATGCGGCCGACCTGGCCCAGGACACCTTCGTCCGGGTGCTCGCCGCGCGCAACGTCGAGGCCATCCGCGAGCCACGCACCTACCTCAGCGCCATCGCCCGCGCGCTGATGATCGACAAGTTCCGCCGCCAGGCCATCGAGCAGGCCTATCTGGACGCGCTGGCGCTGCGCCCCGAGCCGCTGGACATTGCCCCGGAAACCCGCCTGCTGATCCTGGAAACCCTGACCGCCGTCGATGTCATGCTCGACGGCCTGGGCGAGCGCACCCGGCGCATCTTCCTCGCCGTGCAGCTCGAAGGGCTGAGCTACGTGGCCACGGGCGAGCGTCTCGGCGTGTCGGTGACCACGGTGAAGAAGCACATGATCCGCGCCATGACCCAGTGCCTGTTGCTGGTGGACGATTGAATGGCCGCCAGCCTGGATCGCAAGACCCTCGAAGCCGCCGCCACCTGGTACGTGCAGCTCAACGCCGCGCCGCCCAGCGAGGCCGAGCGTCAGGCCTGGCGTGACTGGCTGGGCGAGAGCGCGGCCAATGCCCAGGCCTGGGCGCGGGTGGAAAAGCTCCAGCGGCAACTGGGTGCCCTGCCGCAGGAGGTGGCCTTGCCGACCCTGGCCGGGGTGCGTGCCCGACGCCGCGCCGTGCTCAAGACCCTGGGCGTCCTGCTGGCGGTGGGCGCCACCGGCTGGACGGCCGGCGAGCTGGCGCCGACCGCGGCCTGGCTGGCCCGGCACCGTACCGCCAAGGGCCAGCGTCGCCGCCTGCGCCTGGAAGACGGCAGCCGGCTCGACCTGAATACCGACAGCGCGGTGGATGTCGCCTACGACGACACCCTGCGCCGGGTGTACCTGCGCCGCGGCGAGATATTCATCGAGACCGCCGTCGACCCGGCGGGCCGTCCCTTCGTGGTCCATACGGAGGAGGGCAGCGTGCGCGCTCTCGGGACGCGCTTCAGCGTGCGCAGCGAAGCGGGGCGCAGCGAGGTCCGGGTGATGCAGCATGCGGTCGAGCTGCGGCCCGTGCAGCAGCCGTCCTCGGTATTGCGTGTGGAAGCCGGCCAGCAGGCCGACTTCGACGGCCAGCGCCTCGGTTCGCCCCGGGAACTGGTCGCCGGCAGCGGCGCCTGGACCGAGGGCATGCTGACGGTCATCGAATGGCGCCTGGCGGATTTCCTGGCCGAGCTGGAGCGCTACCGACCCGGCTATGTGCGCTGCGCCGAGACGGTCGCCGACCTGCGCCTGTCCGGCGCCTTCCGCCTCGATGACACCGACCTGATCCTGGAAAACCTCGGTGCCTCGCTTCCGATTCGCGTGCGGTACCTGACGCGTTACTGGGTGCGGGTCGAGCCGGCCTGAAAATAATTCAGTCACTGGGTTGCCGATTTTCATTCTCATCCGGCCAAGCAATGAAGCGGTGAACGCTGCCGCACTTCTGCCATGCCAACCGAAGGAAAATTGCATGACCCGTCTTTCTCCGCGAGCGGCCAGGCCGCTGGCCCATGCCCTCCACCTGGCGCTGTTCGGCCTGACCGCCGCACCGTTCGCGCTGTTGCCAGGCCAGGTCGCCGCCCAGACCGGAATGGCCCAGACCGAAGCGGCTACCTACAACATTGCCGCCGGCCCGCTGGGCACGGCCCTGAGCCAGTTCGCCACCGCCGCCGGCGTGACCCTGTCGTTCGCCGCCGAACAGACCCAGGGTCGCAGCTCGCCAGGCTTGCAGGGCGCCTATTCGGTGGACGAGGGGCTGAGCCGGCTGCTCGCAGGCAGCGGCCTGCTGGCGCAGCGCCAGGGCAACGGCGGGTATGTACTGGTGCCGGCCCCCGTGGCCGGGGATGCGGCGCTGGAGCTGTCGGCCCTGAGCATCTCCGGCAAGGCGCCGGGTTCGACCACCGAGGGCTCCGGCTCCTACACCACGGACTCCTCCAGCAGTTCCACACGCCTGAACCTGTCGCCCAGGGAGACGCCGCAGTCGGTCACCGTCCTGACCCGGCAACGCATGGAAGACCAGAGGCTCGACAGCCTGACCGATGCCCTCGACGCCACCACCGGCATCACGGTGATTCGCGAGAGCCTGGGGGCGGACAGTACCACCTACCTGTCGCGCGGCTTCCCGATCAGAAACTTCGAGATCGACGGCGTGCCCACGTCGGCAAGCATGGACAACTACACCCAGAACACTGCGATGTACGACCGGGTGGAAGTGGTGCGTGGCGCCACCGGGCTGATCAGTGGCCTGGGCAACCCCTCGGCGACCATCAACCTGATCCGCAAGCGGCCCGGCACCGATCCGCAGGTCATCCTCAGCGCCGAAGCGGGCAGCTGGGACCGCTACGGGCTGGGCGTGGACGTCGGTGGCGCGCTGAACGACAGTGGTACCGTGCGTGCCCGCTTCGTCGCCGAGCACAAGGACGAGCATGCCTGGATCGACCGCTTCAGCCAGGAGCTGACGACCCTCTATGGCATCACCGAGCTGGACCTGACGGACGCGACCCTGCTGACCCTGGGCTTCAGCCACCAGATCACCCACAGTAACGCGCCGATGCGTACCGGCTTTCCGCTGTTCACCACCGACGGTGGCATGACCGATATCAAGCGCTCCTTCAATACCTCGCCCGACTGGAGCTACTACGATCGCCAGCAGAGCACGCTGTTCACCTCCGTCGAGCAGCATTTCGCCAATGGCTGGAGCGGCAAGCTGGAGTACAGCCACGCGCGCAATGACTACGACACCGTGGTCAGCTACATGGACGGTGAAATCGATCCCGCCACCGGCGGCGGCGCCTATATCATGCCGACCCGCTGGCAGGCGACGCCCGAGCAGGACAACCTCGATGCCTATCTGACCGGCTCGTTCCCGCTGTTCGGTCGCGAGCACGAACTGATCGGCGGCGTCACCCTGTCGCGCGTCGAGGAGCGCGGCACCTCGAACTTCGGCGGCTGGAAGCGGGCAAGCTCGGGCTACGAGGGCGATATCCCGAACATCTACGACTGGGATGGCAAGGCGCCCAAGCCGCACTTCGACAAGATCGGTGAGAACGACGTGACCGAGAGCCAGTATGCCGGCTACCTCACCTCGCGCTGGCGCCTGACCGATGCCGCCAGCCTGATTCTCGGCGCCCGCGTGGTGGACTGGAACCGCGAGAGCAAGAACCGGCTCTACGCCGGCACCCGCAGCAAGACCGAACGCACCGAGAGCGGGATCGTCATCCCCTATGCCGGCTTCACCTACGACCTGACCGACATCTGGACCGCCTACGCCAGCTACACCCAGATCTTCAACCCGCAGTCGGCCAGTGTGCGCGACGTCAACGGCTCGCCGCTCGACCCGCTGGAGGGCACCGGCTATGAAGTGGGCCTGAAGGCCGGCTTCTACGACGGGCGCCTGAACACCAGTCTGGCGCTGTTCCGGGTCGAGCAGGACAACCTGGCGGTGGCCGACGGCAAGAGGCTACAACCCAACGGCTTCCAGGCCTACAGGGCCGAGAGCGGCACCACCAGCGAAGGGGTGGAGCTGGAAGTCACCGGCGAACTCGGGGACGGCTGGCAGTTCACCGGCGGCTACTCCTACAGCGTCAGCTTCAACGATGCCGACCGGCGCATCGTCACTGAGATCCCGCGCAACAGCGTCAAGCTGTTCACCACCTACCGCCTGCCCGGCGCGCTGGACAAGTTCACCGTCGGTGGCGGGCTGAACTGGCAAAGCGAGGCCGGCTACGACCTCTACTACGCCACCACCCAGAGCAGCTACGCCCTGGCCAGCCTGATGGCCAGGTACCAGATCACGCCGGCGCTGTCGGCGACGCTGAACGTCAACAACCTGTTCGACAAGGAGTACTACACCACCACGGCGGCAGGTCTGTATGGCGCGCCCCGCAACTTCATGACGACGCTGCGCTACGCCTACTGAGGCGCAGCGTTTTCGAGGCGTCTGGAAACCCGTCGCAACGGGCCGGTCCTGCCCGTTGTGCAGGCGAGGCATATCCCGCTCCGACTGCGCGGGTGTGGCAGTCCGGGGCGTCAGCCTGATGTCTGTACGGAGCATCGGGCGCACGCTGCGCACCCCGAAACACTTCGACATACACACCATGCTCATTCGCAACTGAGGTTTACTATCATTTGCGCCTTTCTGGACCTTACAGGGACTGCATGATGCGCACAGGCAAACCTCTTCTCGCGGCGCTGCTGCTTGCCGCCACCACCGCCCAGGCCGCCGACGAAGTAGTGGTCTACTCCTCGCGGATCGACGAGCTGATCAAGCCGGTGTTCGACGCCTACACCGCCAAGACCGGGGTCAAGGTCAAGTTCATCACCGACAAGGAAGCGCCGCTGATGCAGCGCATCAAGGCCGAGGGCGAGAACGGCGTGGCCGACCTGCTGATCACGGTGGACGCCGGCAACCTGTGGCAGGCCGAGCAGATGGGCATCCTGCAGCCCTTCACCTCGTCGGTGATCGACGCCAACATCCCCGCCCAGTACCGCTCCAGCAACCACGCCTGGACCGGCCTGTCGCTGCGCGCGCGCACCATCGTCTATTCCCCCGAGCGGGTGAAGCCGGGCGAGCTGACCACCTACGAGGCGCTGGCGGGCCCGGAGTGGGAAGGCCGCCTCTGCCTGCGCACCAGCAAGAAGGTCTACAACCAGTCGCTCACCGGCACCCTGATCGAGACCCACGGCGCCGAGAAGGCCGAGCAGATCGTCCGCGGCTGGGTCAACAACCTGGCCACCGACGTGTTCGCCGACGACAACTCGGTGGTCCAGGCGGTGGATGCGGGCCAGTGCGACGTCGGCATCGTCAACACCTACTATTACGGCCGCCTGCACAAGGCCAACCCGCAGCTGCGCGCCAAGCTGTTCTGGCCGAACCAGGAAGACCGTGGCGTGCACGTCAACCTGTCCGGCATCGGCCTGACCAAGCATGCGCCGCACCCCGAGGCGGCGAAGAAGCTGGTCGAGTGGATGACCACGCCGGAGGCCCAGGGCCTGTTCGCCGAGATCAACCAGGAGTTCCCGGCCAACCCGGCGGTCAAGCCGTCCGCCGAAGTGGCCGCCTGGGGCGAGTTCAAGGCCGACTCCATCCCGGTGGAAGTGGCCGGCAAGCGCCAGGCCGAGGCGATCAAGCTGATGGACCGGGTCGGCTGGAACTGATCCGCCTCGCGGTGAGGCGATGATCCGCCAGCGACCTCCGGTCGCCGGGCCATCGCCCCTTCGCCCGTTATACTCGACGCCCCGGCCCGCCGGGGCGTTTCGCATCCACCGCCTAGGAGTCCGCGTGGCCCATCCCGCCCAACGCCGCTGGTACCCCATCGCCTTCGCCATCGCTTCCCTGGTGCTGCTGCCGCTGTCGGTGCTGGTGCTGTCCTGGCACGAGGTCGACGGCGAGATCTGGCGCCACCTGTGGGATACCCAGATGCCGCGCCTGCTGGGCAACACGCTGATCCTGGTGCTGGGCGTCGGCGTCGGAGTGACCGTGCTCGGCGTCAGCCTGGCCTGGCTCACCAGCCTCTGCGAGTTCCCCGGCCGGCGCTGGCTGGACTGGGCGCTGATGCTGCCCTTCGCCATCCCGGCCTACGTGCTGGGCTTCGTCTTCATCGGCCTGTTCGACTTCTCGGGCCCGGTGCAGAGCCTGCTGCGCGAGTGGTTCGGCACGGGTATCCGCTTCCCCCGGGTGCGCTCGACCGGCGGCGTGATCGCGGTGCTGGTGCTGGTCTTCTACCCCTATGTCTACCTGCTCGCGCGCAGCGCCTTCCTCGCCCAGGGCAGGGGGTTGATGGAGGCCGCCCGGGGGCTCGGCCAGTCGCCGTGGCAGGCGTTCTGGCGGGTGGCCCTGCCGATGGCCTGGCCGGCGATCGGCGCGGGCCTCGCCCTGGCGATCATGGAGACCCTGGCCGACTTCGGCGCGGTGGCGGTGTTCAACTTCGACACCTTCACCACCGCCATCTACAAGACCTGGTACGGCTTCTACAGCCTGTCCGGCGCCACCCAGCTGGCCAGCTTGCTGCTGCTGGCGGTGATGCTGGTGCTGTACGGCGAGCGCCGCGCCCGGGGCGTCAGCCGGCCAGCCAGCGAACGGCCGCGCGGCCAGGCCCTGTACGTGCTGCGTGGCTGGAAGGCGGTCGCCGCCAGCGCCTGGTGCGGCCTGGTGTTCGCCTGCGCCTTCGTGGTGCCGCTGCTGCAGTTGCTGGCCTGGTTCTGGCAGCGCGGCCGCTTCGACCTGGACGAGCGCTACGCCGGGCTGATCCTGCACACCCTGTCGCTCGGCGGCCTGGCGGCGCTGATCACCGTGGCGGTGGCCCTGCTGCTGGCGTTCGCCCGGCGCCAGGCGCCGACCCGGCCGGTGCGCGGCGCGATCAGCCTGGCCAACCTCGGCTACGCGCTGCCCGGCTCGGTGCTGGCGGTCGCCATCATGCTGGCCTTCAGCTTCCTCGACCGGGAGCTGGTGATCCCGCTGTCCGCCTGGTTCGGCGGCGCCGGCAAGCCGCTGCTGCTGGGCAGCCTCGCGGCGCTGCTGCTGGCCTACCTGATCCGCTTCATGGCGGTGGCCTACGGCCCGCTGGAAAGCAGCCTGGCGCGCATCCGCCCGTCGCTGCCCCAGGCCGCCCGCAGCCTCGGCGTCGGCGGGCCGGTACTGTTCTTCCGCGTCTACCTGCCGTTGTTGGTGCCGGGCGCGCTCTCGGCGGCGCTGCTGGTGTTCGTCGACGTACTCAAGGAAATGCCGGCGACCCTGCTGATGCGCCCCTTTGGCTGGGACACGCTTTCCGTGCGCATCTTCGAGATGACCAGCGAGGGCGAATGGGCCCGCGCCGCGCTGCCGGCCCTGACCCTGGTGCTGGTCGGCCTGCTGCCGGTGATCGGCTTGATCCGCCGCTCGGCGCGGCAGCCGGGGCACTAGCGTTCGGCGAATCCGGTCACGCAGCGACTGTCCGGTCGGCTATCGAGGTGACCGGGGGCCGCGTCGGGGCTACAATGCGCGCCTGCTGAAGCAGCCGTCCATGAGCCCGTGCCTACCAGGGCAGGGCCCGCATCAAGGAGTTATCCATGGGACAGCGTACACCCCTGTATGAACAGCATCTGGCGCTGGGCGCCAAGATGGTCGACTTCGGTGGCTGGGACATGCCGCTGCACTACGGCTCCCAGGTCGAGGAACACCACCAGGTCCGGCGCGACTGCGGCGTGTTCGATGTCTCCCACATGACGGTCGTCGACATCACCGGGCCGCAGGCCAAGGCCTGGCTGCAACACCTGCTGGCCAACGACGTGGAGCGCCTGAAGACGCCGGGCAAGGCCCTCTACAGCGGCATGCTCAACGAGCGTGGCGGGGTGGTCGACGACCTGATCGTCTACCTCACCGACTGGGGCTACCGCATGGTGGTCAACGCCGCCACCCGCGACAAGGACATGGCCTGGATGCAGGCCCGCACCGCCGGCTTCGAGGTGACCCTGACCGAGCGCCCGGAACTGGCCATGCTCGCCATCCAGGGCCCCAGCGCCCGGGCCAAGACCGCCGAACTGGTCAGTGCCGCGCGCGCCGCGATCATCCACGAACTCAAGCCGTTCCAGGGCCTGCCCGAAGGCGACTGGTTCATCGCCCGTACCGGCTACACCGGCGAGGACGGCCTGGAGATCATGCTGCCGGCGGCCGAGGCCCCGGGCTTCCTCAGCGAGCTGGTCGGTGCCGGCATCGCCCCGATCGGCCTGGGCGCCCGCGACACCCTGCGCCTGGAGGCCGGCATGAACCTGTACGGCCAGGACATGGACGAGGACACCTCGCCGCTGGCCGCCAACATGGCCTGGACCATCGCCTGGGAGCCAGCCGAGCGCCGCTTCGTCGGTCGCAGCGCCCTGGAGAGCCAGCGCGCCGCCGGCGACCAACCCAAGCTGGTCGGCCTGGTGCTGGAGGAGCGCGGCGTGCTGCGCGCCCACCAGGTAGTGCGGGTGGACGGCGTGGGCGAGGGCGAGATCACCAGTGGCAGCTTCTCGCCGACCCTCAACAAATCCATCGCCCTGGCCCGCGTGCCGGCCGCCACCGGCGACCGCGCCGAGGTGGAAATCCGCGGCAAGTGGTATCCGGTACGGGTTGTGCAACCGAACTTCGTGCGCAATGGCAAGGCCGTGATCTGATTCCAGTGGCGCGGGGCGGCAGCCTCCGCGCCAACTGCTAAATTTTCCGGGCGGACGTTCCGCCCACCGATTCCGAGGATAACGACAATGAGCAACATCCCCGCCGATCTGCGTTACGTCGCCAGCCACGAGTGGATTCGCCTGGAGGCCGACGGTTCGGTCACCGTGGGCATCACCGACCACGCCCAGGAAGCCCTGGGCGACGTCGTCTACGTCGAGCTGCCGGAAGTCGGCAAGCAGCTGAGCGCCGGCCAGGAAGCCGGGGTGGTCGAGTCGGTGAAGGCCGCCTCCGACATCTACGCGCCGATCTCCGGCGAAGTGCTGGCGGTCAACGAGTCGCTGGCCGACGCGCCCGAGCAGGTCAACGGCGAGCCCTACGAGGCCTGGTTCTTCAAGCTCCAGCCGAGCGACGCGGCCGAACTGGAAGGCCTGCTCGACGCGGCCGGCTACCAGGCCGTGTGCTCCGCCGACGCCTGAGGCCGATGACCGCGCGCAGCGCGGTCCGCACCGATTCCCGTTGCCGAGCCTCGATCCGTCGGGGCTCTGTCATTTTTCGAGAGCTTCCGCCATGTCCACGCCCCGTCTCGACCAGCTGCAACAGCCCGACGCTTTCCTCCGCCGCCACCTCGGCCCCGACGCCCGCGAGGAGCAGGCCATGCTCGATGCCCTCGGGCTGGGCAGCCGCGACGAGCTGATCGTGCAGACCGTGCCGCCGGCCATCCGCCTCAACCGCCCGCTGGACCTGCCGGCGGCGCTGGACGAGCAGGGCGCCCTGGCCAAGCTCAAGGGCTACGCCGAGCAGAACCAGCTGTGGACCAGCCTGATCGGCATGGGCTACCACGGCACCATCACCCCCACGGTGATCCTGCGCAACCTGCTGGAGAACCCGGGCTGGTACACCGCCTACACCCCCTACCAGCCGGAGATCGCCCAGGGTCGCCTGGAGTCGCTGCTCAACTTCCAGCAGCTGACCATCGACCTGACCGGCCTGGACCTGGCCAGCGCCTCCCTGCTCGACGAGGCCACCGCCGCCGGCGAGGCCATGGCCCTGGCCAAGCGTGTGGCGAAGAGCAAGAGCAACCTGTTCTTCGTCGACGAGAACTGCCACCCGCAGACCATCTCGGTGGTGCAGACCCGCGCCGAAGGCTTCGGCTTCGAGGTCAGGGTCGGCGCGCTGGACGAGCTGACCGGGCTGGAAGTGTTCGGCGCCCTGCTGCAGTACCCGGACACCCATGGCGAAATCCGCGACATCCGCCCGCTGATCGACCAGCTGCACGCGCAGAACGCCCTGGCCTGCGTGGCCGCCGACCTGCTCAGCCTGCTGCTGCTGACCCCGCCCGGCGAATTCGGCGCCGACGTGGTGTTCGGCTCGGCCCAGCGCTTCGGCGTGCCGATGGGCTACGGCGGCCCGCACGCAGCCTTCTTCGCCACTCGCGACGCCTTCAAGCGCGCCATGCCCGGGCGGATCATCGGCGTGTCCAAGGACGCCCGCGGCAACACCGCGCTGCGCATGGCCCTGCAGACCCGCGAGCAGCACATCCGCCGCGAGAAGGCCAACTCCAACATCTGCACCTCGCAGGTGCTGCTGGCCAACATGGCCAGCTGCTACGCCGTCTACCACGGCCCCGAGGGCCTCAAGCGCATCGCCCAGCGCGTGCACCGGCTGACCGCCGTGCTGGCCGCCGGCCTGGAGCAGAAGGGCCTGCAGCGCGACAACCTGTTCTTCTTCGACACCCTGACCCTGGATGTCGGCGGCATGCAGACCGCGATCATCGAGTCGGCCAAGGCCGCGCGCATCAACCTGCGCATCCTCGGCCGCGGCAAGCTGGGCGTCAGCCTGGACGAGACCTGCTCGGAGCAGACCGTCGAGCAACTGCTGAGCATCTTCCTCGGCGCCGACCACGGCCTGTCCGTCGCCGAACTGGATGCGGGCTACCTGCCGGAAGGCATCCCGGCCGCGCTGCAACGCACCTCCGGCTACCTGAGCCACCCGGTGTTCAACAGCCACCACAGCGAAACCGACATGCTGCGCTACCTCAAGCGCCTGGAGAACAAGGACCTGGCCCTGAACCAGGCCATGATCCCGCTCGGTTCCTGCACCATGAAGCTGAACGCCACCAGCGAGATGATCCCGGTGACCTGGCCGGAATTCGGCGCGCTGCACCCCTTCGTGCCGCGCGAGCAGGCCACCGGCTACCAGCTGATGATCGACGAGCTGGAGGCCTGGCTGCGCGCCATCACCGGCTTCGACGCCATCTGCATGCAGCCCAACTCCGGCGCCCAGGGCGAGTACGCGGGCCTGCTGGCGATCCGCAAGTACCACGAGAGCCGCGGTGAAGGGCACCGCGACATCTGCCTGATCCCGGCCTCGGCCCACGGCACCAACCCGGCCTCGGCGCAGATGCTCGCCATGCGCGTGGTGGTGGTGGAGTGCGACGCCGCCGGCAACGTCGACCTGGACGACCTCAAGGCCAAGGCCGGCGAGGCGGGCGACAAGCTGTCCTGCCTGATGATCACCTACCCGTCCACCCACGGCGTGTACGAGGAAGGCATCCGCGAGATCTGCGAGGTCGTCCACGGCTTCGGCGGCCAGGTCTACATGGACGGCGCCAACCTCAACGCCCAGGTCGGCCTGGCGCGCCCGGCCGACATCGGCGCGGACGTGTCGCACATGAACCTGCACAAGACCTTCTGCATCCCCCACGGAGGCGGCGGCCCGGGCATGGGCCCGATCGGCGTGCGCGCGCACCTGGCGCCCTTCGTCGCCAACCACCCGGTGGTCGAGCTGCAGGGGCCGAACCCGCAGAACACCGCGGTCAGCGCCGCGCCCTGGGGCAGCGCCAGCATCCTGCCGATCAGCTGGATGTACATCGCCATGATGGGTCCGCAGCTGGCCAGCGCCACCGAAGTGGCGATCCTCAACGCCAACTACCTGGCCAGCCAGCTCAAGGGCGCCTTCCCGGTGCTCTACAGCGGCCGCAACGAGCGCGTGGCCCACGAATGCATCCTCGACCTGCGCCCGCTCAAGGCGGAGACCGGCATCAGCGAGGAAGACGTGGCCAAGCGCCTGATGGACTACGGCTTCCACGCCCCGACCATGAGCTTCCCGGTTCCGGGCACGCTGATGATCGAGCCGACCGAGAGCGAGTCGAAGGAAGAGCTGGATCGCTTCATCGAGGCGATGCTGAGCATCCGTGCCGAGATCGCCAAGGTCGGCAGCGGCGAGTGGCCGGAGGACAACAACCCGCTGAAGAACGCGCCGCACACCCTGGCCGACGTCACCGGCGTGTGGGAGCGGCCGTACAGCATCGCCGAGGCGGTGACCCCGTCCGTCCACACCCTGGCGCACAAGTACTGGCCGGCGGTGAACCGGGTGGACAACGTCTACGGCGACCGCAATCTGTTCTGCGCCTGCGTGCCGATGGACGACTACCGCGAGTGATGCCGTGCGGGTGAAACCCGCGATCCGGCACCGGTGCGGGTTTCACCCGCCCTACGGCGACGTCGACGCCCCTGCATTCCGCGAGGAGTGTAGGGGCGTTTTTCTTAGGCTATGTGCCTGTTACGTGGCGCAGTCCTGATGTTGTGGGAGCGGCTGGGCGGCATTCCGATCAGCCGCGAAGTTCGCGGATAAATCCGCTCCCACAAGGTATGCAGCATTCAACGGGGGCATGGCCTTTTCGTAGAGGGCGACGAATCAGCGCGTGGCTGCGTGGCCCGTCGGCTGCACCAGCAGTGCCTGGGCCAGCTCTTCGTCGCTGGCCTGCAGGTGCGGATGGTCGGCGCGCGCCCGCTGCAGCGCCGCTTCCAGGTGGGCGCCGCGGATCTGGCCGCCGCTGGCAATGAAGGCGCTGGCGTCGTCGCGCGCCGCGATCACCTCCTTGTTGTCCTTGAAGGTCAGGTAGGTGGAGGCGGTGGTGGCGCCGGAGGAAATGACGTCGCGCCAGAAGCCTCCGTCGGCCATGGCCGGGCCGAAGGGGAGGGCGATCAGGGCGAGGGTCGCGAGGGTTTGGCGGGTGCGCATGCTGGCTGCTCCTTTGGCGGCGAGTCCTGAGAGCTCTGAACCTGTGGTTTTGCCGGGAGTTCCACCTTTCGAACGAGGTGGCAGGTTTCAGGATAGCTCGGCCTGCGTCTCGCCAACGACCCGGTTGCGACCGGACTGCTTGCCCTGGTACAGGCGCCAGTCGGCGCAGCGGTACAGCTCGTCCGGCGTATGGCCGTCGCGGGGCCATTCGGCGAGGCCGAAGGTGGCGGCCAGTTCGATGGTCTGCCCGGCGTATTCCAGGGGCTGCTCGCAGATCAGCTGGCGCAGCGACTCCAGCAGCGGCAGCGCGCCGGCGGCGTCGGTGTTGCGCAGCAGCAGGCCGAACTCCTCGCCGCCGAGCCGGCCGAGGTTATCGGTGGTGCGCAGGCGCCGGTAGAGCAGGTCGCAGATGTGGCGCAGGGCGTGGTCGCCGGCGTCGTGGCCGTAGCGGTCGTTGACGCTCTTGAAGTGGTCGATGTCGAGCAGCGCCAGGACCACTGGGCTCTGGCTGCGGCCGGCATCCTTCAGCGCCCGGCGCAGCTCCTGCTTGAAGTGGCCGCGGCTGTCGGCGCCGGTCAGCTGGTCAGTCTGCGCCTGGTGCTGCAGCTCGGCGAAGGCCGCGGCGCGGCGGGTCTCGTAGAGATGGACGAAGACCACGATCAGGGCGCCGCAGAGAATGGCGTTGCCGGCGTCGATCCAGGCCAGCGCGGACTGCGGCAGCGGGTACCTCAGGTAGTAGAGCACCAGGGCCAGCAGCATGAACGGCAGCGCCAGGCGCATGCCCCGCCGCTTGCCGAGCATCAGGTAGGACAGCACCGGGATCAGGTAGACCCAGACGAAGGCGGTGGACGAAGCCTGGGGCATCAGGCTGATGTAGAGGATGAAGGCGAAGGTCGGCAGCAGGTAGAGGTAGATCCACAGTTCCAGGCGCCGGGCGCCATGGATGCCGCGGCCGGCCGCCAGCAGAGTGATGCAGGCGATCACCTCGAGGCTGGCGAACAGCACGTTGCCGGAGCCGAACTGCAGCACCGAGAACGCCCCGATGCTGAGGGCGGTGGCGTTGAAGATCAGGCGCAGCAGCGAGCGCCGGTCGCTGTCCTCCAGCCCGGTATGGCTGCTCTCCCTCGGTGGTCGCGGTTGCCGCTCTTGCATGCCCGGCGTTCTCATGTGTTGTGCACCGTTGGCGGCCGCTGGAGCGGCGTGGCTGCCGTCAGGCGGGCTCGACGATCAGCAGCACGCCGTCCTGGCCGGTGACCCGCACCGTGCTGCCCGCGGGCAGGTCGCCGCCCCTGACCAGCCACAGCGTGTCGCCGGCCCTGATCTTGCCGCGTCCGTCGACGATCGCCTCGTGCAGGACGAAGGTGCGGCCGATGAACTCGCTGCCCCGGCGGTTCAGCCCCGGCACGTCCGAGGGCTTGGCGGCGCTGCGCTGGCGCTGCCACCAGAACACCGCGGTGAGCACCGAGAGCAGGGCGAACACGATGAACTGCCAGGTCCAGGGCAACTCGGGGAAAAGATAGGTCAGAACGCCGACCGCCGCCGCCGCGACGCCGATCCACAGCAGGTAGCCGCCGGCGCCGAACACCTCGAGGATCAGCAGGACCGTGCCGAACGCCAGCCAGTCCCAGAACGACAGGTGCTGCAGGTAGGCGATCATGCTTTCTTGCCGTCCCTGTCGAAGGTGGCGCGGACGATCTCGCCGATGCCGCCGACCGCGCCGATCACCTGGCTGGCCTCCAGCGGCATGAGGATGACCTTGCTGTTGTTGGCCGATGCCAGCTGGCCGAGGGTCTCGACGTATTTCTGCGCGACGAAGTAGTTGACCGCCTGCACGTTGCCGCTGGCGATGGCGTCGGACACCATGCGGGTCGCCTCGGCTTCGGCCTGGGCCGCCCGTTCGCGGGCCTCGGCCTCGAGGAAGGCAGCCGCGCGCTCGCCCTCGGCCTTGAGGATTTCCGCCTGCTTGTGGCCCTCGGCGGTGAGGATGGCCGCGGAACGCGAGCCCTCGGCTTCGAGAATCTGCGCGCGTTTGAGGCGCTCGGCCTTCATCTGGCTGGCCATGGCCTCGACCAGATCGGCTGGCGGGCTGATGTCCTTGATCTCGATGCGGGTGATCTTGATGCCCCAGGGCGCGGTGGCCTCGTCCACGGTCTTGAGCAGGCGCTCGTTGATCGCGTCACGCTGGCTGAGCATGGAGTCCAGCTCCATGGAGCCGAGCACGGTACGGATGTTGGTCATCACCAGGTTTCGGATCGCGTGCTCCAGGTCGTTCACCTCGTAGGCGGCCTGGGCGGTGTTGATCACCTGGAAGAAGCACACCGCGTCGATCTGCACGATGGCGTTGTCGGCGCTGATCACCGCCTGCGGCGGGATGTCCAGCACGCTCTCCATGACGTTGAGCTTGCGGCCGATGCGGTCCATCACCGGCACGATGATGTTGAGGCCGGGCTTGAGGGTGTTGGTGTAGCGGCCGAAGCGCTCCACCGTCCACTCGTAGCCCTGGGGGACCACCTTGAAGCCCATGAACACCACGGCCACGGCCAGGGCGACGAAGAGAAAGATCACGCTACCGACTTCCATGGAAAACTCCCTTTCTGTGCGGGCCGGCGTGGGGCCCGTTGATTACTTCTGTTCGCTCTGCGGGGTGACCCGCAGCACTTCCTCGATGGTGGTCAGCCCCGCCGCGACCTTCTGCGCGCCGGACAGGCGCAGGCTGCGCATGCCGTCCTTGAAGGCCGCGCGGCGCAGGGCGATGAGGTCGGTGTCGGCGGTGATCAGCGGCTTGATGCTGTCGTTCAGCAGCATGATCTCGTAGACGCCGGCGCGGCCCCGGTAGCCGGTCTCGCGGCACTCCAGGCAGCCGACGGCGCAGTGCGCCTGGGTCGGCAGCGGCGCGTTCCAGGGCTTGGTCAGGCTCTGCCAGTCGTCCTCGTCCAGCGCCACCGGCGCCTTGCAGTGCGGGCACAGGGTGCGCACCAGGCGCTGGGCCATGACGCCGAGCAGGGTGGCCCTGAGCAGGTAGTGCGGCACGCCCAGCTCCAGCAGGCGGCTGATCGCGCTGGGCGCGTCGTTGGTGTGCAGGGTGGAGAGCACCAGGTGGCCGGTGAGCGCCGCCTGGATGGCCATCTCGGCGGTCTCCAGGTCGCGGATCTCGCCGACCATGATGATGTCCGGGTCCTGCCGCATCAGCGCGCGCACGCCGCTGGCGAAGGTCAGGTCGATGTTGTGCTGCACCTGCATCTGGTTGAAGGCGCCCTCGATCATCTCGATCGGGTCTTCGATGGTGCAGACGTTCACCTCTTCGGTCGCCAGCTGCTTGAGCGTGGTGTACAGGGTGGTGGTCTTGCCCGAGCCGGTGGGGCCGGTGACCAGGATGATGCCGTTGGGCTGGCAGGTCATGCTCTCCCAGCGGCGCAGGTCCTCCGGCGAGAAGCCCAGCTGGTCGAACGACTTGAGCAACACCTCCGGGTCGAAGATACGCATCACCATCTTCTCGCCGAAGGCGGTGGGCAGGGTCGACAGGCGCAGCTCGACCTCGCCGCCGTCCGGGGTGCGGGTCTTGATCCGGCCGTCCTGGGGCTTGCGTTTCTCCGCCACGTTCATCCGCCCGAGGCTCTTCAGGCGGCTGACCGCGGCCATGGTCACCTGCGGCGGGAACTGGTAGACGTTGTGCAGCACGCCGTCGATGCGGAAGCGCACGGTGCCGGCCTCGCGGCGCGGCTCGATGTGGATGTCGCTGGCGCGCTGCTGGTAGGCGTACTGGAACAGCCAGTCGACGATGTTGACGATGTGCGCGTCGTTGGCGTCCGGCTCCTGGTCCTGGGCGCCGAGGTTGAGCAGTTGCTCGAAGTTGCCCACGCCGCTGATCTTCTGGTCCACCGAGGTGGCGCCGGTCACCGAGCGGGCCAGGCGGTAGAACTCGGTGGTGAAGCGCTGGATGTCCGCCGGGTTGGCCACCACCCGCTTGATCGGGCGCTTGAGCACGTGGGTCAGGTTGCCTTCCCAGCCATGCACGAACGGCTGGGCGCTGGCGATGGTCACCGTCTCGCTGTCCACCGCCACGGCGAGGATCTTGTGGCGCTGGGCGAAGGCGTAGGACATCAGCGGCGTCACCGCCGCCACGTCGATCTTCAGCGGGTCGATACGCAGGTACGGCTGGCCGGCGAAGTTGGCCAGCCACACGGTGAGGCCTTCCAGATCGTGCTTGCGATCGGGCCGCTGCAGGTCGTCGATCTGCTGGGCGGCGATGAATTCCAGCGGGTGCAGCTGTGCGTTGCTCGACGCGCGGCGCAATACCATGCACTGCTCGGCCTGCTCCTGGGCGATCCGGCCCTGGGCCACCAGCTCGCGGAGGATGTCGTTGAGGTCGAGCCAGCGATCCTGGGCTGGCGAGGCGAAGGCGGACATGGAGCTCCCTTTTTGTTCTGACTGGATGCCCGCTGGATGCGTGGGAGCGGCCAGGGCCGCTCCCACAAGTTCTGCTCCCACTGCGGGACGAGCAGCTTATTTCAGCAGCAGCTTCCAGGGTTTGAGCGTCGCCACAGTATGGGCCTGTGCCTGGCGAGCGGCCAGCACTTCGGCATCGTTGCCACGGCTGGCCAGGGCCTCCAGCTTGGCCAGTTCGCCGTACAGGCGGTCCAGTTCCGGCAGTTCGAGCGCCTGGCGGGCCAGGCGCAGCCAGGCCTGGATGCGCTCGATGCGCGGCAGCTGTTCGGCCAGCGCCTCGGGGAACTGCTGGTAGTGTTTCAGGCGCAGGCCCTCGGCCTCTTCGCCCAGCAGGGTCGGCAGCCAGTTGCCCAGCGCCGCCGCGCCCTGGCGCTCGCCGCGCGAGTTGCGCCCGGCCGTCCAGCCGCGCTGCAGCAGCCAGCGCGACAGCTGCAGGGAGAGCAGGCCCCAGCGGTTGCCCTGCAGCTCGCCGGCGAACATGGCCGGCGCGTTGTGGCGCAGCGCCTCGTCGTCGCGGCCGGCGGCCAGGCGCGGGCGCCAGTCGGCCAGCAGGGCGTCCAGCGCCTCGCGCAGCTCGCGGCTGGAGGCGCGCGGCGCGGCCTGGCCGAGGCTGCCGAGCAGGGCGCGCAGGTCGATCAGCTGTTGCAGCCACTGTTCCAGCAGCTTCCAGTGGCCGTTGAAGCGGTACTGCTCGGCCAGGCGCTGGCTGCTGCCGAGCAGGTGCCAGGCGAGGGCGGCGAAGGCGTCGTCCAGCGCCATCTCGGCGTGCAGCGCGGGCGGCGGCAGGCTCAGGCTGTAGCTGGCGGAGTCGAACAGGCGGTAGCCGCGCTCGGCCTTGCTGATGTCGCAGGGCATCAGCGGCAGGTCGGCGGCCAGCTCGCAGGCCAGTTCCAGCAGGGCCGCCGGCTCGCCTTCGCGCAGTTCCAGTTCCAGTTCGCAGATTTCTTCCTCGCCCTCGCCGGCGACCACCTTGCCCAGGTCCAGGGCCGCCTCGATCACCGTCTTGGCCTTGCCGCGACCCCAGGCGATCTCCGCCTTCTGGCGGACGAAGTCGGTGGTGAAGATCGGCTGCAGGGTCTTCTTGTCCAGCTCGGCCAGGCTGGCCGGCCAGCAGTCGTCGCCGAGCAGCTTGAGGTCCAGCTTGGCCTTCTTCAGGTACCAGTCCCACTCGTTGCGTTCGGACAGCCCGGCCACGCTCTGGCCGCGGCTCTTGAGGGTCTGGATGTACTGCTCGCCGTCGCGGCGCAGGCGCAGGGCGACGCGGGCGCCGGCCAGGTCGCGCTCGGCCGTGTCGAAGTACTGGTTGAACAGCTCGTGGGTCTGCCAGCCGGACTTGTTGCGCTTCTTCAGCAGCGGGTGGTCGCGCAGGGCGGCGAGGGTTTCGCGGCTGGCGCGCAGCTTGATCTCGGTTTCTTTGTTCATGCGGGTTTCGTCGGTTGCGGCTGTTGTGCCTGGCGGGAATGGCGCGTGCTGATGAGGGAGGCCCCCTGGCGGGGCTCGATCAGCTCCGAGGCGTAGCGGGTGACGAACAGGTGGTCGTCGGGAATGTCCTTGTTGACGAAGGCGGCCGCCGCGATGGTGACGTTGTTACCGATGCGCAGGTCGTGGCCGATGATGCAGGCGTTGGCGCCGACGGTCACGTTGTCGCCGATCAGGATGGGCGCGCTGTCGTCGTTCTTCTGGCCGATGGTGGTGTTCTGGAAGATGCTGAAGTTCTTGCCGATCACGGCCTTGCGGGTGATGACGATACCCACCGGATGAGGGATGAACAGCCCTTCGCCGATCTGCGCGCCGAGGGCGATCTCGATGCCGAAGCGTTCGGCGATGCGGTCCGCCAGGCGCTCGGCGCGCTTGCGCAGGAACTTCGAGCGGCTGCTGTGCAGGTACTGGGCGAAGCGGAACCAGAACAGGTAGCGGTAGCGCGAGCGCTGCACGTACTTGGCGCGCAGCCGGCGCCAGGAGAAGCGCTTGTGGGCGCCGCCCAGCAGCTCGATGTGCCAGTAGCGCCTGAGTTGTTGGAAAGTCATCGCTGGGTGATCCGCCTCTGTCTCGTCGCCACGCCGCCCCGAGCCGCCAGTGTACAGGGCAAAGCCGGGCTGGGAAGGTGGCTGGGGCTGGAACGAAGAGGCCGCCCGGGGGCGGCCTCGTCGCGTGGCGCCGGTGGCGCCTACACGAACAGCTGCACGCCCAGCCAGAACAGGCCGGCGGACAGCAGGATGGTGGCCGGCAGGGTCAGCACCCAGGCCATCAGGATGTTGCGCACCGTGCCGAACTGCAGGCCGCTCTTGTTGGCGACCATGGTGCCGGCGACGCCGGACGACAGTACGTGGGTGGTGGACACCGGCAGGCTGTAGACGTTGGCCAGGCCGATGGCGATGGAGGCGGTGATCTGCGCGCTCATGCCCTGGGCGTAGGTCATGCCCTGCTTGCCGATCTTCTCGCCGACGGTCAGCACCACGCGCTTCCAGCCGACCATGGTGCCGATGCCGAGGGCCAGGGCCACGGCGAAGATCACCCAGGTGGGGGCGTATTCGGTGGTGGCGGTGAGGTCCTTGCGCAGCTTGTCCAGGTCCGCCTTCTCGCGCTTGGGCAGGTTGTCCAGCTTGCTGACGCGCTTGGCGGTGTCGTCCAGGCAGAGCAGGTAGCGGCGCACCTGGGTGCGTTTCTCGTGATCCATCTGGTTGTAGTCGGTGACGCCCTGCAGGTCGGTCATCAGGGCGGCGATGGTCGCCTCGGTCAGCTTGGCGTCGCAGCGGAACTGCTTGGGCAGCTCGGTGTTGCCGGGCTTGCCCAGCGACAGGTACTCGCTCAGCGCGTCGTGGTTGCGCTGGTAGAACTGCTGCAGGTGGACGGTGGCGTCGCGGGTGCGTTCGATCTGGTAGGTGGTGCTGTTCAGGTCCAGCACGAACTTGGCCGGGACGATGCCGATCAGCACCAGCATGATCAGGCCGATGCCCTTCTGGCCGTCGTTCGAGCCATGCACGAAGCTCACGCCCATGGCCGAGATGATCAGCACCATGCGGTTCCAGAACGGCGGCTTCTTCTTGCCCTTGATCTCCTTGCGGCTCTCGGGCGTCTCGTGCATCTTCGATTCGGCGAAGGCACGGCGCAGGCCGATCAGGATCAGGCCGGCCACGGCGAAGCCGGCCAGCGGCGACAGCAGCAGGCTCAGGCCGATGTCGATCGCCTTCTGCCAGTTCACGCCGTCGGCCAGGGAGATGTGGGTGAGCAGGGCGTTGGCCAGGCCGACACCGAGGATCGAGCCGATCAGGGTGTGCGAGCTGGAGGCCGGGATGCCCAAGTACCAGGTGCCCAGGTTCCAGGCGATGGCCGCGGTCAGCAGGGAGAACACCATCACCAGGCCGTGGCTGGTGTTGACGTTGATCAGCAGCTCCACCGGCAACAGGTGGACGATGGCGTAGGCGACGCCGACGCCGCCCAGCACCACGCCGAGGAAGTTGAAGATGCCGGAGGCGATCACCGCCAGGTGCGGCGGCATCGCCTTGGTGTAGATCACCGTGGCCACCGCGTTGGCGGTGTCGTGGAAACCGTTGATGAATTCGAAGGCCAGGACAAAGGTCAGAGCCAGGACCAGGCTGATGGCAACCCACACATCCAGCCCGCTGAATAGTTCGAACATGACGTTTTCATGACCGCAAAAGGGGCGCGAAGTATGCCAGATGACAGCGGCTTCTGCTCGAACGGTCGTTTCGGCTCATGTCGGCCCGGACGAAAGGTCGGGTTCCGACCGCGTTTGCAGGGCGCGCCCGCGTCTCTATGATGGGGGCCAGATCATGGAGATTCCTATGCCGCTTCCCTCCCTGCAGGACCAGCTCGCCGCACTGATCGCCACCCCCTCGGTCAGCTGCACCCAGCCCCACTGGGACCAGTCCAACCGCCCGGTGATCGAGCTGCTGGCGGCCTGGCTGGGCGACCTCGGCTTCGCCTGCGAGATCCAGGACGTGGCGCCGGGCAAGGCCAACCTGCTGGCGACCCTGGGCAGCGGCCCCGGCGGCCTGGTGCTGGCCGGCCACAGCGACACGGTGCCGTTCGACGCCGCGCTGTGGCGCAGCGACCCGCTCCGGCTGACGGCGGAGGGGGACCGCTGGGTCGGCCTCGGCGTCTGCGACATGAAGGGATTCTTCCCGCTGGTGATAGAGGCGGTGCGCGGGCTGCTCGACCACCCGTTCCGTCAGCCGCTGCTGGTGCTCGCCACCTGCGACGAGGAAAGCTCGATGGACGGCGCGCGCGCCCTCGCCAGGGCCGGCCGGCCGCTGGGCCGCGCGGCGGTGATCGGCGAGCCTACCGGGCTCAGGCCGGTGCGCCTACACAAGGGCGTGATGATGGAGCGCATCGACATCCTCGGCCAGAGCGGCCACAGCTCCGACCCGAGCCTCGGCCACAGCGCCCTGGAGGCGATGCACGACGCCATCGGCGCGCTGCGCGACCTGCGTGGCCAGTGGCAGCGCGAGTTCAGCAATCCGCAGTTCGGCGTGCCGCAGCCGACCCTCAACCTCGGCTGCATCCACGGCGGCGACAATCCCAACCGCATCTGCGGCCAGTGCTCGCTGGAATTCGACCTGCGCCCGCTGCCGGGTATGGACCCGGAGCAGCTGCGCGAGGCCATCCGCGGCAAGCTGCGGCCGCTGGCCGAGCGGCACCAGGTGAAGATCGACTACGCGCCGCTGTTCGCCAACGTGCCGCCCTTCGAGCAAGCCGCCGACAGCGAACTGGTGCGCCTGGCGGAAAAGCTGACCGGGCATGCAGCCCAGTCGGTGGCATTCGGCACCGAAGCCCCGTATCTTCAGCAGCTCGGCTGCGAGACCATCGTCCTCGGCCCGGGCGACATCGCCTGTGCCCACCAGCCGGGGGAATTCCTCGAACTGGCGCGCATCGAACCGACCGTGGCGCTGCTGCGCCAGCTGATCCAGCACTACTGCCTGTAACCCGCCCGGCCCATAAGGGGAGCAACGATGTTGCGACGACGCTAGACCGACCTTCCTTCTCCGCTTCGGAGAGGCAAAACATCGCTCGTCCGTCCTTGCTCACAGGCTTCTCAATGCACGACTACGTCAACTGGCTTCGCCACGCTTCGCCCTATATCAACGCCCACCGGGACTGCACCTTCGTGGTGATGCTGCCCGGCGACGGCGTGGAACATCCGAATTTCGGCAACATCGTCCACGACCTGGTGCTGCTGCACAGCCTCGGCGTGCGCCTGGTGCTGGTGCACGGCTCGCGCCCGCAGATCGAGGCGCGCCTGGCCGAGCGCGGGTTGATCCCGCACTATCACCGCGACCTGCGCATCACCGACGGGCCGACCCTGGATTGCGTGATCGACGCGGTCGGCAGCCTGCGCATCGCCATCGAGGCGCGCCTGTCGATGGACATGGCCGCCTCGCCGATGCAGGGCTCGCGCCTGCGCGTGTCCGGCGGCAACTTCGTCACCGCGCGGCCGATCGGCGTGGTCGACGGCATCGACTACCACCACACCGGCGAAGTGCGTCGGGTCGACCGCAAGGGCATCGGCCGCCTGCTCGACGAACGCAGCATCGTGCTGCTGTCGTCGCTCGGCTACTCGCCCACGGGTGAAATCTTCAACCTGGCCTGCGAGGACGTCGCCACCCGCGCCGCCATCGACCTGCAGGCCGACAAGCTGCTGCTGTTCAGCGCCGAGCGCGGCCTGCTCGACGACAGCGGCAAGCTGGTGCGCGAGCTGCGCCCGCAGCAGGTGCCGGCGCACCTGGCGCGCCTGGGCAGCTGCTACCAGGCCGAGCTGCTCGACGCCGCCGCCCAGGCCTGCCGGGGCGGGGTCAAGCGCAGTCATATCGTCAGCTACATGGAGGATGGCTCGCTGCTCACCGAGCTGTTCACCCGCGACGGCGGCGGCACCCTGGTCGACCAAGAGCAGTTCGAGTCGCTGCGCGAGGCGACCATCGAGGATGTCGGCGGCCTGATCGAGCTGATCACCCCGCTGGAGGACCAGGGCATCCTGGTGCGCCGCTCCCGCGAGGTGCTGGAGCGGGAGATCGGCCAGTTCAGCATCGTCGAGCGCGACGGGCTGATCATCGCTTGCGCCGCGCTGTATCCGATCTCCGATTCCGAGGCCGGCGAGCTGGCGTGCCTGGCGGTGAACCCGGAGTATCGCCACGGCGGCCGCGGCGACGAGCTGCTCGAACGCATCGAGGAGCGCGCCAGGGCACTGGGGCTGAAGACCCTGTTCGTGCTCACCACTCGCACCGCGCACTGGTTCCAGGAGCGTGGTTTCGAGCCCAGCGGCGTCGAGCGCCTGCCGGCCGCCCGCGCCTCGCTGTACAACTACCAGCGTAATTCGAAGATATTCGAGAAGGCCCTGTAGGGGCTCCGGTGTGCATGGCGCACCCTACGGTAGGGCGGGTGAAACCCGCGATGGTGCCGGTCACGCGGGTTGCACCCGCCCTACGTGACCGCGGGCGATAACGAAGAGCCACGCCGGAGCCTGTAGGAGCGAGCTCTGCTCGCGAACATCAACGGCGAAAGGCTTCGCGAGCAGAGCTCGCTCCTACGGACGTGGCGGGGTGTCAGGCGCTGCGGCGCTGGTGTTGCTTGAACTGCTCGTTGCCGTCGTCCCAGCCGGCCTCCCAGGCGGCGGCCAGCACTTCGGCGGGGTAGGGCTGGGCGTGCTGTGGCTGGCCGGTGAGGCCGGCCATGTAGCCTTGCTGGTAGGCCTTGTTCAGGCTCTCCAGGCTCCAGTCGTGATTGTCTGCTGCGGGCGTCATGGCGGTTCGCCAATACGGGTTTCCACACAGGCTAGCCCGTGGCAGGGCGGCCGGCGTGCCGCTGGTCAGGGCCGAACGGTCGTCGTGGCGGATTTGTGACGGGCTGCCGCAAAGAAACCCCGCTTTTCGCCAGGTCATTGATTGCAGAGCCTTTACCGCGCGCCGGTGTTCCGGCGCGCTGCCCTTATACGCTGATGCCGAGGATGCTCGCCTGGTACGCCGCGACGAAGGTGTCGAAGTCGCCGGCCGGGGCCCGTTCCAGTTCCTCCTGCTCGGCCAGCGACTGGCTCGCCGCCGCCTCGAAAGCGGCCCGCTCCTCCGCGCTCAGCGGCCGGGCGCGGAAGGCCTCGGCGTGGGCCTTGCTCTGGCGCAGGGCGAACTGGCGGAAGCTCTCGCCGGTCGCCTGCAGCTCGGCCAGCACCCGCGCCGAGGGCGTCAGGCTGGTGTCCTCCACCTTGCGTCGCTGCAGGTGCAGGGCGGTCTGGTAGGCGTCGCCGCCGTGGGCGCGGTCGAGCAGGGTGGCGATGGGGGCGAAGGCATCGAGCAGTTCGCCGGCCCAGGTCCGCAGTTCCACCTGCTGGCTGTCGCGCTGCAGGTGCAGGTTGGGGCGGCGACCTTCCTTGACCGTCTTGAGGAAGTTCTCGGTGCAGGAGCAGCACTCGCCGCTGGCCAGCAGCGGGCTGTCGGCCAGGGCGCAGAACAGGATGAAGGCGTCGAGGAAGCGCGCCTGGTCCAGGTCGATGCCCAGCGGCAGGTAGGGGTTGATGTCCAGGCAGCGCACTTCCACGTATTGCACGCCGCGGCTCATCAGGGCCTGGATCGGGCGCTCGCCGGAGTAGGTGACGCGCTTCGGGCGGATGCTCGAGTAGTACTCGTTCTCGATCTGGATGATGTTGGTGTTGAGCTGCAGCCACTCGCCGTTGGCGTCCTTGGTGCCGATCTCGGCGTAGGCCGGGTAGGGCGTGGCCACTGCCGCGCGCAGGCTCTCGGTGTAGCTGGCCAGGTCGTTGTAGCAGGGCGTCAGGCCGGACTGGGCGCTGCTCTGGTAGCCCAGGTCGCTCATCCGCAGGCTGGTGGCCCAGGGCAGGTAGAGGGTGTCGGCGTCGAGTTGCTGCAGCTGGTGCGGGCGGCCGCGCAGGAAGCTGGCGTCCAGCGCCGGCGAGGCGCCGAACAGGTACATCAGCAGCCAGCTGTAGCGGCGGAAGTTGCGGATCAGCGCGATGTAGGCGGCGGACTGGTAGTCGCGCGGGGCCTGGGTGTCGCCGTCCAGCTTCTGCAGCAGCGGCCACAGGTCCTCGGCCAGGCTGAAGTTGTAGTGGATGCCGGCGATGCACTGCATGGTCTTGCCGTAGCGCAGGGCCAGGCCCTGGCGATAGACGTACTTCAGGCGGCCGATGCTGGAGCTGCCGTAGCGGGCGATCGGGATGTCCGCCTCGTCAGGCAGCAGGCCGGGCATCGACGGGCTCCACAGGTATTCGCCGTCCAGCCGGTCGGCGGCGAAGCGGTGGATGCGGTCGAGATCGGCCAGGGTGTCGGCCGGGTCCGGCTCGGCCGGGGTGATGAACTCCAGCAAGGCCTCGGAATAATCGGTGGTGATCTGCGCGTGGGTCAGCGCCGAGCCCAGCGCGCGGGGGTGCGGCGTCTGCGCCAGCCGGCCGTTCGCGTCGACGCGCAGCGTCTCGCGTTCGATGCCGTGCAGGCACCGGGTGAGCAGGGGCAGGTGGGCGGCCTCGCCGAGCAAAGCCAGGCGGCGTTCGATGCGATCGCTCAAGATTCTTGTTCCTTCACTCGACGGTCGCCCCTATATGGGGGTGGAGCCGCCACACTGCAAGTGGGGTACGGACGGACGCTGTCGCCTGACCGGAAGGGGAGGATGCGCCGCCCGGGCGCGCGGCGCAATCCTGAAGCGCCCCTCTCCCAGGGGGAGAGTGCTCGCGCGCCGCCGTGGCTTACTTGCAGATGAACGTGGCCTGGGCCGTGGCGATCAGCTTGTCGCCCTGTTCCACCCTGGCCTCCAGCACGTGGACCTTGCGCCCGGCGTTGAGCACGCGGGCGTGGCAGACCACCTCGCCGGCCTCGACGCCGCGGATGTAGTTGACCTTGCATTCCAGGGTCATGCTGCCGGCCTCACCGCCGAACAGGCTGTGGCTGGCCTGGCCGAGGGCGGTGTCGATCAGCGAGTAGAGCGCGCCACCGTGCATGCGCCCGTGCAGGTTGAGCAGGTGCTCCTGCATGCTCATGCGCAGCACCGACTCGCCGTTCTCGGCCTTCTCGATGCGGATGCCGAGCAGCTTGCTGAAGTTGCTGTCCTGGCCGACCGGCGACGCTTCACTCATGGCTCACTTCCTCAGCTGCTTGGCGTTGGCGAACAGCGCGGCCATGGCGGCGTTGGCCGGGGCCGGCTTGTCCTGGCTGGAGTGGCGCTCGCTGCGCGGCTGGTTGCCACCGTTGCCACCACGGGACTGCCCGCCCCGGGGTTGCCCGCCACGCGGACCATCGACCTTCTCGCCGGGGGTGTCGCTCATGCGCATGGACAGGCCGACGCGGTTGCGCGGGATGTCCACTTCCATGACCTTGACCTTGACGATGTCGCCGGCCTTGACCACTTCGTAGGGATCTTTCACGAACTTCTCGGAAAGCGCGGAGATGTGCACCAGGCCGTCCTGGTGCACGCCGATGTCGACGAAGGCGCCGAAGTTGGTGACGTTGGTCACCACGCCCTCCAGCACCATGCCCGGCTGCAGGTCCTTGAGGCTTTCGACACCGTCCTGGAACTCGGCGGTCTTGAACTCCGGGCGCGGGTCGCGGCCGGGCTTGTCCAGTTCCTTGAGGATGTCGGTGACGGTCGGCAGGCCGAAGCTCTCGTCGGTGAAACGCTTGGGATCGAGGCTGCGCAGGAAGCTGGAATCGCCGAGCAGCGAACGCACATCGCGGCCAGTGTCGGCGGCGATGCGCTGCACCAGCGGGTAGGTCTCCGGGTGCACGGCGGAGGCGTCCAGCGGGTTGTCGCCATTCATCACGCGGAGGAAGCCGGCGGCCTGCTCGAAGGTCTTCTCGCCCAGGCGCGGTACCTTCTTCAGGTCGGCGCGGGAGGCGAAGGCGCCGTTGGCGTCGCGGAACTGCACGATGTTCTGCGCCAGGGTGCCGTTGAGGCCGGAGATGCGCGCCAGCAGCGCGGCGGAAGCGGTGTTCACGTCGACGCCGACGGCGTTCACGCAGTCCTCGACCACCGCGTCCAGCGAGCGTGCCAGCTTGAGCTGCGACACGTCGTGCTGGTACTGGCCGACGCCGATGGATTTCGGGTCGATCTTCACCAGCTCGGCCAGCGGGTCCTGCAGGCGGCGGGCGATGGACACGGCGCCGCGCAGCGACACGTCCATGTCCGGGAATTCGCGGGCGGCCAGCTCCGAGGCGGAGTACACCGAGGCGCCGGCCTCGGACACCATCACCTTGGTCAGCTTGAGGCCCGGCAGCTTCTTGATCAGGTCGCCGGCCAGCTTGTCGGTCTCGCGGCTGGCGGTGCCGTTGCCGATGGAGATCAGGTCCACCGCGTGCCTGGCGCACAGCTTGGCGAGAATGGCCAGGGTGCCGTCCCAGTCGTTGCGCGGCGCGTGCGGGTAGACGGTGGCGGTTTCCAGCACTTTGCCGGTGGCGTCGACCACGGCCACCTTGCAGCCGGTGCGCAGGCCCGGGTCCAGCGCCAGGGTGGCGCGCGGCCCGGCCGGGGCGGCCAGCAGCAGGTCGTGCAGGTTGCGGGCGAACACGGTGATCGCCTCGTCCTCGGCCTTCTCGCGCAGCTCGCCGAGCAGGTCGGTTTCCAGGTGGGTGTAGAGCTTGACCTTCCAGGTCCAGCGCACCACTTCGCCCAGCCACTTGTCGGCGGCGCGGCCGCGCTGCTCGATGCCGAAGCGCTCGGCGATCATCAGTTCGCACGGGTGCATGGTGCCCGGCGCCTCGTCGCCGACCTTGAGGCTGGCGCCGAGGATGCCCTCGTTGCGCCCGCGGAAGATCGCCAGCGCGCGGTGCGACGGCACGCCCTTGAGGGCTTCATCGTGCTCGAAGTAGTCGCTGAACTTGGCGCCCTCGGCCTCCTTGCCGGCGACCACGCGGGCGCTGAGGGTGGCTTCGTGCTTGAGGAACGAGCGCAGCTTGTCGAGCAGGCTGGCGTCCTCGGCGAAGCGCTCCATGAGGATGTACTTGGCGCCTTCCAGCACGGCCTTGACGTCGGCGAAGCCCTTCTCGGCGTCGACGAAACGCGCGGCCTCGGTTTCCGGGTTCAGCTCGGGATTGCCGAACAGCGCGTCGGCCAGTTCGCCGAGGCCGGCTTCCAGGGCGATCTGGCCCTTGGTGCGGCGCTTCTGCTTGTACGGCAGGTAGAGGTCTTCGAGGCGGGTCTTGGTGTCGGCCTCGTTGATCTCGCGGGTCAGCTCGGGGGTCAGCTTGCCCTGTTCCTCGATGCTGGCGAGGATCGCGGCGCGGCGCTCGTCCAGTTCGCGCAGGTAGCGCAGGCGCTCTTCCAGGTGGCGCAGCTGGGTGTCGTCCAGGCTGCCGGTCACTTCCTTCCGGTAACGGGCGATGAAGGGCACGGTGGAGCCTTCGTCGAGCAGGGCCACGGCGGCGGCGACCTGTTGCGGGAGGACGCCGAGCTCGGCGGCGATACGCTTGTTGATGCTGTCCATGAAACCTACCTGAGAGCCTGTCAAAGTCTGCTGCGCGTCGGCCAAACGGCGTTGAAAGCGGCCTCGGAATGCTCATTTACTACTCGTAAACTCCGCTTCCTCGGCCGTTTTCGCCACCGTTTGGCTCTAGCTCGCAAGCCTTTGAACAGGCCCTGAAAGAAAACCACGCCGGTGCCGACGCGAAAGCGCCGCATTATAAACACCGGGTCGGAAAGCATTGGGAACCGTTCGGGGAAAAATCTGCTAACAATGGACGGGCCGCCGCAACCCGGCACTGGGCGATAATGCCGCCCCACCTGGACCGACAGGAGAGAACATGAGCAGCACACCCGCCGCCGAAGGCGAAAAGATCCTCATCGTCGACGACGACCCTGGCCTGCGCCGCCTGCTGGAGCGTTTCCTAAGCGAGCAGGGCTACCGCGTGCGCGCCGTGGAGAACGTCGAGCAGATGGACCGCCTGCTGGCCCGCGAACTGTTCCAGCTGCTGGTGCTCGACTTGATGCTGCCGGGCGAGGACGGCCTCTCCGCCTGTCGCCGCCTGCGCGAGGCGAACAACCAGATGCCGATCATCATGCTCACCGCCAAGGGCGACGAGGCCAGCCGCATCCAGGGCCTGGAGGGCGGCGCCGACGACTACCTGGCCAAGCCGTTCAACCCGCGCGAGCTGCTGGCGCGGATCAAGGCCGTGCTGCGCCGCCAGTCGCCGGTGGTGCCGGGCGCCCCGGCCAGCGAGGACGAGACCGTCACTTTCGGCGACTACGAGCTGTCCCTGGCGACCCGCGAGCTGAAGAAGGGCGACGAGGTGCACATGCTCACCACCGGCGAATTCGCCGTGCTCAAGGCCCTGGTCCAGCACGCCCGCGAACCACTGACCCGGGACAAGCTGATGAACCTGGCCCGTGGCCGCGAATGGGACGCCCTGGAGCGCTCCATCGACGTACAGATCAGCCGCCTGCGCCGCCTGATCGAGCCGGACCCGTCCAAGCCACGCTATATCCAGACCGTCTGGGGCGTGGGCTACGTCTTCGTGCCTGATGGCAACAAGTGAGCCGCAAGCAGCAAGCCACAAGCTGCAAGTGGCCCTGCTGAAGTCCGGCTTTTGCTTGAGGCTTGTCGCTTGAGGCTTGCAGCTGTCTTTCTATGAAAACCCCCCTCTGGTTTCCACAAAGCTTCTTCGCCCGCACGCTCTGGCTGGTGCTGGTCGTCGTGCTGTTCTCCAAGGCGTTGACCCTCGTCTATCTGATGATGAACGAGGACATGCTGGTGGACCGCCAGTACAGCCACGGCGCGGCGCTGACCCTGCGCGCCTACTGGGCGGCCGAGCCCGAGGACCGGGCGCACATCGCCGAGGCGGCGACCCTCACCCGGGTCTCGGCCGACAAGGTGCCGGCCACCGAGCAGCACTGGCCCTATTCCGAAGTGTTCCTGCGCCAGATGCAGTCCGAGCTGGGCGCGGACACCGAGGTGCGCGTCCGCGTGCAGAGCCCGCCGGCGCTCTGGGTGCGGGCGCCCAGCCTGGGGCCGGACTGGCTCAAGGTGCCGCTGTATCCCTACCCACTGCGCGGGCAGCGCATCTGGAGCGTGCTCGGCTGGTTCCTCGGCATCGGCCTGCTGTCCACGGCCGCCGCCTGGATCTTCGTCGGCCAGCTCAACGCGCCGCTCAAGCGCCTGGTGTTCGCCGCCCGCCAGTTCGGCCAGGGGCGCAGCGTACGCCTGCCGGTGAGCGACACGCCGAGCGAGATGACCGAGGTGTACCGTGCCTTCAACCAGATGGCCGAGGACATCGAGCAGGGCGCCCGCGAGCGCGAGCTGATGCTGGCCGGCGTCTCCCATGACCTGCGCACGCCGCTGACCCGCCTGCGCCTGTCGCTGGAAATGCTCGGCGGCGATGTCGAGATGACCGAGGACATGGTCCGCGACATCGAGCACATGGACACCATCCTCGACCAGTTCCTCGCCTTCATCCGCGACGGCCGCGACGAGCGGACCGAGCCGCTGCTGCTCGACGAACTGGTGCGCGAGGTGGTGGCGCCCTACAACCAGCAGGAAGACCGGGTGCGCCTGTGCCTGGAGCGGGTACCGGCGTTCCCGCTGCGCCGGGTATCGATCAAGCGGCTGCTGGTCAACCTGCTCGACAACGCCCTGCGCTACGGCGGCCAGAACGTCGAGGTGGTGACCAGCCTGGCCGGGGACGAGAGCGCGCCCTACGTGGTGCTCAGCGTGCTCGACCGCGGCCCCGGTATCGCCCAGGAGGAAATGGGCGAGATCTTCAACCCCTTCATCCGTGGCGACCGCGCCCGTGGCGGCAAGGGCACCGGCCTGGGGCTGGCCATCGTCAAGCGCATCGCCGCCCTGCACGGCGGCAGCGTGGAGCTGCGCAACCGCTCCGGCGGCGGCCTGGAGGCGCGCATCTGCCTGCCGCTGGGCCTGCTGCTGCCGCGCGACGCCAGCTAGGCTGCATCAACCCCTCTCCCTGCGTGGGTGAGAGTTTTCCAGGCAATTCCGAGTGGCTGGCGGCACCCTCACCCCAGCCCTCGGCTTTGGCATCCTGCGTCGCCCTACCTCCTGCATCCATGCAGTCGTCTCCCAAGGGGAGAGGGAGCTTCAGCCTCTGCCCCTGGTCCGGGTCTGCCCCGGCATGGCGTTCTTCTCCAGATACTGGATGATCATGCCGGCCACGTCCTTGCCGGTGGTGGTCTCGATGCCCTCCAGGCCCGGCGACGAATTCACCTCCATCACCAGCGGCCCGTGGTTGGAGCGCAGGATGTCGACCCCGGCCACCGACAGCCCCATGACCTTGGCCGCGCGGATGGCAGTCATCCGCTCTTCCGGGGTGATCTTGATCAGGCTGGCCTCGCCGCCGCGGTGCAGGTTGGAGCGGAACTCGCCGGGCTTGGCCTGGCGCTTCATCGCCGCGATCACCTTGTCGCCGACCACGAAGCAGCGGATGTCGGCGCCGCCCGCTTCCTTTATGTACTCCTGCACCATGATGTTCTGCTTCAGGCCCATGAAGGCCTCGATCACCGACTCGGCGGCCTTCTCCGTCTCGCACAGCACCACGCCGATGCCCTGGGTGCCTTCCAGCACCTTGATCACCAGCGGCGCGCCGTTGACCATCTGGATCAGGTCGGGAATGTCGTCCGGCGAGTGGGCGAAGCCGGTCACCGGCAGGCCGATGCCCTTGCGCGACAGCAGTTGCAGCGAGCGCAGCTTGTCCCGCGAGCGACTGATCGCCACCGACTCGTTGAGCGGAAACACCCCCTGCATCTCGAACTGGCGCAGCACGGCGCAGCCATAGAAGGTGACCGAGGCGCCGATGCGCGGGATGACCGCGTCGAAGCCCTCCATGGGCTTGCCGCGGTAATGGATCTGCGGCTTGTGACTGGCGATGTTCATGTAGGCGCGCAGGGTGTCTATCACCACCATCTCGTGACCGCGCTGCACGCCGGCTTCCACCAGGCGACGGGTCGAATAGAGACGCGGGTTGCGCGACAGAATGGCGATCTTCATTGGGCACCGGAGGCGAGAGGGAACTGGGGTTTGTCTTGGACGTAGGTGAGCGCGGGGTTGACCACCAGCTGGCCGTCGATCAGGGCGTGGGCGCCGAGCAGCACGCGGTAGCGCATGGTCTTGCGGCAGGCCAGGGTGAAATCCACCGCCCAGCTGCGATCACCCATGGCCAGCGTGGTGGTGATCACGTAGCGGGTCTGGGCCTGGCCGTTGGAGCTCTTGATGGTCTTCACCGTCACCACCTTGGCCTCGCACGGATGGCGGCGCTGCACCAGGGTGCCGAAGTGGGCGGTGAAGCGCACCCAGCGCACGCCGTCGCGCTCGAACGGCACGATGTCGCTGGCATGCAGGGTCGAGGTGCTGGCGCCGGTGTCGATCTTCGCGCGCAGGCCGATCATGCCCAGCTCGGGCAGGTTGATCCATTCGCGTAGGCCGATCACAGAGAGATGGTCGAAAGTCTTCAATGCAGGCTTTCCCGGGAAATTCGCAGGAGTTTAGCTGTGCCATGTGACAACGGCATCAGGCAAGATTCGAACCTTGATCGACAAGATTTTGCGGAACGAGCATGAGCGACAGAGACGACGACAAGGTGCGCCTGGACAAGTGGCTGTGGGCCGCGCGCTTCTACAAGACCCGTTCGCTGGCCAAGGAAGCCATCGAGGGCGGCAAGGTGCATTGCCGGGGCGAGCGCTGCAAGCCCGGCAAGGAGCCCAGGGTGGGTGACGAGTACGTGATCCGCGCCGGCTTCGACGAACGGACCGTGGTGGTGCGGGCGCTGTCCATGGTGCGCCGCGGTGCGCCCGAGGCGCAGCTGCTCTACGAGGAAACCGCCGACAGCATCGCCCGCCGCGAGGAGGCCGCCGCCTTGCGCAAGGCCGGTGCGCTGGGCGTGCAGACCGAGGGCCGGCCGAACAAGAAGCAGCGCCGGCAGATCCTCGGCCTGCGCGACTGACTCAGCGCCGCTGCAGTACGCCCCAGCGGCCCACTGCCGGCAGCCGCTGCAGCCAGGGCAGCAGCGGCTGGCTGCAGCGCTCCAGGCCGGCGGCGACGAAGCCGGCCAGCGGCGTGCAGTAGCCCCAGGCGAAGGCCAGTGCGGCCAGCAGCACGCCACCGACGGCGACGTCCTCCAGCCAGTGCGCGCCGGCCATCAGGCGCGGCAGGGTGCAGAACAACACCAGGGCCAGGCTGGCCCACAGCTTCCAGCCGCGGCAGAAACAGGCCATGAACAGGCCCCAGACGAACAGCACCGAGGCGTGGTCGCCGGGGAAGCTGCGGCTGGAACGGTCCTTCACCTCGAAGACTCGCTCCAGGCCGGGGAAGGCGTCGCTGAGCCGATAGCTGCCGGGGATCAGCTCCGACGGACTGGCGTGCTGCCAGTGCATATATCCGACCAGCTTGCTGAACACCGTGCGCAGGAGCACCAGGATCAGCATCAGCGCGAGCACGTGGAACAGCGCGCGGCGGCTCTCCGCGCCGCGGAACGCCCAGCCGTGATGCAGCAGCAGGGCGAGCATCAGCGCGCCGACCAGGATGTCCCACAGGCGCGTGCTGCACAGCGCCCACAGGGCATCCCACAGGGCGTTGTGGCCGAGGGTGCCGTGCAGGGCCAGGAAGAAATGGGTGCCGGCCTCGCGCCACACCTGGCGACCGGCTTCCGGTATCCAGCTCGCCAGCAGGGCGAGGGCCAGCAGGTGCAGGCCGAGGAACGCCGGCCATCGCCAGGCGGCTTGGATGCGTGGGGCTTTATCCATAGAATTCATACCTTCCCTAGTCGCAAAGATTCGTTGGCGCGTTTTAACGGCTCGTCATCGAATTGTCATTCTTTCAGGTGCCCGTCCGTCATGTCCGACCGCGATTTCACCCAGCGTTTCCTCTTCGATGACACCGACGTCCGCGGCGAAATGGTCAGCCTCGCCGAGAGCTACCAGCACGTGCTGGCCAAGCATCCCTACCCGCAACCGGTGGCCCAGCTGCTCGGCGAGATGCTCGCCGCCGCCGCCCTGCTGGTCGGCACCCTGAAGTTCGAGGGGCTGCTGGTTCTCCAGGCGCGCTCTTCCGGCCCGGTGCCGCTGGTGATGATCGAGTGTTCCAGCGAGCGCGACGTGCGCGGCATCGCCCGCTACGACGCTGAGGCGGTGGATGCCGGTGCGGGCCTGCGCGAGCTGATGCCGGACGGTGTCCTGGCGCTGACCGTCGACCCCGCCAGGGGCCAGCGCTACCAGGGCATCGTCGAGCTGGAGGGCGACAGCCTGGCCGACAGCCTGACCGCCTATTTCGCCACCTCCGAGCAGTTGCCGACCCGCTTCTGGCTGCGCGCCGACGGCCAGCGCGCCCGCGGCCTGTTGCTGCAGCAGTTGCCGCCGCACCACCAGACCGAGCCGGAGGAGCGCCAGGAGAGCTGGAACCACCTGCTGACCCTGGCCGATACCCTGACCGCCGAGGAGCTGCTGGGGCTGGACAACGAGACCGTGCTGCACCGCCTCTACCATCAGGAGTCCGTGCGTCTGTTCGAGCCCAGTCCACTGCAGTTCCGTTGCAGCTGCTCGCGCGAGCGCTCGGCGAGGGCCCTGGTCAGCATCGGCCAGGCGGATGCCGAGGCCCTGCTGGAGGAAAGCGGCGGCCAGGTGGAGGTCGACTGCCAGTTCTGCAACGAGCGCTATCTGTTCGACGCCAGCGACGTCGCCCAGCTGTTCGCCACCGGCGACAGCCAGGCGCCGTCGACGACCCGTCACTGACGCCCATAGCCTGGCTCTATCGAAAGCATTCATGGACAAGAGGCTGCCAAGAACCTCGCTTTTCTGGCATACTCCCGCGACTTTTTTATCGATGTAGTGCGTTACGTGGCTCACTACACAACGTTCGGAAGACTCGGCCGCCGGCCGACGGGGACCCAAATGACGCAAGCCAACACCGCCGTTTACACCGACATCAGCGCTGCCCAACTGGTCGAAGAGGCCATACGCCGTGGCGAGGGTGAGCTGGCCGCCAATGGCTCTCTGGTTGTCCGCACCGGCCACCGTACCGGCCGTTCTCCGGTCGATCGCTTCATCGTCCAGGAGCCGAGCACCGAGGCCAAGATCGCCTGGGGCAGCATCAACCGTCCGTTCCCCGCGGACAAGTTCGATGCCCTGTGGGACCGCGTCGAGGCATTCAACGCCGCCCAGGATCACTTCGTTTCCTACGTCCACGTCGGTTCCGCCGCCGAGCACTACCTGCCGGTGAAGATGACCACCCAGACCGCCTGGCAGAACCTGTTCGGCCGTTGCCTGTTCATCAACCCGGAAACCTACAACCCGGCCGGCAGGGGTGAGTGGCAGGTCCTCAACGTCGCCAACTTCGAATGCGTGCCGGAGCGTGACGGCACCAATTCCGACGGCTGCGTCATCCTCAACTTCGCCCAGAAGAAGGTCCTGATCGCCGGCATGCGCTACGCCGGTGAAATGAAGAAGGCCATGTTCTCCGTGCAGAACTTCCTGCTGCCGGAAGCCGACGTGCTGCCTATGCACTGCGCCGCCAACATCGGCGAGGAAGGCGACGTGACCCTGTTCTTCGGTCTGTCCGGCACCGGCAAGACCACCCTGTCCGCCGACCCGAGCCGCTACCTGATCGGTGACGACGAGCACGGCTGGGGCGAGGGCGTGGTGTTCAACATCGAGGGCGGCTGCTACGCCAAGTGCATCGACCTGTCCGAGAAGAACGAGCCGGTGATCTGGAAGGCCATCCAGTTCGGCGCCGTGCTGGAGAACGTGGTGCTCGACGAGAACCGCGTGCCGGACTACGCCGACGACAGCCTGACCCAGAACAGCCGCGCGGCCTACCCGCTGGAGCTGGTCGAGAAGCGCAGCGAGAAGAATCTGGGCGGCGAGCCGAACGCCGTGATCTTCCTGACCTGCGACCTGACCGGCGTGCTGCCGCCGGTGTCCATCCTCAACGAAGAGCAGGCGGCCTACCACTTCCTGTCCGGCTACACCGCGTTGGTCGGCTCCACCGAGATGGGCAGCGGCGGCGGCATCAAGTCGACCTTCTCCACCTGCTTCGGCGCGCCGTTCTTCCCGCGTCCCGCCGGTGAGTACGCCGAGCTGCTGATCAAGCGCATCCGTGGCTTCGGTTCCAAGGTGTACCTGGTCAACACCGGCTGGACCGGTGGCGGCTACGGCGTCGGCAAGCGCTTCAGCATCCCCACCACCCGTGGCGTGATCGCCGCCATCCAGAGCGGCGCGCTGGTCGGTGCCGAGACCGAGCACCTGCCGATCATCAACCTGGACGTGCCGAAGGCCGTGCCGGGCGTCGAGACCGGCCTGCTCAACCCGCGCAGCACCTGGGCCGACCAGAACGCCTACGACGAGGCCGCCAAGACCCTGGCCAAGCTGTTCATCGACAACTTCCAGAAGTTCGACGTGTCCGACGCCATCCGCAACGCCGGGCCTCAGCTGTAAGCCGAGCGCCCAGTGACGAAAAAGCCGCCCTCGGGCGGCTTTTTCATGGCTATCTTCCCGTGCGTTTTGCGCGGTCAAGCCTCTTTGTCTGAGCGCTGTAGCTGTCTGCTCCTGGATTATTCCCCTCCCAGCGCAAGTGCTGTCCCGCCTGTACGGGAATGATGCTCCTCGGCAGGAGTGAGTCCCACCCCTACCTCGTCATCCCCGCGCAGGCGGGGACCCAGAAAGGATCAGGGCACTACAACAACAGGTAGCGGGTACACAGCTTGCTGCCTCATGGCCATGTCCCCGTTACGTGCTGGTGGCGCAATCCTGCTTTTGTGGGAGCGGCTGGGCAGGCCGCGAAATTCGCGGATAAATCCGCTCCCACAAGGTGTGCAGCATTTAACGGGGCATAGCCTTCTTCATGTCCGGCGGATTTTCCTCCGCGTCAGCCCTGATAGCTGACGCGGCCGTCCACCAGGGTGTAGCGCACCCTGCCCGGCAGGCAGTGGCCGATGAAGGGGCAATTGGCGCCCTTCGAATGCCAGGTTTCCCCGGCCAGGGTCTGGCCTTCGGCGTCGAGCAGCAGCAGGTCGGCCGGAGCGCCGACGGCCAGGCGGCCGGCGGGCAGGCGCAGGGCCTTGGCCGGGCCGGTGGTCAGGCGCGCCAGCAGGGTCGGCAGGTCGAGCAGGCCGTCCTGCACCAGGGTCATGGCCAGCGGCAGCAGCAGTTCGACGCTGCTGATGCCCGGCTCGGTGGCGCCGAACGGCGCCAGCTTGGCATCCGCCTCGTGGGGCTGATGGTGGCTGGCGATGGCGCCGATCACGCCGCTCTTCACCGCCTCGCGCAGGCCGTCGCGGTCGAAGGCGGTGCGCAGCGGCGGCTGCACGTGGTAGAGGCTGGAGAAGCCCAGCAGCGCCTCGTCGGTGAGGATCAGCTGGTACATCGCCACGTCGGCGGTCACCGGCAGGCCGCGCGCCTGGGCGGCGGCGATCATTTCCGCGCCGCGGGCGCTGGTCAGCTGGCTGAAGTGCGCGCGCACGCCGCTCTGCTCGACCAGCAGCAGGTCGCGGGCCAGGGCCACGGTCTCGGCGCTTTCCGGGATGCCGGCGAGGCCGAGGAAGCTGGCGGTGGCGCCCTCGTGGGCCAGGCCGCCTTCGGCCAGGTCGGCGTCCTGGGTATGGAATACCACGGTCAGATCGAAGGTGGCGGCGTATTCCAGGGCGCGGCGCAGGGTGCGGTTGTTGGCCATCGGTGCCAGGCCATTGGCGAAGGCCACGCAGCCGGCGTCGCGCAGGGCGACCAGTTCGGCCAGTTGCTCGCCGGCTAGGCCCTTGGTCAGGGCGCCGATGGGGAAGACCTTGGTGTGGCCGGCTTCCTGGGCGCGGTCGAGGATCAGCTCGGCCACCGCCGAGGTGTCCAGCACCGGCTTGGTCAGCGGCGGGCAGCACAGGCTGGTGACGCCGCCGGCGGCGGCGGCCAGGGTCTCGCTGGCGATGCTGCCCTTGCGGCTGTAGCCCGGCTCGCGCAGGGCGACGGACAGGTCGACCAGGCCGGGGCTGGCGACCAGGCCGCGGGCGTCGATGGTCTGGTCGGCTTCGAAACCGGCCGGCGCCTGGTCGAAGGCGGCGATCTTGCCACCCTCCAGGTAGAGGTCGCGGACCTGGTCCAGGCCGCTGGCCGGGTCGATCACCCGGGCTCCGAGGATTCGGCTGCGCATCAGTTCTGCTCCTCGGCGTTGAGTTGGCGCTGGGTGGCCTGGCCGCTCATGGCCATGGACAGCACGGCCATGCGGATGGCGATGCCGTAGGTGACCTGGTTGAGGATCACCGACTGCGGGCCGTCGGCCACCGCCGACTCGATTTCCACGCCGCGGTTGATCGGCCCCGGGTGCATCACCAGGGCGTCCGGCTTGGCCTGCCGCAGGCGCTGCTCGGTCAGGCCGTAGAGGCGGTAGAACTCGCCCTCGCTGGGCAGCAGGCCGCCCTGCATGCGCTCGCGCTGCAGGCGTAGCATGATCACCACGTCGACGTCCTTCAGGCCTTCGGTGAAGTCGGTGTAGACCTTCACCCCGTACTGTTCCACGCCGACCGGCAGCAGGGTCTTCGGCCCGATCACGCGGATGTCCGGGCAGCCCAGGGTCTTCAGCGCGAGCATGTTGGAGCGCGCCACTCGCGAGTGCAGGATGTCGCCGACGATGGCCACGGAGAGGTTCTCGAAGCCGCCCTTGTGCCGGCGGATGGTGAGCATGTCCAGCATGCCCTGGGTCGGGTGCGCGTGGCGCCCGTCGCCGCCGTTGATGATCGCCAGGTTCGGGCATACGTGCTCGGCGATGAAGTGGGCGGCGCCGGAGTCGGCGTGGCGCACGACGAAAATGTCCGCGGCCATGGCCTCGAGGTTGCGCAGGGTGTCGAACAGGGTCTCGCCCTTACTGGTCGAGCTGGTCGACACGTTGAGGCTGATCACGTCGGCCGACAGGCGCTGGGCGGCCAGTTCGAAGGTGGTGCGGGTGCGCGTGGAGTTCTCGAAGAACACGTTGCACACGGTGCGGCCGCGCAGCAGCGGGACCTTCTTCACCGCGCGGGTGCCGACTTCGAGGAAGGAATCGGCGGTGTCGAGGATTTCCGTCAGCAACTCGCGGGGCAGGCCGTCGAGCGAGAGGAAGTGGCGCAGCTGGCCCTGGTCGTTGAGCTGCAGCGAGCGCTTGGCGTCGATGGGCATGGGGTGGTCCTAGGCGGAGAGGCTTTGCAGCTCGAGGGCGAGCGGCGCGGGGCCGGACAATTTTACCCGCTGCTCGGGCGCCAGGGCGAGGGTGGCGCCGAGCACGTCGGCGTGGATCGGCAGCTCGCGGGCGTCCAGGTCGAGCAGGCTGACCAGGGTCACGCTGGCCGGGCGGCCGTAGTCGAACAGCTCGTTGAGGGCGGCACGGATGGTGCGCCCGCTCATCAGCACGTCGTCCACCAGCACCAGGTGCTGGTCCTCGATCTCGAACGGCAGCTCGGAGGGGCGCACCTGCGGGTGCAGGCCGCTGCGGGTGAAGTCGTCGCGGTAGAAGGACACGTCCAGGGTACCCAGCGGCTGCTCCAGGCCCAGCTCGCGCAGCAGCGCCTCGGCGACCCAGACGCCGCCGGTGCGGATGCCGATGAAGCGCGCCTGGTCGACGCCGCGCCGCTGCAACAGGGTACGCAGGTCGGCGGCCATGCGTGGCAGCAGTTGCTGGGGATCGGGCAGGGTCATGGGCAGTCCTCGCAATCAGTCCGAAAGATGGTGTTCGAGCCAGCCTTCCAGCAGCAGGGCGGCGGCCAGGGCGTCCACCGGGCGCTCGCGGTAGCCGCCACGCTGACCCTGGGACAGGCGCTGGCCCTTGGCCTCGAAGGTGGTCAGGCGTTCGTCGTGGGTGTGCACCGGCAGGTTGAAGCGGCCGTTGAGGCGGCGGGCGAACTTCTCCGCGCGCTCGCTCATCTCGCTGCGGCTGCCGTCCATGTTCAGCGGCAGGCCGACGACGATGGCGTCCGGTTGCCACTCCTTGATCAGCGCCTCGACCTTCTGCCAGTCCGGCACGCCGTTCTGCGCCTTGAGCACACACAGCTCGCGGGCCTGGCCGGTGACGGCCTGGCCGACGGCGACGCCGATCTGCTTGGTGCCGTAGTCGAAGCCCAGCAGCAGGCGCGGCGTGGCGCTCATGCGTGGCCGGCCTGGGCGGTGAGCAGGCCGAGGTTGACGCCCAGGCGCGCGGCCGCGGCCTCCAGGCGCTGGTCGTAGGGCGTGTCGAAGAGGATGGCGGCGTCGGCGGGGCAGGTCAGCCAGGCGTTGTCAGCCAGTTCGGCTTCCAACTGGCCGGCTTCCCAGCCGGCGTAGCCGAGGGTGATCAGGTGTTTCGCCGGGCCGTTGCCGTCGGCGATGGCGAACAGCACGTCCTGGGAGGTGGACAGGGCCAGTTCGCCCAGCCCCAGGGTGGCCTGGAAGTCGTGTCCGCTCGGGTGCAGGACGAAGCCGCGGTCGGTCTGAACCGGTCCGCCGGCGAAGATCGGCAGACTCTGGCAGAGGGCAGGCGGGGTCTCTTCGGGGCGCAGCTGTTCGAGCACGTCGGCCAGGTTGAGGCCGTTGGGGCGGTTGATCACCAGGCCCATGGCGCCCTGCTCGTTGTGCTCGACCAGGTAGGTGACGGTCTGCGCGAAATGCGGATCGGCCATGTGCGGCATGGCGATCAGGAAGTGGTGCTTGAGGTAGCTGGTGGCGGTCTTCATGGCGCTAGTTTGGAGCGACACGCTCCAGGTCACAAGCTCGGCAAGGTGCTGCCGGTAGGGTGCGCCGTGCGCACCGCTGGGATTCCTAGTTGCTCGACAGCCGGTCGCCGCGCTCGAAGCGCCAGGTGCGGATGATCTCCAGTCGGTCGATGTCCGCGAGGTCGCCGCTGAAGGGGGCGAACGGGGCGGCCAGGCGCACGATGCGCAGGGCGGCCTGGTCCAGCGTCGGCTGGCCGGAGGATTCCAGCACCTGCACCTCGTAAAGCGTGCCGTCGCGGTTGATCGACACCAGCAGGCGCAGGCTGCCGTAGATGCGCTGGCGCCGCGCCTCTTCCGGGTAGTTCAGGTTGCCGATGCGCTCGACCTTCTTGCGCCACTCGTCCTTGTACCAGGCACCCTTGTCGCGCATGGTCGAGGCGGCGTTGAGGCGGTGGATCTTCGGCCGCTTGGCGTAGAGCTGCTGCTCCTGGGCCAGCTCCGCCTCCAGGCTGGCGATGTCGGCGGACAGCTGGGCCGAGTCGAACACCGGCGCTGGCTGGGCGTCGGGCTGGGGCTCGTCTTCCTTCTGCTTGGTCGCGGCCTTCTGCGGTTGCGCCTTGGTGGTGGTCAGCGCGGTCTTGGCCGCGGCAGCCTCCTTGCGCTGGGTCGGCTGCGGCGCGGCGGCCGGGGTGACCTTGTTCACCTTGCTGTCCTGGAACGGCGCCTGCTCGGTGGTCTTGGGTGCCGCCTTGTGCTCCAGGGTGCCGCTGCCCTGCTGGTTGTCCTGGGCGAGGTAGTCGGCCTCCTTGGGCTTCTCCTCGCTCTTGAAGGTGGACAGGGTGATTTCCAGCGTCTTGCTGATCTGCCCGGGCTCGGCCATGGTGAAGCCGACGCCGAGGATCAGGGCCAGGTGCAACAGGGTGGCGACGAACAGGGTGAAGCCCAGGCGATCCGCGGGGCGGATGCCTGAGCTGGTCAGTTCGGGCGGTGGTTTCAGGGCTGCGTTCATCTGGCGTGGACGGGGATCGGATTGCCGCGCAGTCTGCCGGCTCGGGTCGTCAGGCTGCAAGCCGCAAGCGCCAAGCTGCCACCTGCTTCAAGCTTTGCGCGCGGCGAGCTTGCCTTCGATGGCATCCATCAGGCGCTCGCCGATGCGGGTGTCGTAGGCCTTGTCGATCTCGCGGATGCAGGTCGGGCTGGTCACGTTGATCTCGGTCAGGTGCTCGCCGATCACGTCCAGGCCGACGAACAGCAGGCCCTTCTCGCGCAGCACCGGCCCCACTTCCGCCGCGATCCAGCGGTCGCGGTCGGTCAATGGTCGCGCCTCGCCACGGCCGCCGGCGGCCAGGTTGCCGCGGGTCTCGCCCTGGGCGGGGATGCGCGCCAGGCAGTAGGGCACCGGTTCACCGTCTATCATCAGAATGCGCTTGTCGCCGTCGACGATGGCCGGCAGGTAGCCCTGGGCCATGATCTGCTGAGTGCCGTGGGCGGTCAGGGTCTCGAGGATCACGGACAGGTTGGGGTCGCCGTCGCGGTGGCGGAAGATCGAGGAGCCGCCCATGCCATCAAGGGGTTTGAGAATGATGTCACGCTGCGCTTTCGCGAACTCGCGCAGAATATCGGGTCTGCGGCTGACCAGGGTGGGCGGCATGCAATGAGGGAACTGGGTGGCGAACAGTTTCTCGTTGCAATCGCGCAGGCTCTGCGGGCGATTGACCACCAGCACGCCGTCGCGCTCGGCCTGTTCCAGCAGGTAGGTGGAGTAGACGAATTCGTTATCGAAGGGCGGGTCCTTGCGCATCAGGATCACGTCCAGTTCGGCCAGCGGGGCGTCCGTTTCCTCGCCCAGCTCGAACCAGCGCTGCGGGTCGTTGAAGACCTGCAACGGCTTCATGCGGGAGCGGGCGTGGCCGGCATTCGTATAGAGGTCGCGCTGCTCCATGTAGAAGAGCGACCAGCCGCGCGCCTGGGCCGCCAGGAGCATGGCCAGCGAGCTGTCCTTCTTGAAGTTGATCTGGGCGATGGGATCCATGACGATCCCCAGGCGAATGCTCATGGGCTGAAACCTGTTCCGAGTGACCGAAGGAATGCGCAAGGGTGGCGCCGTGGGGCAGGCCGGTCAAGAAAAACCCGGAGTTCCGGGGGCTTATAGATTGCATCAGGAGAGTGTGCTAAAAAGTCCGGACGATCGGGTCGCAGCCCGTCAGTGTTACGGCCTCAGCCACACTGTGCTGTATATAAAAAACAAACGACTCACCGAGGCGATGGTAGGGCAGACATGGAACAGCATTCCGAGGGTTTGAAGGTGATGGTGATCGACGATTCGAAGACGATTCGTCGCACCGCCGAGACTCTGCTGAAGAAGGTGGGTTGCGAGGTCATCACTGCGGTGGACGGCTTCGATGCGCTGGCCAAGATCGCCGATACGCATCCGAGCATCATCTTCGTCGACATCATGATGCCGCGCCTCGACGGCTATCAGACCTGCGCCCTGATCAAGAACAACAGTGCTTTCAAATCCACCCCGGTGATCATGCTGTCCTCCAAGGACGGCCTGTTCGACAAGGCCAAGGGGCGTATCGTCGGTTCTGACCAGTACCTGACCAAGCCTTTCAGCAAGGAAGAGCTGCTCGGTGCCATCAAGGCGCATGTGCCCGAGTTCGTCCCGGTGGAGCAAGCCTCCTGATGTCCGGCCACAAGCCGGTGATGCCTATTCCGAATGGGGAACTTCATGGCTCGTATTCTGATTGTTGATGACTCGCCGACCGAGATGTACAAACTGACCGCCATGCTCGAGAAGCATGGCCATCAGGTACTCAAGGCGGAAAATGGTGCCGACGGCGTGGCCCTGGCCCGCCAGGAAAAGCCCGATGCGGTGCTGATGGACATCGTCATGCCCGGGCTCAACGGTTTCCAGGCGACCCGTCAACTGACCAAGGACGCCGAAACCAGTCACATCCCGGTGATCATCGTGACCACCAAGGATCAGGAAACCGACAAGGTCTGGGGCAAGCGCCAGGGCGCGCGTGACTACCTGACCAAGCCGGTGGACGAAGATACGCTGATGAAGACCCTCAATGCGGTGCTGGCCGGCTGAAGCCGCGCCAGTCCGCAGCCACATAAGAAGAAAAGGCCAAGGCCGGCATGTCGGACGACCAATCCCCCTTCCAGCTTCTCGTTGATCTCGACCGCCACTGTCGCACGCTGGCGGCCGGTCTGCCGTCGCAGCAGCAGGCGGTGCAGACCTGGAGCGGGATCGGCTTTCGCATGGGCGAGCGTTATTTCGTGGCGCCCATGGGGGAGATTGGCGAAGTGCTGCACGAGCCTCGGCACACCCTGCTGCCTGGCGTGAAGAGCTGGGTCAAGGGAGTCGCCAACGTGCGCGGCAGGCTGCTGCCGGTGATGGACCTGTGCGGCTTCTTCGGCAGCGAGCTGTCGCCCCTGCGCAAGCAGCGGCGGGTGCTGGTGGTCGATCATAACGAAGTGTTCGCCGGCCTGACGGTCGACGAAGTATTCGGCATGCAGCATTTCCCGGTGGATACCTTCTCCGAGCAGCTGCCGCCGTTGGAGGCGACCATTTCGCCTTTCGTTCATGGGGTTTTCCAGCGCGAGCGGCCCTGGCTGGTGTTCAGCCCGCACGCGCTGGCGCAGCACCAGGGTTTTCTCGACGTGGCGGTATAGGCAATTTCGGTTGAGTCGGCGCTTGCCGGCTCTTTGGCGTTACACGGAAATCGTTGTGCGGTCGGTCCAGGCGGGGGCCAAATAATGAAGAAAATCGATGCAGGCAATCTCTTGGCAGGTGTGCGCAGTAACACGCTGATCGCCGGACTCTTCATAGTCCTGATCATTTCCATCGTGTTGCTGTTCGCCAACTTCGCCTACCTCAACACCCAGTCCACCTACGACAAGGAATACATCAGCCACGCGGGCGAGCTGCGCGTGCTGTCCCAGCGTATCGCGAAGAACGCCACGGAAGCGGCGGCCGGCAAGGCGGAAGCCTTCCCGTTGCTGAAGGAAGCGCGTCGCGACTTCGAGGAGCGCTGGGGCTTCCTGACCTCCGGCAGCGAGGAAAGCGGCCTGCCGCCGGCGCCGGAATCGGTCAAGCCGAAGATGGACGAGGTGCAGAAGGACTGGGACGTGCTGCGGCAGAACGCCGACGCCATCCTGCAGAGCGAGCAGACCGTACTGTCCCTGCACCAGGTGGCGGCGACCCTCGCCGAAACCATCCCGCAGCTGCAGGTCGAGTACGAAGAGGTGGTCGACATCCTGCTGCAGAGCGGCGCGCCGGCGGCCCAGGTCTCCGTGGCCCAGCGCCAGTCGCTGCTTGCCGAACGTATCCTCGGCTCGGTGAACAAGGTGCTGGCCGGTGACGACGACTCCGTGCAGGCCGCCGACATGTTCGGCCGCGACGCCAGCCTGTTCGGTCGCGTGCTCAAGGCGATGATCGAAGGCAACAGCGCCATGGAAATCTCGGCGGTGACCGACCAGGACGCCCTGGAGCGCCTGGCAGAGATTTCCGAGCTGTTCCAGTTCGTATCCGGCTCGGTGGACGAGATCCTCGAGACCTCTCCGGAACTGTTCCAGGTCCGTGAGTCCGCCAACACCATCTTCACCGGTTCTCAGACCCTGCTGGACAAGACCTCCGGTCTGGCCGGCGAGTTCGAGGACCTGGCCGACGGCCGTTACTTCAATACCGTCGCCGGTTACGTGCTGGGTGCCCTGGCCCTGGCGGCGATCATCCTCATCGGCCTGGTGATGGTGCGCGAAACCAACCGCCGGCTGGCCTCCACCGCCGAGAAGAACGAGCGTAACCAGACCGCGATTCTGCGTCTGCTCGACGAGATCGCCGACCTCGCAGACGGTGACCTGACCGTGGCCGCGACCGTGACCGAGGACTTCACCGGTGCGATCGCGGACTCCATCAACTACTCCATCGACCAGCTGCGCGACCTGGTAGCGACGATCAACTCGACCGCCGTGCAGGTGGCCGCCGCCGCCCAGGAAACCCAGTCCACCGCGATGCACCTGGCCGAGGCTTCCGAGCACCAGGCCCAGGAAATCGCCGGAGCCTCCGCGGCGATCAACGAAATGGCCGTGTCGATTGACCAGGTATCGGCGAACGCCGCGGAATCGTCCGCGGTAGCGGAACGTTCCGTAGCCATCGCCAACAAGGGCAACGAGGTGGTGCACAACACCATCACCGGCATGGATAACATCCGTGAGCAGATCCAGGACACCTCGAAGCGGATCAAGCGCCTCGGTGAATCGTCCCAGGAGATCGGTGACATCGTTAGTCTGATCAACGACATCGCCGACCAGACCAACATCCTCGCACTGAACGCCGCGATCCAGGCCTCCATGGCCGGTGACGCGGGCCGCGGCTTCGCCGTGGTAGCGGACGAGGTACAGCGCCTCGCGGAACGTTCCTCGGCGGCGACCAAGCAGATCGAGGCACTGGTAAAGACCATTCAGACCGACACCAACGAAGCAGTTATCTCCATGGAGCAGACCACTTCCGAGGTGGTCCGCGGTGCCCGCCTGGCGCAGGACGCCGGTGTGGCCCTGGAAGAGATCGAGAAGGTATCCAAGACCCTCGCGGCCCTCATCCAGAACATTTCCAACGCCGCTCGCCAGCAGGCCTCTTCGGCCGGCCACATCTCCAACACCATGAACGTGATTCAGGAGATCACCTCGCAGACCTCCGCAGGTACCACCGCTACCGCCAAGAGCATCGGCAACCTGGCCAAGATGGCCAGCGAGATGCGTCGTTCGGTATCCGGCTTCACCCTGCCGGAAGGCCAGGCCTGATCAGGGGCGTGATGGCGGCCTGAGAGGGCCGCTGTCCAGGACATTCGGCCATGAGCGAGGGGCAAGGCATGCAGCCAAGCGGCGTCTGGGCCCTGAAACCCATGGCCGACATGTCGCAGGGAGAGTTCCGCGACTGGCAGGCACTGCTGGAAGAACGTACCGGCGTCGTGATCAACGAGCAGCGCCGGGCCTTCCTGCAGACCAACCTGACCGCGCGGATGCGCGAACTGGGTGTCGACGACTACGCCAGCTACTACCGCCAGGTCACCGACGGCCCGCGCGGGGCGGTAGAGTGGTCGACCCTGCTGGATCGTCTCACCGTGCAGGAAACCCGTTTCTTTCGTCACCGCCCATCCTTCGATGTGCTGGAAAGTTACCTGCGCGGGCGCCTGGTCACGGACGAGTCGCCGCGACCTCTGGCACTCTGGAGCGTCGGCTGCTCCAGCGGCGAGGAGCCCTACTCGATGGCGATCAGCGTCGCCGAGATACTGGAGGGGGCCGGCAGCGACCGGCAGTTCGGCGTCACCGGCACCGATATCAGCCTGAGCGCGCTGAACAAGGCGCGCGAGGCGGTCTACGGCGCGCGCAAGCTGGAACAGATGGACAGTGACCTGTGCGAGCGCTACTTCCTCGCCCAGGACGATGGTCGTTACAAGGTGGTGCCGGACCTGGCGGCGCGTGTCTGCGCCGCCAGGCTGAATGTGCTGGAGCTGGCCAAGGCGCCGCAATCCGGCATGGACGTAATTTTTTGCCAGAACCTGCTGATCTACTTCCGCCGCTGGCGTCGTCGGGAAATCCTCAACCGCCTGGCCGAACGCCTGGTGCCAGGGGGCTTGCTGGTGGTGGGCGTGGGTGAAGTGATCGGTTGGCAGCATCCGGACCTGGTGCCGGTGGCCGACGAGCGGGTTCTGGCGTTTACCCGCAAGGGCTAAGACAAGAATGACTGGAGCAGGTATGGGTGATCGGCACGATTATGTCGCCCTGGAATGGGTCAAAGGCGAGATCGCGGAAACCCTGAAGCAGGCGCGTCAGGCCCTGGAGGCGTTCGTCGAGAACCCGCAGGACGCCACGCGCATGCGTTTCTGCCAGACCTACGTGCACCAGGTCCATGGCACCCTGCAGATGGTCGAGTTCTACGGCGCGGCCCTGCTCGCCGAGGAAATGGAACAGCTGACCCAGGCGCTGCTGGACAGCCGCGTGGGCAACCAGAACGAAGCGCTGGAAGTGCTGATGCAGGCGATCCTGCAGCTGCCGGCCTACCTCGATCGCATCCAGAGTGCGCGCCGCGACCTGCCGATGGTGGTGCTGCCGCTGCTCAACGACCTGCGTGCCGCCCGCGGCGAGAACCTGCTGTCGGAAACCAGCCTGTTCTCCCCCGACCTGTCCACCCGCCTGCCGGCGCTGCCTCTCGACTCGCTGGACAAGCTGCGCTCCGCCGAACTGCCGGTGCTGCTGCGCAAGCTGCGGCAGATGCTGCAGATGGCCCTGGTCGGGGTGATCCGCAACCAGGACCTGGCCACCAATCTCGGCTACATGGCGCGCGTGTTCGCGCGCCTGGAAACCCTGTGCAAGGAAGCTCCGCTCGGCGCCCTGTGGCAGATCGCCTCCGGCCTGGTCGAGGGCCTGGCCAACGGCAGCGTGGGTAACAGCGCCTCGGTGCGTACCCTGCTGCGCCAGGTGGACAAGGAACTCAAGCGCCTGGTCGACCAGGGCGCCGACGGGATCAACCAGCGTGCGCCGGACGAACTGACCAAGAACCTGCTGTTCTACGTCGCCAAGTCGTCGGCGCAGTCGCCGCGCCTGCGTGCCCTCAAGGATCAGTACCGCCTCGACGACGCGCTGCCCGACAGCGGCGTGGTGGACGAGGAGCGCGCCCGCCTGGCCGGGCCGGACCGCGACGCCATGCGTTCGGTGGTCGGTGCGCTGTGCGAGGAGCTGGTACGGGTCAAGGACAGTCTCGACCTGTTCGTACGCAGCGACCGCAAGCAGGTCGCCGAGCTGGATGCCCTGCTGGCGCCGCTCAAGCAGATCGGCGACACCCTGGCCGTGCTCGGCTTCGGCCAGCCGCGCAAGGTCATCCTCGACCAGATCGATGTGGTGCATGCCCTGTCCCTCGGCCAGCGCGAGCCGAACGACGCGGTGCTGATGGACGTGGCCGGCGCGCTGCTCTATGTCGAGGCCACCCTGGCCGGCATGGTCGGCCCCGCCGACGACCAGCGGAGCGAGCAGAGCCACCTGCCGACCACCGACGTGGCGCAGATCCACCAGCTGGTGATCAAGGAAGCGCGCACCGGGCTGGAACAGGCCAAGGACGCGATCATCGAGTTCATCGCCTCGCAATGGAACCACGAGCACCTGGCCCGCGTGCCGGAGCTGCTGACCCAGGTCCGCGGCGGCCTGGCGATGATTCCGCTGGCCCGCGCCGCCGCGCTGCTGCAGGCCTGTACCCGCTACATTCAGGAGCAGCTGCTGGTACGCAAGGCCGTACCCAACTGGCAGAACCTGGACACCCTGGCCGACGCCATCACCAGCGTCGAGTACTACCTCGAGCGCCTGGCCGAAGACCACGCGACCCAGGGCGACCTGATCCTCGACGTCGCCGAGGAAAGCCTGGAGAGCCTGGGCTACCCGCTCAAGGAAAAGCCGTCGATCCTCGACCGCATCGAACCGCGCGAGGAAGCGCCGGCACCGCTGGCCGACCCGCTGCAGGAAATCGAAGTGCTGGCCGCCGAAGAGGCTTCCTTCGCGGAGCCGCTGGCGGAAGAGCCGCCGCTGGAACTCGCGGAGCTGCCCGCACTGTCTCTCGAGGAAGCGAGCGAAGAACTGAGCGTCGAGTTCGCCGAACTGCCGGCCGAGGACGCCGGCGAGCTGCTGGTGTCCGACGATAACTGGAGCCTGGGCGAGGCCGAGTCGGATGAGTCCGCCGGCATCGACCTGAGCCTGGATGCGCCGCTCGAACGGGTGGCCGCGGATGATCTCCCCGCGCTGTCCGGCGAGCCGGAAGAATTCACCCTAGACAGCGCCTTTATCACGGAAGCCGGCGAGCTGCCGGGCGCCGCTGAACTGCCGGCGCTGGACGAGAACCTGCCGGAGCTGTCGCTCGATGGCGAGGAGCTGAGTCTCGACAGCACCCCGACGCAATGGGATGAGCTGGAGATTGCCGATCTCGAACTGCCGGAAGTCGATCTGCCGAGCGCGCCGCTCGAGCCCGAGCCGGCCCAGCCCGCGGTCGACAAGCCGATGACCATGGCCGAGGTGATGGCCGCTCCGGTGCAGGCGATCAATCCGCCTGCCCAGGACGTGCCGCCGAGCCTGTTGCCGCCGCCAGCCGACGAAGAGCCGGTGGACGAGGAACTGCTCGAGGTCTTCATCGAGGAAGTCGGCGAGGTTCTCGAGACCATCAACGAATACCTGCCGCAATGGCGCGCGGATACCGACGACAAGGACGCGCTGACCGAAGTGCGGCGTGCCTTCCACACCCTCAAGGGTAGCGGCCGCATGGTCCGCGCCCTGATCATCGGCGAACTGGGCTGGTCCATCGAGAACATGCTCAACCGCGTGCTGGATCGCAGCATTCAGCCCGACCAGCCGGTGCAGCAGGTGATTGCCGACGTGGTGGCGCTGATGCCGGCACTGGTCGACGAGTTCGCCGCCAAGGCCCAGCGCCAGCGTGACGACGTCGACCGCCTGGCCGCCACCGCCCACGCCCTGGCCCGTGGTCAGCTGCCGAGCTTCGCCAGCGAGCCGGAGGTCGTCGAGCCGCAGAGCGCGCAGGTGGCCGACGCGGTAGTAGAGGAAGCGGTCGAAGCCGAAGTCGTTGTCGAGCTGCCGGCGCCTGAAGCGTTCCAGAGCGGCACTAACGACGAGCCCCTCGACCCGCTGCTGCTTGAGATCTTCCGCAACGAGGCCGAGACCCATCTGGACACCCTGGTGGGCTTCCTGGCCGATTGCGCCCAGGAACTGCCGCAGCCGGTGACCGACGACCTGCAGCGCGCCCTGCACACGCTCAAGGGCAGCGCGCACATGGCCGGCATCCTGCCGATCGCCGAGATCGCCACGCCGCTGGAGAAGCTGGTCAAGGAGTTCAAGACCAATCTGATCAGGGTGGACCTCGGCGAAGCCGAACTGCTGCGCGACGCCGAGCACCTGTTCCGCGCCGGCCTGGAGCAGCTGGAAAGCCAGCCGCTGGCGCCGATCCCGGGGGCCGCCGAGTTTCTCGAGCGGGTCCACAAGCTGCACCACGCCCGCCTGGAGGGCGCCGAGAGCGCGCGCCTGGAGCAGCAGGACCAGCGCGATCCGCAGCTGATCTCCATCTTCCTCGCCGAAGGCATGGACATCCTGCTGGATGCCGAGGACCTGCTGCGCAAATGGCGCGAGCATCCCAGCGAGCAGCAGGAACTGTCCGCTCTGCTGGAAGAGCTGACCACCCTCGGCCGCGGCGCCGAGATGGCCGAGCTGCCGCAGATCGACGAGCTGTGCCAGGCCCTGCTGGCCCTGTACCAGGCGGTATTGGACGGTCGCCTGGCGGTCAGCGAGCACTTCTTCGCCGAGGCCGAGGCCGCCCATGAGGCGCTGATCGGCATGATGGACCAGGTCGCCGCCGCCCTGCAGGTCAGCCCGCAGCCCGAGCGCGTCGCCGCCCTGCGCGACCTGCTGGCCCAAGCCCTGAACCCGGCCACCCTGGCGCTGCTGAATACCGACAACGCCATCGGCCTGGAAGTCGTGGAGCTGGACGAGCTGCCCGCCGAGCCTCAGGCCGAAGCGCTGCCGGAACCCGAGCCGGAACCCGAGATCGAGCCGTTCCCGACCGCGCAGCCCGAGCCCCTGCCGAGCACTCAGCCGGCGCCGGCCGCGCCGCTGGCCAGCATGCCGGAGAACCTCGACGCCGAGATGGTGGAGATCTTCCTGGAAGAGGCCGTCGACATCCTCGACAGCGCCGGACAGGCCCTCGACCGCTGGCTGAGCGACCCGGACAGCACCCTCGCCCTGTCGTCGCTGCAACGCGACCTGCACACCCTCAAGGGTGGTGCGCGCATGGCGGAAATCAGCGCCATCGGCGACCTGGCCCACGAGCTGGAATCGCTCTACGAAGGGCTGGTCGACCGTCGCTTCAGTTATTCGCCGCCCCTGGCCGATCTGTTGCAGCAGAGCCACGACCGCCTCGCCATCGTGCTCGAACAGTTGCAGCGCGGCCAGCCGTTGCTGGACTCATCGGTACTGATCGACGCGATACGCTCCTTTCGCCAGAGCGGCACGATAGCCGCGCCGAGTTTCTCGGCAAGCAGCGAAAGCGCACAGCGTGATGCGGACGAGCAGCCGCAACCGGCCGAGCCGGCTCAGGAGCCGGAGTTGCCCCTGGCGGAAATCGACCTGGGTGAGTCGGTCGAGGCTGACTTCGTCGCCCTCACGCCGGATGATCTGCCCCTGGTGGACATCGAGCCTTCCGGCGATCTTCCGGCCGACGAGCTGCCGTCGCTGAGCCTGGACGAATGGAATCCTGACGACTCGCTGCCGCAGCCGACCGAGGCGCGGGACGAGTCGCCGGAAATGGACCTGGGTGAGCTGGCCGGTGCCGACTTCGTGGCGCCGCAGATGGACGAGCTGCCCGAACTGCACATCGAGTCCGTTGAGCCGCCGGCCGAGGAACTGCCGGAAGCATTGCCGGCGATGACCGCGGAAGAGTGGCACCTGGACGAATCCCTGCCCGCCCTGGGATCGGAGACGCCCGAGGATCAACCCACCACCGAACCCGAGGCGCCCGTCGCCGAGTCACCGGAGATGGACCTGGGCGAACTGGCCGATGCCGAATTCGTGGCGCCGCAGATGGACGAGCTGCCCGAACTGCACATCGAATCCGTCGAGCTACCGACCGAGGCGCTGCCGGAAGCATTGCCGGCGCTGACTTCGGAAGAGTGGCACCTGGACGAGTCCCTGCCCGCCCTGGGCGCCGAAGACCTGGTGCCGCTTGCGCAAGAGACTCCGCCCGCCGATGCTGCCCCCGAGCCCGAGCCCGAGCCCGAGCCCGAGCCCGAGCCCGAGCCCGAGCCCGAGCCCGAGCCCGAGCCCGAGCCCGAGCCGGTGAGCCCGCCCCCGGCACTGGTCGCGCCTGTCGCCGCGCCGGTGGATCGCGATCCCGAACTGGTCGAGATCTTCCTCGAGGAAGGCTTCGACATCATGGACAGCGCCGCCGCGGCCCTGCAGCGGTGGATGGTTGACGTCGACAACACCCTCGAAGTGGAAGCCCTGCAGCGTGACCTGCACACCCTCAAGGGCGGTGCGCGGATGGCCGAGATCCGCGAGATCGGCGACCTGGCCCACGAGCTGGAATTCCTCTACGAAGGCGTCGGCGACGGTCGCCTGAAGGCCGGCGGCGAGCTGTTCGGCCTGTTGCAGGCCTGCCACGACCGGCTCTCCGAAATGCTCGACGCGGTGCGTGGCAACCGCGCCGTGCCCGATGGCCTGGCGCTGATCGAAACCATCCGGCGCTTTCGCGCGGACCCGAATGCCCAACTGAGCGTACCCACCAGCGTGCACCTGCAGCCGGTGGTGGAAGAGGACGCCGGTGCCGAGGCGGACATCCTCGACATCTTCCTGGAAGAAGGCGACGACCTGCTGGAGGCCATGGAGGCCGCCATCGGCCACTGGGAGGCCGACCGCGAGAACGGCAAGGCCATCGACGAACTGCTGCGCATCCTGCACACCCTCAAGGGCGGTGCGCGGCTGGCCGGGCAGAAGCGCCTGGGCGATCTCAGCCACGACATCGAGCAGCACCTGACCGAGGCCCAGCAACAGGGCGCGCCCTGGCCGGACAGCCTGTTCCTCGACGTGCAGTCCGGCTTCGAAGGTCTCCAGGGCGAACTCGACCAACTGCGCAAGCGCCTGGACGACAGCCAGGCGGCCGACGAGCAGGCACCGAAGGCCGAGCAGCCGGCCGCCGAGCCGGTGCCGGTCACCCTGAGCACGCCGATCGTCGCCGCCAGCAGCCAGCCGCAGCAGGCCCAGCAGGTCAAGGTGCTGCCTTTCGTCGAGCGCGCCGCCGAGGCGGCCGCCCGCGCCGCCGCCCAGCGTGCGCCGCAGGAGCTGGTCAAGGTGCCGGCGGAGCTGCTCGAAGGGCTGGTCAACCTGGCCGGTGAGACCTCCATCTTCCGCGGCCGGGTCGAGCAGCAGGTGAGCGACGTCGGCTTCACCCTCGGCGAGATGGAAGCCACCATCGAGCGGGTGCGCGACCAGCTGCGCCGCCTCGACACCGAGACTCAGGCGCAGATCCTCAGCCGCTACCAGGCCGAGGCAGAGCGGGCCGGCTACGAAGATTTCGACCCCCTGGAGATGGACCGCCACTCGCAGCTGCAGCAGCTGTCGCGCGCCCTGTTCGAGTCCGCGTCCGACCTGCTCGACCTGAAGGAGACCCTGGCGGCGAAGAACCGCGACGCCGAGACCCTGCTGCTGCAGCAGGCGCGGGTCAACACCGAGCTGCAGGAAGGTCTGATGCGCACCCGCATGGTGACGTTCGACCGCCTGGTGCCGCGCCTGCGCCGGATTGTCCGCCAGGTGGCCGGCGAGCTGGGCAAGCAGGTCGACTTCCACGTCGGCAACGCCGAAGGCGAGATGGACCGCACCGTGCTCGAACGCATCGTCGCGCCGCTGGAGCACATGCTGCGCAACGCCGTCGACCACGGCATCGAGCCGGCCGACAAGCGCCGCGCCGCCGGCAAGCCCGAGGCCGGCAACATCCGCCTCAGCCTCGGCCGCGAGGGTGGCGACATCCTCCTGACCCTGGCCGACGACGGTGGCGGCATCCGCCTCGAAGCGGTCAGGCGCAAGGCCATCGAGCGTGGCCTGATGACCGAGGACAGCGACCTCAGCGATCACGAGATCCTGCAGTTCATTCTCGAGGCCGGCTTCTCCACCGCCGAGAAGGTCACCCAGATTTCCGGCCGTGGCGTCGGCATGGACGTGGTCCACTCCGAGGTGAAGCAGCTCGGCGGCTCGATGAGCATCGAGTCGACGGTCGGCGAGGGCACCCGCTTCCTGATCCGCCTGCCGTTCACCGTATCGGTCAACCGGGCGCTGATGGTCACCTCCGGCGAGGACTTCTACGCCATCCCGCTGAACACCATCGAGGGTATCGTGCGGGTCTCGCCGTACGAACTGGAGGCCTACTACGGCCCCGATGCACCGCGCTTCGAGTACGCCGGCCAGGCCTACGAGCTGAAGTACCTGGGCGACCTGCTGAACAACGGCCAGCAGCCCAAGCTGGTGGGCCAGAGCCTGCCGCTGCCGGTGATCCTGGTGCGTTCCAGCGAACACGCGGTGGCGGTGCAGGTGGACGGCCTGGCCGGTTCCCGCGAGATCGTGGTGAAGAGCCTCGGCCCGCAGTTCGCCGGGGTGCATGGTATCTCCGGCGCGACCATCCTCGGTGACGGCCGCGTGGTGGTGATTCTCGACCTGCTGGCGAACATCCGTGTACGCCACGCCCACCTGCTCGGCCAGGTCCAGGCGCCACGCCTGGCCAGCCAGGAGTCGGTGGCGGCGAGCGAGAGCGATGCCGCGCGGCCGACCCTGGTCATGGTGGTGGACGACTCCGTCACCGTGCGCAAGGTCACCAGCCGCCTGCTGGAACGCAACGGCATGAACGTGCTGACCGCGAAGGACGGCGTCGATGCCATCGCCCAGCTGCAGGAGCACCGCCCGGACATCATGCTGCTGGACATCGAGATGCCGCGCATGGACGGCTTCGAGGTGGCGACCCTGGTGCGCCACGACGAGCGCCTCAAGGACCTGCCGATCATCATGATCACCTCGCGGACCGGCGAGAAGCACCGCGAGCGGGCCATGGCCATCGGCGTCAACGAATACCTCGGCAAGCCCTACCAGGAGTCGGACCTGCTCGACAACATCCAGAAACTGGTCAAGGACAAGGCCAATGGCTGACAGAACTGCTGCTCGTATCGCGGTCATCGCCGACACCTCGCTGCAGCGCCACGTGCTGCAGCAGGCATTGTCCGGCAGCGGCTACCAGGTGGTGCTCAACAGCGACCCCGCGCGTTTGGACGAAGAGGCCCTGGCCGGTTGCGACGCCGACCTGTGGCTGGTCGACCTGGCCCAGTCGGAGGACTCGCCGCTGGTCGACAACCTGCTGGAGAAGGCCAGCGCCCCGGTGCTGTTCGGCGAGGGCCATGCCCCGGAGCGCCACTCCGAGAATTACCCGCGCTGGGAACGCCGCCTGTTCGGCAAGCTCAAGCGCCTGGTCGGCGACCCGGCCCAGGCCATCGGCCCGAGCCTGGAGGCCCTGCTGGCCGAGGCGCAGCGCCCCAGTCGCCTGGAGCTGCCGGCCGCGCTGGCCGGCACCCCGCTGGTGGCCGGCGAGCCGGCCCGCCAGGTCTGGCTGCTGGCCGCCTCCCTCGGCGGCCCCGCGGCGGTCAAGGAATTCCTCGACGCGCTCCCGGGCGGCCTGCCGATCGGCTTCGTCTATGCCCAGCACATCGACGCCGCCTTCGAGACGGCGCTGCCCCAGGCTGTCGGCCGGCACAGCCAGTGGCACGTCAACCCGGCGCGCAACGGTGACGCCGTGCGCTGCGGCGAAGTGGTGGTGGCGCCCATCGCCCATGAGCTGGGCTTCACCGAGGACGGCTCCATGCAGGTGGCCGACCGCGGCTGGCCCGAACCCTACAGCCCCTCGATCGACCAGATGATGCTCAACCTGGCCCAGCAGTACGGCACCAACTGCGGCGTGATCGCCTTCAGCGGCATGGGCAGCGACGGCAGCGCCGCCGCCGCCTACGTGCGCCGCCAGGGTGGTGTGATCTGGACCCAGAAGGCCGACAGCTGTGCCAGCCCGAGCATGCCCGACAGCCTGCGCGAAGGTGGCTACAGCAGCTTCAGCGGCGACCCGCGCGAGTTGGCCGCCGCCCTGGTCGCCCACCTGGCCGAGCAGTGCCAGTAACGGCCTCGCCGTCTTTCAAGGAGCCGCCATGAGCCAAGCCATCGCCAGCCAGAACAGCGTCAGCAGCCTCACCGGGTTGCTGGTGCCGCTGGCCGACAGAACCCTGCTGCTGCCCAACGTCACGGTCGCCGAGCTGATCCCCTACCGTCCGCCCCAGGTCACCCCGGGGCTGCCGTCCTGGTTCCTCGGCCAGGTGCCGTGGCGCGACCTGCAGCTGCCGCTGCTGTCCTTCGAGGCCGCGTCCGACGGCCAGCCGCAGATCGGCCCGGGTGTGCGGGTGGCCGTGCTCAATGCCCTGGGCGGCCGCGACAGGGTCAAGTTCATCGCCCTGCTGGTGCAGGGCATCCCGCGCTCGCTGAAGGTCGACAGCAGCCTGCAGCGCGCCAGCACCAGCCTGGCCCCGCTCGAACTGGACGCTGTGCAGCTCGGCGAGGCCGTGGTGAAGATTCCCGATCTGGTCGCGCTGGAGCAGAAGCTGGCGGATGCCGGCCTGATCTGACGTGAGCGGCGTTCGGCTGGCGCGACTCGGCGACCTGGAGGTCGCCAGCAGCTGCCTGCCGGGCCAGCAGTTCGAGAAGCACAGCCACGACGAATTCGTCATCGGCGCCAACCTGCTCGGCGAAGAGCATATCTGGCTGGATGGCCGTCGCTTCACGGCCGGCGTCGGCGCCATCACCACCTACAACCCCGGAGAGATTCAGGGCGGCGGCGTCGCCGAGGGGCAGCCCTGGCGCTATGTCGGCCTGTACCTGGCGCCCGCGCAGCTGGCCGAGAGCCTGGGGCGGGCCGAACTGCAGTTCGAGCGCCCGCTGCAGCAGACGCCGTCCCTGGCCGTCGACCTGGCCCGCGCGGTGGAAGCCTGCCTGAGCGACGACCCACTGCTGCGTGAACGTGGCGAAGAGGGCGTGACCCTGCTGCTCGGCCGCATCGTCGCTGGCGCCGGGGTGCGCCTGACCGCGGCGCGGGACATGGGCCCTGTCGCCGTGGCGCGGCTGCAGGAGCTGCTGGCGGCGCGCCTGGAGCGCACGCCCGGCCTGGACGAGATGGCCGCGGAACTCGGGCTCTCCAAGTTCCACCTGCTGCGCAGCTTCCAGAAGCACACCGGGCTCAGCCCTCGGCAGTGGGCCATGCAGTTACGCACCCGCCGCGCCCAGGGCCTGCTGCGCCTGGGCCTGCCGGCCGGCGAGGTCGCCCACGCCCTGGGCTTCGCCGACCAGAGCCATCTCAACCGTCACTTCCGCGCCGCCTATGGCCTCAGCCCGGGGCGATACCAGGCGTTCGTCCGGCGCTGAGTTTCGCCCGCCGCAATCCGGTCCAAGCCCGGCGACCCTGGCGCGGCGATAATCCGCGCCATTCGTGACTGCGGAGCTTTCCCATGCTGGCCATCTTCCTTGCCGCCATGCTGTTCGGCCTGGCCTTCTGCGCATCTCCCGGCGCCGTGTTCAGCGAGACCCTGCGGCGCGGCCTGATCGGCGGTTTCCGCCCGGCGCTGCTGGTGCAGCTCGGCTCGCTGATCGGCGACGCGGTCTGGGCGCTGATCGGCCTGACCAGCCTGGTCCTGCTGCTGGCCCAGGACAGCGTGCGGGTGCCGCTGACCATCGCCTGCGCGGTCTACCTGGCCTGGCTCGGCCTGCAGGGGCTGCGCGACGCCTGGAACCCGCCGGTCCAGGAGGCGAGCGGCGACACCCGGGGGCGCAACGCCTTCGGCGCCGGCGCGCTGCTGTCGCTTTCCAACCCGAAGAACATCGTGTTCTGGGGCGCCCTGGGCAGCGCCCTGGCGGGGATGGTCGAGGGCACGCCGAGCCGGGCGCAGATGGCGGTGTTCTTCGCCGGCTTCATGTTCGCCTCGCTGCTCTGGTGCTTCGTCTGCGCGGCGCTGGTGGACTGGCTGCGGCGCAACACCTCGGCGCTCTGGCATCGCATCAGCTATGCCGGCTGCGGCCTGCTTCTGCTGGCCCTGGCCGGGCTGACCCTGCGCGGGCTCTAGGTCAGAAGTCGCCCCACAGCTGCTGGGCCACGCTGAGCGCCACCACCGGCGCGGTCTCGGTGCGCAGCACTCGCGGACCGAGGCGGGCGGCCTGGAAGCCGGCGCCCTTGGCCTGCTCCACCTCGGCATCGGTCAGGCCGCCCTCGGGGCCGATCAGGAAGGCCAGGGTCTGCGGCTTGGCATGGCTTTCCAGCGGCGCGGCCACCGGATGCAGGACCAGTTTCAGTTCGGCCTGCACGCCGGCCTGCCACTCGGCCAGCGTCTGCGGCGCATGGATCGTCGGCAGCACCGAACGGCCGCACTGCTCGCAGGCGCTGATCGCCACCTGGCGCCAGTGGGCCAGGCGCTTGTCGGCACGTTCGTCCTTCAGTCGCACCTCGCAGCGTTCGGAGACGATGGGAGTGATTTCCGTAACGCCCAGCTCGGTGGCCTTCTGGATCGCCCAGTCCATCCGCTCGCCCCGCGACAGGCCCTGGCCCAGGTGGATGTGCAGCGGCGACTCGGCCAGGCCATCCAGCTGTTCGCGCAGTTCGACCCGAACCGTCTTCTTGCCGACCTCGACCAGCTCGCCCAGGTATTCCCGGCCGCTGCCGTCGAACAGTTGCACGGCGTCGCCTGCCGCATGCCGCAGCACGCGGCCGATGTAGTGGGCCTGGGCCTCGGGCAGCTCGTGCTGGCCGAGGGAGAGCGGGGCGTCGATGAAGAAGCGGGATAGGCGCATGGAAGTAGCTGTGGGCGGCAAGTGGAAAGACGCAAGCTTAAAGCTTTCGGCTCCGGTAGATACCGTTTTGTCTCGCACCGAGTAATGGTGAGTTCTGGGGCGAGGGATTCACCGGATGTCAGTGTGCCGTAGACGATGCATGGCAATTTGCGCATAGCAGCAATCTGTTTGCCGGCTTTGCCCTTAGGTCTCTTTCAGGGCTGTAGGAGCGAACTCTGCTTGAGCATGGTTGCGCACAAAGACTTCGCTGGAGAGCTAGCACCTACGGAGATGGTCAGAGTAGCGTGGCTGCTGCAATACGTAATGAGTGCACCACCAGGAAAAAACCGGGCATTGCCCGGTTTTTTCGTTTCCGCCCCCGGCGTCAGTCGCCGCGGGTGACGCTCAGCCCCTTGAGCAGGTTGAGCGCCTGGCTCAGCTGGTAGTCGTCGTCCTGCGGGCGCGGGTCCTGTTTCTTGCGGCTGCCGGTCGGGCGGTCTTCGCCGCCGTTGCCGTTGCCCAGGTGGCCGGCCAGGTCGGCTTCCTTGATCAGTTCGCCGCCATCCTCGCGGGTCAGCTTGGCGCGCGTCACCTCGATGTCCGGGATGATGCCCTGGGCCTGGATGGAGCGGCCGTTGGGCGTGTAGTAGAGGGCGGTGGTCAGCTTCAGTGCGCGGTCGTTGTTCAGCGGCAGCACGGTCTGCACCGAGCCCTTGCCGAAGCTGTCGGTACCCATCAGCACGCCGCGCTTGTGGTCCTGCAGGGCGCCGGCGACGATCTCCGAGGCCGAGGCGCTGCCGCCGTTGATCAGCACCACCAGCGGCACGCCCTCGCTGGCGTCGACCGGGTCGGCGTTGAAGCGCAGCTCGGAGTTGGCGATGCGGCCCTCGGTGTAGACGATCAGGCCCTGCTTGAGGAAGTGATCGGCCACCTCGACCGCGGCCTGCAGCACGCCGCCGGGGTTGTTGCGCAGGTCCAGCACCAGGCCGCGCAGCTTCTTGCCGTTGTCCTTGCGCAGCTTGGCCAGGGCCTTGCCGACTTCCTCGCCGGTGTTGACCTGGAACTGGGTGATGCGGATCAGCCCGTAGCCGTCCTCAAGCATCTGGCTCTTCACGCTGCGCACCTTGATCACCGCGCGGGTCAGTTCCACGTCGAACGGGCGGCCGCCCTCGCGCACCAGGGTCAGGCTGATCTTGCTGCCGGCCTTGCCGCGCATCTTGTCCACGGCTTCCATCAGCGACATGCCCTTGGTCGGCTGGCCGTCGATCTTGACGATCAGGTCGCTCGGCTGGATGCCGGCCTTGGAGGCAGGCGTATCGTCGATCGGCGAGACCACCTTGATGAAGCCGTCCTCGGTACCGACCTCGATACCGAGACCGCCGAACTCGCCGCTGGTGCTTTCCTGCAGCTCTGCGAAGGCTTCCGGCTCGAGGTAGGCCGAGTGCGGGTCGAGGTTGCTGAGCATGCCCTTGATGGCATTCTCCAGCAGGGTCTTGTCGTCCACCGGCTTCACGTAGGCGGCCTTGATGCGATCCATCACCTCGGCGAAGGTACGCAGCTCGTCCAGCGGCAGCGGTGCCTTGGCGTCGGTCGCGGTGGCGGGCGCCTCGACCACTTCTGCGGCCGCCGCGGCCGTGCCGCCGAGCAGCAGGCCGAGGGCCAGGGCGATGGGGGTGAGGCGACGGAATTGCTGCATGTGAACTCCCAATGTAATGAGGCACCGACGGTGGCTGGCCGTCAGCCCTGGGCGCGGCACCACTGCGCGGGGTCGCTCGGGCGGCCCTGCTGGCGGATGGCGAAGTACAGCGCCGGGGTATCCTGGCCACCGCTGGTGCCGACCGTGGCGATGGCTTCTCCTGCCTTGACGATGTCGCCGGCGTCCTTCAACAGGCTCTGATTGTGACCATACAGGCTCAGGTAACCGTTCCCGTGATCGAGGATGACCAGAAGCCCGGCGCCACGCAACCAGTCGGCGAATACCACGCGCCCGCCGTGCACCGCGTGCACCTGGCTGCCGGCGCCGGCGCCGATCAGCACGCCGTCCCAGGTGGAGCGTGAATCGCCGGCACGCGGTGAGCCGAAGCGCGCCACCAGCCGACCATTGACCGGCCACGGCAGCTTGCCCTTGGCCTTGGCGAAGGGACCGCCGAAGGCCGCGCCGTCGCTGGAGACCGCCGGACCGGACGGGGCGGTGGGCCTGCCGGACTCGCGTGCCTTCTGCGCCTCGAGCGCGGCCAGGCGGCGTGCCTCCTCGGCTTCGCGGGCCTGGCGGGCCAGGGTTTCCTCGATGGTCTTGAGAACGCGGGATAGCTCGATCTGTTCCTGCTCTCGCGCCTTGAGCTTGCGGTCGCCGGCGCCGTATTCCTTGTTCAGCTTGGCCAGCGCCACCTGGCGCTCCTTGCGCACGTTGGCCAGTTCGCCGCGACGGGTGTCCAGGGCGCTCTTCTGCTCCTGCAGCTGGGCCTGCTGGCTGGCGATGTCCTGCTCGACGTTGGCCAGCTGGCGCAGGGTCTCGTTGAAGGCGCCGAGCTGCTCCAGGCGGGCCTTGCCCAGGTAGTCGTAGTAGGTAAGGTTGCGCGAGAACTGCTCCGGCTGCTGCTGGTTGAGCAGCAGGCGCAGCGGTTCCCGCTGGCCGCTCTGGTAGGCGGCGCGCGCCTGGATGGCGATCAGCCGCTGCTGCTCAAGGCGCGACTGCTGGAGTTTTTTTTTCTCCTGGTCGAGGCGCTTCAGCTCTTCCTCGCTCTTCTTCAGCTCGCCTTCCAGGCCCTTGACCTGTTTCTCCAGGCCGCCCATTTCCTTCTCGGTGCGCTGCAGTTCCTTCTGCACGCCGGATTTCTCCTGCTGCAGCTTCTCCAGCAGTTTCTTCAGCTCGGCCACGTCGGCGCGGGCAGCTTCCAGCTGCTTCTGGGTTTCCGCCTTCTCGTCGGCGAAGGCCGGGACGACAAGGCAGGACAGGAGTACGAGGGCGAGGGCGCGGAACATGGGCGATGCGGGCACCTGGAGCGAGGGACGGCCTAGTATGCCCGTGGCGCCGCGCAAAAAAAACGCCCGCAGGCGGCAGCCGGCGAGCGTTTCACGGATTGCTCCGGGTTATTGCAGCTGGACGATGGTGGTGCCGGTCATTTCCGCCGGAACCGGCATGCCCATCAGGGTCAGCAGGGTCGGCGCCACGTCGGCCAGCACGCCGCCTTCGCGGATGCGCGCCGGGCGCTTGCCGACATAGATGAAGGGCACCGGCTCGCAGGTGTGGGCGGTGTGCGCCTGGCCGGTGCACTCGTCTTCCATCTGCTCGACGTTGCCGTGGTCGGCGGTGATCAGGGCCTCGCCGCCGACCCTGTCCAGCGCCTCGACGATGCGACCGACGCAGGTGTCCAGGGTCTCCACGGCCTTGACCGCCGCCTCGAACACGCCGGTGTGGCCGACCATGTCGCCGTTGGCGTAGTTGACCACGATCACGTCGAAGCGCTGGTTGTCGATGGCGTCGACGATCTTGTCGGTCACTTCCGGCGCGCTCATCTCCGGCTGCAGGTCGTAGGTGGCGACGTTGGGCGACGGGATCAGGATGCGCTCCTCGCCGGCGAAGGGCTCTTCGCGGCCGCCGGAGAAGAAGAAGGTGACGTGGGCGTACTTCTCGGTCTCGGCGATGCGCAGCTGGGTCTTGCCGTTGTTGGCCAGGTACTCGCCGAGCACGTTGGTCAGCGGTTCCGGCTTGTAGGCGCTGGGCGTCGGGATGGTGGCGGCGTACTGGGTCAGCATGACGAAGCCGGCCAGTTGCGGCACGCGCTTGCGCTCGAATTCCTTGAAGCCGGGCTCGACGAAGGCGCGGGTCAGCTCGCGGGCGCGGTCGGCGCGGAAGTTCATGAACACCACGGCGTCGCCGTCCTCCACCTTCACCGGCGCGCCGACAGTGGTGGCCTTGACGAACTCGTCGCTCTCGCCGCGCGCGTAGGCGGCTGCCAGGCCCTCGACGGCGCTGGCGGCGGCGAACTGGCCCTGGCCCTCGACGATCAGGTGGTAGGCCTGCTCGACGCGATCCCAGCGGTTGTCGCGGTCCATGGCGAAGTAGCGGCCGGTGAGGCTGGCGATGCGGCCCTTGCCGAGGCGGGCGAAGGTGGCGTCGAGCAGCTCCAGCGAGGGCTGTGCGCTCTTCGGCGGGGTGTCGCGGCCGTCGAGGAAGGCGTGCAGGTAGATCTTCTCGGCGCCACGCCGGGCGGCCAGCTCGGCCATGGCCACGATGTGGTCCTGGTGGCTGTGCACGCCGCCGTCGGAGAGCAGGCCGAGGATATGCACGGCCTTGTCGGCGCCCACCGCCTTGTCCACCGCGGCGTTGATCTCGGCGTTCTCGAAGAACTCGCCATCGCGGATCGCCTTGGTCACCCGAGTGAAGTCCTGATACACCACGCGGCCGGCGCCGAGGTTCATGTGACCGACCTCGGAGTTGCCCATCTGCCCGTCCGGCAGGCCCACGTCCATGCCGCTGCCGGAGATCAGGCCGTGCGGGAAAGTGGCGCGCAGGCGGTCGTAGACCGGGGTGCGGGCGGCGTGGATGGCGTTGTATTCGGGGCTGTCGCTGTGGCCGAAGCCGTCGAGGATGATCAGGACCAGGGGTTTGGGCGTGGCGCTCATGAAGGCTGGCTCGCTGTGGTGATCAAAAAGGTCGGGCATTCTACCGGCGGAACGCCCGCTGCGTCACCGCCGGGCGGGGCTTGGCCCGATGGGCGCGCTGTGTATACTGGCCGCCATTTTAGGCTTTGGAACCTCGCGATGCTGGCCCAACTGATTGAATTTGCCACTAACCACTATGTATTGAGTGGATGCTTCGTCGTGCTGGCGGTGCTGCTGCTGGTCACCGAGCTGCGCAAGGGCGGGCAGAGCCTGTCGAGCCGCGAGCTGACCGCGCTGGTGAACCGGGACGAAGGCGTGGTGCTGGACATTCGCAACAGCAAGGACTTCTCCGCCGGCCATATCGTCGACGCGTTGAACATTCCGTTCGACAAGGTCGCTGGCCGTCTCTCGGAGCTGGAGAAGTACAAGGCCAAGACCATCATCGTGGTCGATGCCATGGGCCAGCACGCTGGCAGCGTCGCCCGCGACCTGAAGAAGGCCGGCTTCACCGCCGCCAAGCTGTCCGGCGGCATCGCCACCTGGCGCGGCGACAACTTGCCGGTGGTCAAGTGACATGACCGAGGTGGTCGTCTACTCCAGCGCCTGGTGCCCCTACTGCATCCGCGCCAAGCAGCTGCTGACCGGCAAGGGCGTGGCCTTCCGCGAGATCAGCGTGGACGGCAAGCCGGACGTGCGTGCCGAGATGACCCGCAAGGCCGGGCGCACCTCGGTGCCGCAGATCTGGATCGGCACCACCCACGTCGGCGGTTGCGACGATCTCTTCGCCCTGGAGCGCGCCGGCCGGCTCGACGCGCTGCTCGGCTCCTGAACCCTTTCAGAAACCCCTAGTACAGAAGAACTGCCATGACTGAACAAGCAACCAACGGCGCCGCCGTCGAGAACAACGAAGGCCCTCAGTTTTCCCTGCAGCGCATCTATGTGAAGGACCTGTCCTTCGAGGCGCCGAAGAGCCCCGAGATCTTCCGCCTGGAGTGGGCCCCGAGCGTCGCCCTGGACCTGAACACCAAGCAGCGCCAGCTGGACGGCAACTTCTTCGAAGTGGTGCTGACCCTGTCGGTCACCGTGAAGACCGGCGAAGACATCGCCTTCATCGCTGAAGTGCAGCAGGCCGGCATCTTCCTGATCCAGGGCCTGGACCCGGCTTCCATGAGCCACACCCTGGGCGCCTTCTGCCCGAACATCCTGTTCCCCTATGCCCGCGAGACCCTGGACAGCCTGGTCATCCGTGGTTCCTTCCCGGCCCTGATGCTGTCGCCGGTGAACTTCGACGCCCTGTACGCCCAGGAGCTGCAGCGTCAGCAGGAAGCAGCCGGCGCCCAGGCCTGATCGCCCGCCGCTGTCGAGGAGCCGCCGCAAGGCGGCTTCTGCGTTTCAGGCTCCGGCGAAATCCAGCTGGCGCCAGCCCTCGTAGACCACCACGGCCACCGCGTTGGACAGGTTGAGGCTGCGGCACTGGGGGCGCATGGGCATGCGCAGGCGCTGCTCGTCCGGGATCTGCGCCAGCACGTCGGCGGGCAGGCCGCGGCTTTCCGGGCCGAACAGCAGCAGGTCGCCGGCGCGGTAGCTCATCTGGGCATAGCCGTGGCTGGCCTTGGTGGTGAAGGCCAGCACCCGGTCGGGCCGGACGTCCGTGATACAGTCGGCCAGCGATGCGTGGCGCTTCAGCGTGGCGTATTCGTGGTAGTCCAGGCCCGCACGGCGCAGGCGCTTGTCGTCCAGTTCGAAGCCCAGTGGCTCGATCAGGTGCAGGTGGCAGCCGGTGTTGGCGCAGAGGCGGATGATGTTGCCGGTGTTCGGAGGAATCTCCGGCTGGAACAGTACAACATGAAACATGGGCGGGGCTCGACAGGACCGGGGCCGCTATTCTACATCGCCGCCGGCGCCATTCCGCGCGACGGCGGCTCTTTGCGGTGGGGGAATCGCCTTGGCCTGGTTCGCCAGAAGAACGGACGCGCATGTCGAGGACGATCCGCAGGCGCGGGCGGATGCCCGCATCGCCCGCCGGGAGCGCATCGAGCGCCTGCGTCGCGGCAGTGTCTGGTACCTGGCCGTGATGCTGCTGGCCGTGCTGATCGGCCTGATGATCGGGCGCGTGGTCAACGGCCAGATTCCCTGGGGCGGCGCCCCGCCCCAGCGCCAGGCGCCGCCGCTGCAGGTGATGGTGGAAAGCGAGGCCGGCGCGCTGCGCCTGCAGCTTGTCTCGGAACGTCCGCTGGAGTACCGCCGTGTCGAGGCACCCGGCGCGGTGAGTCTGGTCCTGGCGGATACCCGGCTGTCGGGCGAGCCGCGCAGCGGCCGCGTGACGGGGCCGGGCGGCAGCCTGTCCTGGCGGGTGGAGCCCCGTGGCGGCGATGTCCACGTCCTGCTGGTCGGCCTGGGAGAGGGGCTTCGGGTGCTGGACCGGGCGCTGCCGTCCGCCGACGACTGGCGGCTGGTGATCGAGGCTCGGATGGACGCGCCGTAGAGCGCAACGGTGCATCGGATTTGGGCACGCTGCACTGGATGGGGTCACGGTCCACCGCCCGGGTTGGCTTCTGCCACTGGCGGCGCGGAGGGCACATGGTCCGTGGTCGCGGGTGGTTTTCCGGGTTTTGCCGCGCCGGAAAGCACAAGGGCCACCGCGGAGGGTGGCCCTTGTGCCTGGCTTGTAAAAGAGGGGATTCCCCGGCCTGCCTGTACCAAGGTCCCCAAAAAAGCAGTTGCCTGATACTAAGCAGAAGGTGTGCCAGTTTTGTGACGACGCCCGAAAAACCTTTCTCCCGGGTCTGTGACCTGCTGCTCGCCGACGAAGGTACGCCGCGCGTGATGGGGGCCGTCTGGCTAGGCTTAGGGTCTGCCTGCGTTTCGGCTTGATATGTGCTGAGACGTCAATGGACTCTGGGATGTTTTGCAGTCGGATGTCGGTTATGAACGGATTTCGTGGCGCGGTGCTGTGGGTCGCCCTGCTGCTGGTGCAGCCGGTCGTGGCCGAGCACCTGCGCCTGGCGGGCAATCCCTGGCCGCCCTTCACCGACCAGCGCCTGCCCGGCAACGGCCTGGCGGTAGAGCTGGTGAGCGCTGCGCTGCAGCGGGCCGGGCACACCACCGAATATGTGGAAGTGCCCTGGGCCAGGGCGCTGAGGGGGTTCCAGCAGGGCGACTACGACGTGGTGGTCGCCGCCTGGTACAGCCCCGAGCGGGCCCGCTACGGACGGTTCTCCGAGCCCTACCTGGTCAACCGCATCCGCTTCCTGCGCCGCGCCGGCAAGCCCTTCGAGTTTCGTGGGCTGGACAGCCTGAGGCCGTTCAGCATCGCGGTGGTGCGCGGCTACAGCTACGACCCGGCGTTCGACAAGGCGCCCGGGCTGGACCGGGTGCCGGTGCTGGAGTTCGCCATGGGCGCGCGGATGCTGGCGGCCGGGCGCGTGCAGCTGACCCTGGAGGACGAGCTTGTGGCCCGCTACCACCTGCGCCACGGGTTACGGGAGATTCGCGGCGCGGTGGAGTTCGTGGATACGCCGCTCAGCGAGAACGGCCTGCACATCATGCTGCGCCGCAGCCATCCGCTGCACCGGCAGATCGTGCGCGAGTTCGACGCGGCCATCGCCGCGATGAAGGCCGACGGCAGCTACCGGCGCATCTTCAGGCGTCACGGCCTGTAGGGGCGCTGGCGATGGTGCGCCCGCGGCCGCTGCGCTTGGCCTGGTACAGGCGCATGTCGGCGAGGTGCAGCAGGCTCTCCAGGTCGTCCGGTATGCCGTGGTAGACGCCGGCGCTGAAGCCCAGCGGCGGCGCGCCGGGGGCGTACTTCAGGGTGGCGCAGTGCTGGCGCAGGGTGTCCAGGGTGTGGGTCACCGTCTCGCCGTCGACACGGCTGACCAGGGCGAATTCCTCGCCGCCCAGGCGTCCCAGCAGGGTGTCCGGGAACGCCTGGCGCAGGGCGCGGGCGAACTGCAGCAGGGCGGCGTCGCCGCTGGCGTGGCCGTGCTCGTCGTTGATCGTCTTGAAGTGGTCGAGGTCGATCATCGCCACGCTGAGGTCCTGGCCGCCCTTCTGCGCCTGGCGTATCAGATCCACGCCCTGCTCGTAGAAGGCGCGGCGGTTGTACAGGCCGGTCAGCGAGTCGAACAGCGCCGCCTGTTTCAGCGCGCGCATCATGTCGCGGCGCTCCAGGCAGGACATCACCCGGCAGTTGAGTTCCTCGGGGCAGAACGGCTTGCGCAGGAAGTCGTCGGCGCCGTGCTTGATGAACAGGGCGCTGAGCGAGCCCTTGGCGTCGGCCGACAGGCCCAGGATGATCAGCTCGTTGCGCTTCATCTTCTGCCGCAGCAGCTTGACCAGTTCGAAGCCGCTGACCCCGGGCATGCTGTGGTCGACCAGGAACAGGTCGATGTCCGGCTGCTCGCGCAGGATGCGCAGCGCCTCGTCGCCGTCGCAGGCGTCGATGATCTGGTACAGGTGCGGGGTCAGCACCCGGCGGATGAAGTGGCGGGTGGCCTCGGAATCCTCCGCCACCAGGATCTTCACGTGGCTGTTGCTCTCCAGCCGGTGCAGCAGGCGGAAGGCGTATTCGTAGGAGTGCTGGCTCTCCTTCAGCACGTAGTCGACCACGCCCTTGAGCAGCAGGTCGTCGCGCCGGTGCTCGTCGTAGGAGCCACTGAGCACGATGCAGGGCAGGTTGTACTGCATCACCAGGTCGACGATCTCGCCGTTCGGCGCGTCCGGCAGGTTGAGGTCGACGATGGCGGCGAAGAACAGCGCCGAGGACGTTTCCAGCAGTACCTGGGCTTCGCCCAGCGAGGCGCAGAACAGCGGCTGCAGCGCCGGTTCCTGGCGGAACAGGTGGTCGAGGATCTTCAGTACCAGGGGGCTGTCTTCGACAACCAGGATGTTGCGCATAGCCGTCTCGCCTCTAGATCATCCGTACCTTGACCGCGCGTCCCTTGATCCGGCCGCTCTGCAGGCGCTGCAGGGCCTGGCGGGCGACGGCGCGGTCCACCGCCACGTAGGCCTGGTAATCGAAGATGGCGATCTTGCCCACCTTGTCGCCGGGGATGCCCGCGTCGCCGGTCAGCGCGCCGAGGATGTCGCCGGGGCGCAGCTTGTCCTTGCGCCCGGAGGCGATGCACAGGCTGTGCATCGGCGGCAGCAGCGGCTCGCCCTTGTCCTTCAGTTCGCCGAGCAGTTGCCAGGTCAGCGGCGCTCCCTGCAGTTCCTCGATGGCCTGGGCGCGATGGGCCTCGCTCGGCGTCACCAGGGACAACGCCAGGCCCTTCTCGCCGGCGCGGCCGCTGCGGCCGATACGGTGGATGTGCACCTGCGGGTCGCGCGCCAGTTCGACGTTGATCACCAGTTCCAGGCCGGCGACGTCCAGGCCGCGGGCGGCGACGTCGGTGGCCACCAGCACGCTGAGGCTGCGGTTGGCGAACAGGGTCAGCACCTGGTCGCGGTCGCGCTGCTCCAGGTCGCCGTGCAGGGCGGCGGCGGAAATCTTCTCCGATTCGAGCAGGGCGGCCAGTTCGTCGCACTGCTGGCGGGTGGCGCAGAAGGCCACCGCCGGCTGCTTGCGGAAGTGGCGCAGCAGGCGGATCACCGCCTCCATGCGCTGCTTCGGCTCGATCTCGTAGAAACGCTGCTCGATCTGCCCGTCGTCGTGCAGCGCCTCGACCTGCACCCGCTCCGGCTCGAGCAGGAAGCGCGCCGCCAGCTGGCCGATGCCTTCCGGGTAGGTGGCGGAGAACAGCAGGGTCTGGCGTCGCGCCGGGGTCTGCTCGATGACCTCGGCGATGCTGTCGAAGAAACCCATGTCGAGCATGCGGTCGGCCTCGTCCAGCACCAGGGTGTTGAGGCCGTCGAGCTTCAGGGTGCCCTTGCGCAGGTGTTCCTGGATGCGCCCCGGGGTGCCGACGACGATGTGCGCGCCGTGCTCCAGCGAGCCGATCTGCGGGCCCAGCGGCACGCCGCCGCAGAGGGTGAGAATCTTGATGTTGTCCGAGGCGCGGGCCAGGCGGCGCAGCTCCTTGGTCACCTGGTCAGCCAGCTCGCGGGTCGGGCACAGCACCAGTGCCTGGCAGCCGAAGAAGCGCGGGTTGAGTGGGTGCAGCAGGCCGATGCCGAACGCGGCGGTCTTGCCGCTGCCGGTCTTGGCCTGGGCGATCAGGTCGCGCCCCGCGAGGATCAGCGGCAGGCTGGCGGCCTGGATCGGCGTCATCTCGGCGTAGCCGAGGGCGGCGAGGTTGTCGCGCATGGCGGCGGACAGCGGCAGGGAAGCGAAGGCGGTGGTCACGGAAAGGGCCTGACGGAAATGATGCCCCGAAGTGTAACAGGCCCCGGCCCGGTGCCGGGTTAGACCTGTTCCTTGAGTTCGGCGATGCGCCGGTCCTTGTCCTGCCACAGCTGGCTGACCCAGGTCTGCACGCGCAGGCGGAATTGCGGGTCGCGCTCGTAGTCGCCGTCCCACAGCGCCGGGTCCAGCTCGCGGGTCTGGATGTCTATGATCACCTTCGGCACCTGGCCGCTGATCAGCTTCCAGAAGCCCGGCGGGCGCAGGCCCGGGTAGACCAGGGTGACGTCGAGCAGGGCGTCCAGCTGCGGACCCAGGGCGGCCAGGGTGAAGGCCACGCCGCCGGCCTTGGGCTTGAGCAGGTGCTGGTAGGGCGAACCCTGCTGCGCCTGCTTGGCCGGGGTGAAGCGGGTGCCTTCCAGGTAGTTGACCACCGTCACCGGCAGGTCCTTGAAGCGCTCGCAGGCGCGCTTGGTGATTTCCAGGTCCTTGCCGGCCATTTCCGGGTGCCTGGCCAGGTAGGCCTTGGAGTAGCGCTTCATGAAGGGATAGTCGAGCGCCCAGAAGGCCAGGCCGAGGAAGGGCACCCAGATCAGCTGCTGCTTGAGGAAGAACTTGAAGTAGGGCGTCTTGCGGTTGAAGGCCTGGACCAGCGCGGGGATGTCGACCCAGGACTGGTGGTTGCTGATCACCAGGTAGGAGCGGTCGCGGCGCAGTCCCTCGCCGCCGCGGATGTCCCAGACGGTCGGCGTGAGCAGGGCGAAGATCAGCTTGTCGATCTCGGCCCAGGTTTCCGCCACCCACATCACGCCGCGCGAACAGGCGTTGCGCAGCGCCTTGCCGGGCAGCACCAGCTTGAGCAGGGCGATCAGCAGCAGCGGGCCGATCAGGACCAGGGTGTTGAGCAGCAGTAGCAGGACCACGCTGCAGGCGGTGAGCAGTCGGCGCATGGGGACTCCTTGTCGCTAGGTGGCGCCATGATAGCCGGGCGCGGGGAAATGTCCCGCCCGATCACGCCCGCGCATGGCGTGGCGCCGGCCCACGCAGCCCGCGACGCTGCGCTCAAAGCGAAATAAAAGTCGCTGATGGCAATGTGCCCCGTTTCGTCCTGGCGTATTCTGGGGAAAGAATCGGACAACCATTCAGCGGTCCATCCATCGTGCTCAAGCGTATTGCCGTCTCCGAGCTGGTGCTCGGTATGTATATCCACGAGTTCTGCGGTTCATGGATGGACCATCCCTTCTGGCGGGGGCGCTTCCTGCTCGACAACGAGCGGGACCTGCAGCGCGTGCTCGACAGCGACGTGAGCGAAGTCTGGATCGACGTGAGTAAGGGCCTCGACGTGCCGGCCGGGCATATCAGCCAGAGCCTCGAGGAAGTCGAGGCGGAGGCCGAGGCGCGCCTGCTGGCCGCCGAGAGCCGCACGCCGCCGGTGCGCACCAGCCTGGATCACGAGGTGCAGCGGGCGCTCAAGCTGTGCGCCCAGTCCAAGGCGGCGGTGGTGCAGATGTTCAGCGACGCCCGCATGGGCCAGGCCATCGTGCTGGAGCACGTGGCCGAGCTGGTGGAGGAAATCTCCGACTCGGTGCTGCGCCACCCCAACGCGCTGATTAGCCTGGCGCGGCTGAAGACCTCCGACGAATACACCTACATGCACTCCGTGGCGGTCTGCGCCCTGATGATCGCCCTGTCGCGGCAGATGGGCCTGCCCGAGGCGCAGGTGCGCGAGGCCGGCGAGGCGGGTCTGCTGCACGACATCGGCAAGATGGCGATCCCCGACGCCATCCTCAACAAGCCGGGCAAGCTCACCGACGTCGAGTTCGGCACCATGCGCCGCCACCCGGAGGCCGGCGCGAAGATGCTGCTGGAGTGCCGCCAGGTCAGCGCGCTGGTGCTCGACGTGTGCCTGCACCACCACGAGAAGTTCGACGGCTCGGGCTACCCGCACCGGCTGGCCGGCGAGCAGATCAGCCTGTTCGCGCGGATGGGCGCCATCTGCGACGTGTACGACGCCATCACCTCGGACCGCCCCTACAAGAAGGGCTGGGACCCGGCCGAGTCGATCCGCAAGATGGCCGAGTGGAAGGGCCACTTCGACCCGCAACTGTTCCAGGCCTTCGTCAAGTCGATGGGCATCTACCCCATCGGCTCGCTGGTGCGCCTGGAGAGCGGCCGCCTCGGCGTGGTGGTCGAGCAGCACGAGAAGTCGCTGCTCACGCCGCGGGTCAAGGTGTTCTTCTCTGCCCGCTCGAAGCTGCCGATCCCCCAGGAAGTGATCGACCTGGCCAGGCTGGCCGGCCGCGACAAGATCGTCGGCCGCGAGTCCGCCGAGGAGTGGGGCCTCAAGAACATCGAAGAGCTGTGGTCGGGCATTCCGACCGGCAAGGGCTCGATCTTCGACTGAGTCTCCGCTTCTTTCCCCACCTTTTTCTGCGCTGGCGAACGCTGGGCGAACGTTGCCCCGGATGATGGCCTGGGCAGGCGGCGCTCTCGTGTCGGGAGAAGCAGCAAAGGGGGGCGTCGCCTGCACTCCACGGCAGACGACACGGTGACGAGGGATGAAGGATCTGAAGTACCAGGCATGGCCCGTGAGCCCCGCGCTGACGGCCCGGCTGCTCGCGGCGGAGCCGGAGTTCGTCGGCCTGGAACGCATCGCCGGCCTGGCCGGCGACGGCTACCTGCGGGTGGCGGCGGTGAGTGCGGACGGCCTGCACGTGGTGGGCATGCTCGCCGACCCGGCGGACGCGCTGAGCATGCGCGCCTTCCTATGGACCCGCGCCAGCGGTCTGCAACAGCTGGGCGGCCTGAACGGCGGGCGCTACTGCTCCGCCGAGGCGATCAGCGCCTACGGCCGGGTGGTGGTCGGAACCGCCGAGGACGGTGACGCCGAAGGCGCCGACCGCGCCTTCCGCTGGACCCGCCAGGGCGGCGTGTTCAGCCTCGGCACGCTCAACTACGGGCGCTATTCCCAGGCCTACGCCTGCAGCGCCGATGGCCTGGTGGTGGTCGGCGATGCTGCCGACGGCGCAGCCGGCCACGCCTGCCGCGGCTTCTACTGGACCTTCGCCACCGGCATGCGCAGCCTCGGTGCGCTCAACGGCGGCCTGACCAGCCACGCCTGCTCGGTCAGCGCCAACGGCCGGGTGATCGCCGGCTACGCCGACGACGGCGAGCGCGACAACGCCCGCCGTGCCGTGCGCTGGACCGAGGCTGAGGGGCTGCGCAACCTCGGCACCCTCAACGGCGGCCACTACGCCATGGCCACCGCGGTCAGCGCCGACGGCCGCGTCATCGTCGGCGTCGCCACCGACGGCCATGCCGGCGAGGCCCTGCGCGCCTTCGTCTGGCGCGAGGAGACCGGCATGCGCGGGCTCGGCGGGCTGAACGGCGGGCTGATCTCCCGCGCCAACGCGGTGAGCGCGGATGGCTCGGTGGTGGTCGGCGTGGCCAGCGACGGCCGCGCGGCCGACGAGGACCGCGGCTTCGTGTGGACCGCCGAGGGCGGCATGCGCACGGTGGAGGCCTGGCTCTACGAACATTCCCTGGCCGCGGCGGCGGTGCCAGTGGTGCAGGCCACCGGGGTCAGCGCCGACGGGCAGATGCTGGTTGGCCAGTTGGAGGGCGAGCGGGCGTTCGTCGCCAGCGTGCGGCCGCGCTGGCCGCTGTTCTGAGTTTCGGGTGCCAGGGAGGGCGCCCACCCTTCGTTCGATTTCCATGGGTCCACAGGGACGTGGCCCACCCTATTCGCTGGGGAGGTGGTTGTGCAGGAGTGGCTGATCGTGGGTGGTCTGGTGGTGGTGTACTGCAGCGGTCTGTATGTGGCGGGCAGGGTTCGCCTACCGGGATGAAAGCGGCGCTTTCAGAACCTGCCTCCGCGGTTATTTCCCCTGGACGGGGCGTAGGGTGCGCCGTGCACACCGATACACCGGCAACTCCAATGTTCGGTCGTAGCCCGGATGAAATCTGGGAGCGGTGTGTATGGAAGCACCGCCTTTCGGCCGGTTATCGCGTGTGTTGATACTTCGGGTTTCAGTACGCTCGGCAATCGATCCGGCAGAAAGTCCCGCCAGGTGCGCACAGCATACCCTACGAAGCGCATGTGCCCGTTCAGCAGCACATGGCGGGTACATGTTTTTTTCATGTCCTCGAACGTGGGATGCGCGCCCCGGCAACCATACGCAAGCGAAACGTTGTGCCCATGCACCAGTTAGCCAACGTCATCACTGGGTAGCGTCCGGTGCGCCGATATACTCGGTGGCTCCTCGGTGAAGCATTTCGCCTCAACGGCTCGGGAAATACTGCATGCAATGGATTTTCATGCTGGTCGGCCTGGTGCTCGGCGCACTGGTCGGAGAATCGGTGACCTCGGCCCTGCTCGGTGGGTTGATTGGCCTGGGGCTGGGCCAGGCGCTGCGGCTGCAGCAGCTGGCTGCGGAGAACGCCGGGCTGCGCCGCGAGCTGAAGGGCTTCGCCGAGCGTTTCGAGCACGGCACCACGGCCCTGTACGAGCGGCTGGTGAAGCTGGAAAGCGGCCGGCCGGCGGAGGCGATCCCCGAGGCGCCTCCGGCTTCCGAGACGCCGCCCGTGGTCGAAGCCGCGCCGCCTGAGCCGGAGATCGCGCCCGAGCCCATGCCGGACGAACTGGTCTGGGAGCTGCCGGAGCTGCCGCAAGCGACACCGGCGGCCCCGGCCGCCATCGAAGCCGCGCTGCCTGCCGTTCACGTTCCCACGCCGCCGCCGACTCCTCCGCGCCGTCCCGAGCCCCGTCCCGCGAAGCCGCGCGAGCCGTCGCCCATCGAGCGCGGCATCGCCCTGGCCAAGGCCTGGCTGCTGGGCGGCAACACCGTGCTGCGGATCGGCGTGGTGCTGCTGTTCCTCGGCCTGGCCTTCCTCCTGCGCTACGCCACCGAGGGCATGGAAGTGCCGGTGGCGCTGCGCTACGCGGGCGTGGCGGCGAGCGCCATCGCCCTGCTGGGCCTGGGCTGGTGGTTGCGTCGGCGCAACCCGAACTACGGCCTGATGCTGCAGGGAACCGGCATCGCCGTGCTGTACCTGACGGTGTTCGCCGCCATGCGCCTGCACCCGCTGCTCGACCCGAAGATGGCCCTGGGCCTGCTGGTGCTGGTCACCGCCTTCTCGGCCATCCTGGCGGTGGCGCAGAATGCCCTGGGCCTGGCGGTGGCGGCGGCCCTCGGCGGCTTCGCCGCGCCGATCCTCACCTCCACCGGTAGCGGCAACCACGTGGCGCTGTTCTCCTACTTCGTCCTGCTCAACGCCGGCATCCTCGCCATCGCCTGGTTCAAGGCCTGGCGCCTGCTCAACCTGGTCGGCTTCGTCGGCACCTTCGGCATCGGCTTCGCCTGGGGTTTGCGCTCCTACACGCCGGAATTGTTGTGGAGCACCGAGCCGTTCCTGGTGCTGTTCTTCCTGATGTATGTGGTCATCGGCCTGCTGTTCGCCCGGCGCAAGCTGCGTGAGGCGGCCGACGCGCCGGAGGGCCGCGACGAGCTGCTGCGCTGGTCGCGCGGGCGTGCCGACTACATCGACGGCACCGTGCTGTTCGGCCCGCCGCTGGTGGGCTTCGGCCTGCAGTACGCGGTGGTCCAGCACATCGAGCTGGCCGCCGCCTTCAGCGCCCTGGCCCTCGGCCTGTTCTACCTGGGTCTGGCGCGCCTGCTGCGCGGGCGCAACGTGTTGCTGCTGACGGAAACCTGCCTGGCCCTGGGCGTGGTGTTCGGCACCCTGGCGATCCCGCTGGGTCTCGATGTGCGCTGGACCTCCGCCGCCTGGGCGGTGGAGGGCGCCGGCATCTACTGGCTGGGCCTGCGCCAGGGCCGGCCGCTGGCCCGCGCCTTCGCGCTGCTGTTGCAGGTCGGCGCGGCGCTGGCCTTCCTCGGACAGCTGGACATCGGCCGCGACACCCTGCTGGACGGCGCACCGCTGGGGGCGCTGATGCTCGGCGTGGCGCTGCTGTTCACCGGGTGGCAGCTGCGCCGTGCGCCTGTCGAGGCCAGCCGCGACTGGGAGCGTGCAGGGCTGCCCTGGCTGGCGGTGGCGGGGCTTTCCTTCCTCTATCTGATCGCGCCGCTGTGCCTGGGGGCCGAGGGCACGGCCATCGCCTGGGCGCTGGCCGGTCTGGCGACCCTGTTCGCCGGCCTGCGCCTGCAGGCGCGCAGCTTCCTGTTCACCGCCTTCGCCGTGCAGCTGCTGGGCGGGTGCGTGTTCCTCGTGCAGATGCAGGGCGGCGGCCTGGGTGATTCCGGCGCGCTGCATTCCGGCTGGCGCGGCCTGCTGGTGTGTTCGCTGATCGGCCTGGCGCTGGTGGCCGGCATGCTGATCGCCGTGCGCGACCGGCTGGTGAGCCAGGACGTGCGGCTGATGCGCGGCCTGTCGCTGGTCATGCTGGTCGGCCTGCTGTTCGTCAATCTGGCCGTGCTGTTCGTGCTGCCCTGGCGCAGCGCTGCGGCGGTCTGGGCCGGCAGCGGTTTGCTGATCATCTGGCTCAGCCTGCGCCTGCAACTACGTGCCAGCTTCCTGTTCGGCCTGCTGCTGCAGGTGGTCGGCGGCGTCGCCTTCCTGGCCGCCAGCCCGCTGCTGCTCGGCCAGCTGCCGAGCGAGGGGCTGCGGCCGCTGGCCCATGCCGGCTTCTGGGCGCCGCTGGTGCTGGCGCTGGCCGCCCAGGTCGGCGCCTGGCGCCTGCGCCACGTGCTGCTGCGCCAGCAGGCCGGGGCGCTGGGCAGCCTGAGCCTGCAACGCCTGTCCCAGCTGCTGCTGGCCTGGGGCGCCGGCTGGTGGGCGCTGGCCCTGGCCAGCGAGGTGCTGCGCTTCGTCGACCCCGCGTGGCAGGGCGCCGCGCTGCTCGCCCTGGCCGCGCTCAGCACGGGGCTGTGGAGCTGGCTGGCCGGGCGCCTGCGCTGGCGTTCCCTGGCGCTGCTCTGCCTGCTGCTGGTGCCGGCGGCGGTGGTCATCCTGCTGCACCTGGCGCATCGTACCTATCATCCGGCGGCCGGCTTCGGCTGGCTCGGCTGGGGCCTGGTGTTCGCCGCCCACCTGTGGTCGTTGCGCCGCCTGGACGGCCTGCTGCCGGCCGGCCCGCGCAGCGCCGCCCATGTGCTCGGCTGCTGGCTGGTGCTCGGCGTGCTGGCGCTGGAGCTGCGCTACGGGCTGATGCTGCTGGCCGAGCACTACAACGCCTGGCGCTGGCTGGGCTGGGCCATGCTGCCGAGCCTGTTCCTCCTGGCGATGGCCGCGCCGCGCGCCTGGCCCTGGCCGGTGGCCGCCTACGAACGCGAGTACCGGGTGCTGGCCGCGGCGCCGCTGGCGGCGCTGATGCTCGGCTGGATCTGGCTGGCCAACGTCGCCAGCGACGGCAGCGCCGAACCGCTGCCCTACCTGCCGCTGTTCAACCCGCTGGAGCTGGGTATGTTGCTGGTGCTGCTGGCGGTCTACGCCTGGCTGCGCCGTGGCCTGCCGCAGCTGGGGCTGGCCGCGCACGGCGAGCGCATCGCCCAGGCCGTGGTCGGCGCCACGTTGTTCGCCGTGCTCACTGCCGCCGTGTTCCGCGCGGCGCATCACTGGGGCGGCGTGCCCTACGAGCTGGACGCGCTGCTCGACTCGATGCTGGTGCAGGCCGGACTGTCCATCGTCTGGACCCTGATCGCCCTGCCGCTGATGATCCTCGGCCACCTGCGCGCCCGCCGCGAGCTGTGGCTGCTGGGCGCGGCGCTGATCGCCGTGGTGGTGGCCAAGCTGTTCTTCGTCGAGTTGGGCAACCGCGGCGGCCTGGAGCGCATCGTCTCCTTCATCGGCGTCGGCGTGCTGCTGCTGGTGGTCGGCTACTTCGCCCCGTTGCCGCCCCGCAAGACCGAATCCCCACAGGTGACCTCATGAACAAGTCCATCCTCTGCCTGCTCGCCCTGCTGGCGACGCCCTGGCTCCAGGCCGCCCAGACCACCCAGGTGCCGCTGCGCCTGGAGGGCGAGGGGCCCTGGTACCGGCTGGAGGTGCCGTTCGGCCTGCAACTGGCCGCCAGCCACGCCGACCTGCGCGACCTGCGGGTGCTCAACGCCGAGGGCGAGGAGCTGGCCTACGCACTGACCCTGGGCAGCGCCCGCGCCGAAGAGAAGCGCGTCGAGGCGGCGGTGAAGTGGTTCCCCCTGCGCGGGCCGGCCGATGCCCAGGCGGCGCCGGCCATCCGCGTGCAGCGCGGCACCACCGGCACCCTGGTGGAGGTGGCGCCGGAGCCGGCCGGGGAGGGCGAGCAGGTGCTGCGTGGCTGGCTGCTGGACGCCAGCGCCTTCGACCAGCCCCTGCACCGCCTGCGGCTGGACTGGAGTACCGAGCAGGAGGGCTTCCAGCGCTTTTCCATCGAGGCCAGTGACGACCTGCAGCACTGGCGGCCCTGGGACGACGGACAGATCGCCCGCCTGAGCTTCGCCGACGAGCGCGTCGAGCAGCGCGAGGTGCCGCTGCCGGGGGCCAAGGCCCGCTACCTGCGCCTGCTCTGGCAGGCCCCGCGACAGGCGCCGGCGCTGCTCGACGCGCGTCTGGTGAGCATCGAGCGGCGCGACCAGGGGCCGGCGCTGGCCTGGTCCGCGCCGCTGACGCCGGCCTCGGCCAAGGCCGGTGAATACAGCTGGGAACTGCCGCTGGCGCTGCCCCTGAAACGCATCCGCGTGGAGCTGCCGGCGGGTAACGTGCTGGCCCCGGTCAGCCTGGCGGCGCGGCGCGCCGGCACGCTGGAGTGGCAGCCCCTGGCGGCCGGCCTGCTCTATCGCCTGCCGGAGAACGGCAAGGAGGAACTGCGCGACGAGATCGAGCTGCCCGGCGTGCCGGTGCAGCAGCTGCGCCTGCGGGTCGATGCCCGCGGCGGCGGGCTCGGCCAGGAGGCTCCGGTCCTGCGCGTGGCGCTGAACGGGACCCAGGTGGTGTTCCTCGCCCGGGGCTCCGAGCCGTACCGGCTGGCCGTCGGCGACGCCTCGGCGCGCTCGGCGGCGCTGCCGCTGGGCACGCTGATTCCCGGCTACGAGCCCGGCCGCCTGGCCAGCCTGGGAACCGCCATCGCCCCGGACACGGCGCCGGCCCCTGAGCGGGCGACCGCCAGCCAGCCGGCGTACGACTGGCAGCGCCTCGGCCTGTGGGGCGTGCTGCTGGCCGGCGTCGCCCTGCTGGGCGGCATGGCCTTCAGCCTGTTGCGCAAGCCGGAGGCGGGGGATCGCTAGAGGTCTGCGCGTATGTGGTGAATTGCGACGCAAATCACGCTAGAGTCAGGGAGGTGCCAACCGGTCGAACAACAACGATAAGGATTTTCCGATGAAGCGCATCCTGACTCCCCTGGCCGCCGCATGCCTGCTGGCCGGTGCTTCCCTCTCGCTGCACGCGTCTCCCTATTCTTCCCTGGTCGTGTTCGGTGACAGCCTGAGCGATGCCGGCTGGAGCGCCGATAGCGACGGCCCGGACGGCGCCACCACGCGCTTCACCAACCGCACCGGCCCGACCTACCTGCCGGGCGAAGCCTTCGGCCCGGTCGCGCCGATGATCCTGGGTGAGCGGCTGGGCCTCGACGACGCCGGCCTCGCCTCGGCGAACGCCGGTGGCAACAACTGGGCGGTAGGTGGCTACCGCACCGACCAGATTCTCGACTCGATCAACAGCGCCGACGGCTACCTCGCCTCCGTTGGCGGACGTGCCGACCCGAACGCGCTGTACTACCTGACCGGCGGCGGCAACGACTTCCTCCAGTTCCGCGTGACCAGCCCGGAGACGGCCCAGGCCGCGGCCGGGCGCCTGGTCGACAGCCTGCAGACCCTGCAGCAGTCCGGCGCCCGCTACATCATGGTCTGGCTGCTGCCGGACGTGGGCAAGACGCCGGCCATCTCCACCACGCCGCTGGCGGAGACCGTCTCCCAGCTCGGCCTGGCCTACAACGACGAGCTGGTCCGCCTGCTGCCGACGGTGGATGCGCAGGTGATCCCGCTGAACGTGCCGTTGATGCTCTCGGAAGTGCTGGCCAACCCCGGGCAGTACGGCCTGGCGACCGACCAGAACCTGATCGGCACCTGCTTCGACGGCTGCTCCACGCCGAACCCGGTCTACGGCCTGAACGGCACCAATCCCGACCCGACCAAGCTGCTGTTCAACGATGGCGTGCACCCCACCATCGCCGGCCAACTGCTGATCGCCGACTACGCCCATTCCCTGCTGGCCGCCCCCTGGGAGGTCAGCCTGCTGCCGGAAATGGCCCACGGCACCCTGCGTTCCCACCAGGACCAGCTGCGCGCCCAGTGGCTGGCGGACTGGGAAGCCTGGCAGGCGGTCGGCCAGGTGCGCACCTTCATCAACGCCGGCGGCCAGCGGCAGAACTACGACATCCATGGCGGCGACGCCGACGGCAACGGCTACAGCCTCAACCTCGGCGCCAGCTACCGTCTCGACGATGCCTGGCGCATCGGCCTGGCGGCGGGGCTCTACGAGCAGGGCCTGGAGGTCGGCGCCGGCGATTCCGACTACGACCTGCGCAGCTACCTCGCCACCGCCTTCGCCCAGTACCAGCACAACCGCTGGTGGGGCGAGCTGGCCGCCAGCGTCGGCTACCTGGACTACCACGACCTCGACCGCCAGTTCGCCCTGGGCACCTCCACCCGCCGCGAGAAGGCCGACACCGACGGCGACCTGTGGAGCCTGAGCGCCCGGGTCGGCTACGACATTGCCCAGAGCACCGACAGTCCCTGGCACCTCAGCCCGTTCGTCAGCGCCGACTATGCGCGGGTCGAGGTGGACGGCTACGCCGAGGACGGCCTGAGCGCCACCGCGCTGAACTTCGGCGACCAGAAACGCACCTCCAAGCGCCTCGGCGTCGGCCTGCAGGGCCTGTTCGACCTGAGCCAGCAGACCCGCCTGTTCGGCGAACTGGCGCTGGAGCGCGAGTACGAGGACGACGCCGGCGACGTGGACATGTCCCTGCGCAGCCTGCCGACCATCGGCTACACCCTGGAAGGCTACACGCCAGACGACAAGACCTGGCGCGCCAGCTTCGGCGTCAGCCACCAGATCGCGCAGGGCCTGGCGGTGCGCGGCGCCTACACCTACCGCGACGCCGACGACAGCGACCAGCATGGCGTCAACCTGTCGCTTTCCTGGGACCTGTAAGCGCTCTATCCCGCGGCCCCGCAACGGGGCCGCGTTCTTGAACTTCCCCCGTGTCGCCATCCTCTCATCTGCTGTCGGGCACGGCAGAGGCGCCCGAGCCCGCAAAGGGTTAAACTGCCGCCGATTTTTCCACGCCTCCGGAGCCCCTCCATGTCGCGCGTCACCCTCAGCCGCTACCTCATCGAACAGACCCGCAGTCACAACACGCCGGCCGACCTGCGCTTCCTCATCGAGGTGGTGGCGCGTGCCTGCAAGGAAATCAGCCACGCCGTCTCCAAGGGCGCGCTCGGCGGCGTGCTTGGCAGCATGGATACCGAGAACGTCCAGGGCGAGGTGCAGAAGAAGCTCGACGTGATCTCCAACGAGATCCTGCTGGAGGCCAACGAGTGGGGCGGCCACCTGGCCGGCATGGCTTCCGAGGAGATGGACAACGCCTACCAGATTCCCGGCAAGTACCCGAAGGGCGCCTACCTGCTGGTGTTCGACCCGCTGGACGGCTCCAGCAACATCGACGTCAACGTTTCGGTCGGCACCATCTTCTCCGTGCTGCGCTGCCCGGACCAGCACCTGAGCCAGAACGACAGCCTCAACGAGCAGGCCTTCCTGCAGCCGGGCACCCAGCAGGTCGCCGCCGGCTACGCCATCTACGGCCCGCAGACCATGCTGCTGCTGACCCTGGGCGATGGCGTCAAGGGCTTCACCCTGGACCGCGAGCTGGGCAGCTTCGTGCTCACCCACGACAACATCCGCGTGCCGGAGAGCACCGCCGAGTTCGCCATCAATATGTCCAACCAGCGCCACTGGGAAGCCCCGGTCAAGCAATACGTGGACGAGCTGCTGGCCGGCAAGGAAGGCCCGCTGGGCAAGAACTACAACATGCGCTGGATCGCCTCCATGGTGGCCGACGTGCACCGCATCCTCACCCGCGGCGGCCTGTTCATGTACCCGCGCGACGCCCGCGAGCCGGAGAAGCCGGGCAAGCTGCGCCTGATGTACGAGGCCAACCCCATGTCCTTCATCATCGAGCAGGCCGGCGGCGCCGCCACCAACGGCCACCAGCGCATCCTCGACATCCAGCCGGACTCCCTGCACCAGCGCGTGGCGGTATTCCTCGGCTCGAAGGAAGAAGTCGAGCGCGTCACCGGTTATCACAAGGCCTGAGCCATGAGCGCCTGGCAGCCGCTGCTGGACTGGTGGTTCGGCGACGCCGCGAGCGCCGGCGAGGTGGCGGCCCGGCGCAATGGACTGTGGTTCGGCTACCGCCCCGAGCAGGATGAGGAAGCCCGCCTTCGCTTCGGCGACCTCTGCGCCGAGGCGCTGGCCGGCGGCCTGCGGGACTGGACCGGGCAGGCGCAGGGCCGGCTGGCGCTGATCCTGCTGCTGGACCAGCTGCCGCGCATGATCCACCGCGGCACCCCGCAGGCCTTCGCCGGCGACGAGCGGGCCAGGGTGCTGCTGCGCGAAGGCCTGGCCCAGGGCTTCGACGCCGAGCTGGCTCCCATCCAGCGGGTGTTCGCCTACCTGGTGCTGGAGCACGCCGAGGACCTCGCCCTGCAGGACCAGGCCGTCGCCCGCTTCACCGCCCTGCGCGACCAGGCGCCGGCCAGCGAGCGCGAACTGTTCAGCAACTACCTGGACTTCGCCGAGCGCCACCGCGAGGTGATCCGCCGCTTCGGCCGCTTCCCCCACCGCAACGCGATCCTCGGTCGCCCGTCCACGCCCGAGGAATTGGCCTTCCTCGAACAACCGGGTTCGCGCTTCTGACGCGGCGCAAGCGCGAACTGTGAACCGTCGCGGAGGCCGGAGGGGCGCAATCGGACGCATCCTGTGGCAAGCTCGGCGGCAGTCTGGTCCGTTCTGGAGTCACCTCATGTCGCTGCGCCACTACGCCGTACTCGCCGCCTGTGTCCTGCTCGCCGCCTGCAGCAAGATCAACCAGGAAAACTATTCCAAGCTCAAGGCCGGCATGGCCAAGAGCGAAGTGGAGAACCTGCTCGGCAGCCCCACCGAATGCTCGGGGGCCATCGGCCTGACCAGCTGCACCTGGGGCGACGAGAAGAGCTTCATCAGCGTCCAGTTCGCCGCCGACAAGGTGGTGATCTTCTCCGGCCAGGGGCTCAAGTAACTTTCCCGCTCCTTCGGCGGCGTCCGCGGTCGAATCCGCATACGCCGAAGGAGAACCCCATGCGCGCCATCCTGTTTCCGCTGCTGTTTCTAGTCCTGGCCGGCTGCGCCGGCTCCGGCACCCCGGACGGCCCGCCGCGCACGGCCGGCGCGGTGGACCTGCAACGCTACCAGGGCACCTGGTACGAACTGGCGCGCCTGCCGATGTTCTTCCAGCGCGCCTGCGTCGCTTCCGAGGCGCACTACCGCCTGCGCGAAGACGGCGCGGTGGCGGTGACCAACCGCTGCCGCACCGCGGAGGGTACGTGGAAGGAGGCGCGCGGCGAGGCGACGCTGCAACGGCCGGAGCGGACGGACAAACTGTGGGTGCGCTTCGACAACTGGTTCGGCAACCTCTTCCCGACCCTGTCCAGGGGCGACTACTGGGTGCTCTACCTCGACGCCGACTACAGCGTCGCCCTGGTGGGGAATCCCGACCGCGACTACCTGTGGTTGCTGTCGCGAACGCCGCAGGTCTCGTCCGAGACGCGCGAGCGCCTGCTGGCCGAGGCCCGCGCGCGTGGCTACGACACCTCGGAGCTGATCTGGCGCGCCGACTAGCGCTTGCTGCGCAGTTTCACCGTGATCCGCGTATCGCCGCTGCCATGCTCGAACAGGCAGCGCAGCGGCGTCGGCTGGCCGTTCACCAGGGACGGATTGGTCGAGAAGCCCACTGGCTCCCGTGGCACGCCGCGCCGGCTGAGCGCCAGCTGGCCGTCGCCGTCCAGGTCTTGGAACAGTTGCACGGCGTAGCGCCCGGGCGGCAGGTCGCGCAGCCGCAGCTCGGCCTCGCCGCCCTGGATCAGGTGCAGCACGCGGGTGTCCCAGTCCGGCTGGTCGGCGAGCACCAGGGCCAGGTGCACAGGGGCATCGCCCTGGCGGCCCTCAACGTCGATCAGGATGTCCCCGGCGACGGCCTGTGAACTGACGAACAGTAGGGCCAGAAGGCGCGGCCAGGTTACGGTTTGAAGAATTCGCTGTGGCATAATTCGACCCATTTTGCAGGGAATCGGCAGCGGATGCGTCAGGTTTTGGTAGTCCACTTCTCACAAACCGGCCAACTGGATCGCCTGGTCCGGTCGGTATGCGCGCCGCTGGAGAAAACCGCCGGCGTGCAGGTGGACTATTTGGAGCTGCAACCGGAGCGCCCCTTTCCCTTTCCCTGGCCCTTCCTGGGCTTCTTCCGCATCTTTCCCGAGACGGTGCTGATGCGCCCCCAGCCGTTGCAACCACTGCGGGTGGACGCGGACAAGCGCTATGACTTGGTGATCCTCGCCTACCAGGTCTGGTTCCTCTCGCCGTCGCTGCCGGTGACCAGCTTCCTCGCCTCGCCGGAGGCGGCCCGGTTGCTCCGCGACACGCCGGTGGTGACCCTGATCGGCTGCCGCAACATGTGGCTGATGGCCCAGGAAAAGGTCAAGGCGCGCCTCGCCCAGTTGGGTGCGCGGCTGGTGGACAACATCGCCCTGACCGATGCCTGCGGCACCGCCGCGAGCTTCCTGGCCACCCCGCTGTGGATGTTCACCGGCCGGCAGAAACCCTACTCCTGGGTGCCGCGCGCCGGCATCGAGGACGGCGAGATCGCCGCCGCCAGCCGCTTCGGCGAGGCCATGGCGCAGCGCCTGACCACCGACGCGACGCCCATCACCGAACCCATGCTCAAGGGCCTCGGCGCCGTGCGCGTCGACGAGAAGCTGATCGGCAGCGAGAAGGTCGGCAACCGCAGCTTCCAGCTGTGGAGCCGCCTGCTCTCGGCCCTCGGCCCCCAGCAGAGCGTCCGCCGTGGCGCCGGCCTGGTGTTCTACATCGTCTTCCTGATCTGCCTGATCATCACCGTGGTGCCGCTCGGCGCCCTGCTCAAGAAACTGCTGGCTCCGCTGTCCAGGGATCGGACTCTGCGTGAAAAGGCCTACTTCGCCGGTCCGTCCGGCGAGTGAAGTGACCCGAGGAATTCAACGTGGCCAATCCCGTCTTCATCAATCGCATCAGCGCCTACCTGCCCTTCGATCCGGTCGACAACGAACAGATGGAGGAGCGCCTCGGCCTGGTCGGCGGGCGTCCGTCGCGGGCGCGCCGCCTGGTGCTCAAGCGCAACGGCATCCAGAACCGGCACTACGTGATCGACCCGGCTAGCGGTGAGCCGGCGATGAACAACGCGCAGATCAGCGCCGCGGCTATCCGCGGGCTGGCCGGACCGGGCTTCGAGCTGGACGCGCTGGACTGCCTGGTGGCCAGCACCTCATCCCCCGACCAGACCATGCCCGGCCACGCGGTGATGGTGCACGGTGAACTGGGCAGCCCGCCCGGCGAAGTGGTGACCACCGCCGGCATCTGCCTGTGCGGCATGACCGCGCTGAAATACGCCTGGCTCAGCGTGGCCAGCGGCGAGAGCCGTAACGCCGTGGCCTGCGGCTCGGAAGTCGCCTCCACTCTGATGCAGGCGCGCAACTTCGACGCCGAGTACGAGCGCCGCGCCGGCGAGCTGGAGAACCACCCGGAGATCGCCTTCGAGAAGGACTTCCTGCGCTGGATGCTCTCCGACGGTGCCGGCGCCGTCTGGCTGCAAGGGCAACCCAACCCGAGCGGGCTGAGCCTGCGCATCGACTGGATCGACATCCTCTCCTTCGCCGACCAGATGCCGCCGTGTATGTACGCCGGCGCCGAGATGGAAGAGGGCGCGCTGACCGGCTGGAGCCGCTTCGACGCCGACGAGCGCAGCCGCCGCTCGGTGATGGCGATCAAGCAGGACGTCAAGCTGCTCAACGACAACATCGTGCGCATCACCGTGGTCGAGGCGCTCAAGCGCATCCTGCGCAAGCGCGAACTGCGCGCCGCCGACATCGACCACTTCCTGCCGCACTACTCCTCCGAATTCTTCCGCGAGCGCCTGGCCGAGGGCCTGGCCGAGGCCGACCTGCCGATCCCCCAGGAGCGCTGGTTCACCAACCTGACCAGCAAGGGCAACACCGGTGCGGCCTCGATCTTCATCATCCTCGAGGAACTGTTCAACGGCGGCCGCCTGCGCCGTGGCGAGCGCCTGCTCTGCTACGTGCCGGAGAGCGGCCGTTTCTCCAGCGCGTTCATGCATCTGACGGTGGTCGGCGATGAAGCTTGACGAAGTGCCCCAGGACCACAGCTCCACCTACGGTGGCCACAGCAAGCTGGTCTACGCGGTGGACGAACAGGGCCACTACCAACGCGCGCAGAGCGACGGCTGGGAGACCGAGGCCTACGCCACCCAACTGGCGGTGGCCGAGCTGGAAGCCCAGGAAGCCGAGGCCGAGGCGGCCTGGCGACGTGGCGAGGCGTCGCCGCTGAAGTGCCTGATGTACCGCTACCGCCTGGACGAGCCGGCGCTGGCGCAGATCACCGGCCTCTGGCAGTGGCGCATCCGCCGCCACTTCCGCCCGGCCGTCTACCGGCGCCTGAACGCCGCCATCCTCGCCCGATACGCCGAAGCCTTCGGCCTGCCGGTGGAACAACTGATCGGCTACCAGAAGGACCCAGCATGAGCAGCTTCGAACCGCTTTTCCAGCACCGCCAGAGTGCCCACTGCGAAAGCGGGGTGATGGCCAGCCTGCTGACCCACGCCGGCCTGCCGATGAGCGAGCCGATGGCCTTCGGCCTGGCCTCGGGCCTGGCCTTCGCCTACCTGCCCATCGTCAAGCTCGGCGGCATGCCGCTGATCGCCTACCGCATGCCGCCCCGGCACCTGATCAAGACCCTGAGCAAGCGCCTCGGCGCGCGCCTGCACAGCCGCACCTTCGGCAACCCGGAAGAGGGCCGCCGCGCCCTCGACGCGCTGCTCGACCAGGGCCGCCTGGCCGGTCTGCAAAGCTCGGTGTTCTGGCTGCCGTACTTCCCGCCGGAAATGCGCTTCCACTTCAACGCCCACAACCTGCTGGCCTACGGCCGCGACGGCGACGAATACCTGATCAGCGACCCGGTGTTCGAAGAACCGGTGCGCTGCGCCAGCGCCGACCTGCAGAAGGCGCGCTTCGCCAAGGGCGCGCTGGCGGCCAAGGGCCTGATGTACTGGCTCGACGACGTGCCCCGGGAGCAGGACTGGGACAAACTCATCCGCCAGGCCGTGCTGGCCACCACCCGCATCCTCGACGGTATGCCGCTGCCCTGGATCGGCATCCGCGGCATCCGCCACCTGGCCACCCAGGTGGAAAAGCTCGACCCCGCCCAGACCAAGTACAACCGCCTCTACCTCACCCACATCGTGCGCATGCAGGAAGAAATCGGCACCGGCGGCGCCGGCTTCCGCTTCATGTACGCCAGCTTCCTGCAGGAAGCCGGCGAGAAGCTCGGCGCCCCCGACCTGGCCGAAGCCTCGGCCCGCCTCACCGCCATCGGCGACGACTGGCGCCAGTTCGCCTCCGCCTGCGTGCGCGCCAGCCGCAGCAAGGGCGAAACCCCGGACTTCCGCCCTATCGCCGAACGCCTGCGTGGCATCGCCGGGCAGGAGCGGGTGTTGATGAAGGAGTTGGGGGCTTGGAGCAAGCGTAAGGGCTGATCAGTGGCTAAGGGTTGGCATTTCATGCCGCCTCGGCATGGTAGGAGCATACAAGTGGGATACTCGCAAAGCTGAATGAGATGCCCATGCTTCGCATAACGAAAAATTTATGGAGCAGTACGGCAGTATTGCTGGTTATTTCGGCTCGGCCCTGTACGAAAAGTGTCTGCGCATCGGTGATGCTGCGTTAAAAACAGTCTCAGAGTGCTCATTTACAGCACGTAAGCTCCGCTTCTTCGCCTGTTTTTGCCTTGCCTGACCTTCGCTCGACGACTTTTCGTACAGAGCCTAGGAGGCCATATCGTTGAGATACACTAATTATCGAATAGGCCTGTCAATACTTGAGATGGTGTGTCAGTCGCGGATAAGGGTTTAATAGAAAGACACGTGTTTTAATGCTTTGTTGTGACAGGGAGTCAATATGAAATATAAAAGTGCTGATGTTGGTAATGGTGGTGGCTTTTGGGGGGGCGGTTGCGAGGGAGAGGAGAGTTTTTTATATAGAGAAATGGGTAGGGCTTTGCGCTTGTTTCTTGTTCTTGCGATCCTATTTATCTTGCCCTTGGGTGCGAGTGCCAAACAAATGCTTTGGAGTCATTTTGTTGCACCTAGTCGCTGGACTGACCCTAGCCCAGAAAATCTTTGTCGGAGGGTCGGTAGTGTTAATTATAATGGTTGGATTATACGCCTCGAGAAGGTTTTCATCAGTCCATCACATTTCTCTCAAAGCAAAGCGTCATGTTCGGTTAGAACTCATAAAAAACCAGATTCTGTTTATCTGCGGTTCAATCTTTACTTGGTCGGGGGGGAGTGCCTTGAAGGAGAGGTACTGAATACCGTTACAGGTATGTGCGAGCCTGACCCCGATGTGGGAAACAAGGGAAATGGTCCTTCCCCCTGCATGTTCAACCCCATTGATGTCTCTACCGGGGAAAAGCTGGAGAGTGGCGTTGACCTAGCGGGGGCGGGCCTGCCGGTTGCCCGTTACTACAGCAGCCGAAGCGGGCTATGGCGCCACCAGTTTTCGCACAGGTTGCAGAAGTCCGGAAATAGAATCTGGATCAGGCAACCCAGTGGAAGTGATGTGAGCTTCCTTGTCGAAGAAGGTGAGTCATCAGTCGCTAATCATCTTGGCAAGTTGTCGATCTCCGAGTCGGGTTATGTTTATATCGCTCGTGCAGGTGATATATATGATTTCGATGCACTGGGGAATCTGTTGAAAATACAGCCCCCACATGGCTTGCCATTTATAATTTATCGCCACCTCAATGGTAAGTTGAAAGTTAGTCAGGGCGACAGATATGTCGATATGGAGCAGGATGCCAATGGCCAGCCAATCAAAGTGAGTTCCTCGGCGGGGGATACCATCGAGTACTCTTACGCGCCGGGTCTCATTGCCAATAAGCTGATCAAAGTCGAGGTTACGCGAGGTGGAGTAGAAGAGGTTACGGAGTTCCTGTATGAAAATGCAGCGTTCCCCAGTGCGCTGACAGGGATGGTAGATCCACGAGGGGTGCGGTATGCGACTTGGCACTACGATTCTCAAGGGCGGGCCATCTCCAGCGAGCATGCCGGTCAGGCGGACAGGGGAGAGATCGCTTACAACCAGGATGGCACCGTGTCGGTAACCAATGAGCTTGGAAAAGTGGCAGTCTATCAACTCCAAACCATTGGAGGTGTGCGACACATTACATCGATCCAGGGAGAGCCCTCAGCCAATTGCCCGAGTAGCAATTCTAGTTTCACCTACGATAATCGAGGTCTGCTCAAGACCAGGACCGACAACAAGGGCATCCTGACTACTTACTTCTACAACGACCATGGCTTGGAGGTTTCTCGTACCGAAGCCGCTGGCACCCCGCAGGCGCGCACCGTCACCACAGAGTGGCATCCCTCGTTGTTTCTGCCCGTGGTAGTCACCGAACCCAGTCGCATCATCCGTTACCAGTACGACAACCAGGGAAGGCAGCTCAGCCGCACCATCGAAGCACGCTGATTACAGAGGGAATTGACTTAAATGGAGTTTCGCACATTGTTTTCTGGAATGAGAATAAGTGGGGCTTTTTACGTTGCGTTGGTCTGCATGGTATGTCTTCCGAATAAGGCTTTATCCGAGTCTTATTATTGGAAGTTCTTTAATCTAGGCAGTGGCTTCCCGGTAAAGGGTAATCCTAAAGATGCTTGTATATCGGGAAAAAATGCCGCATGGACCTATAGCAAGATAGAGTTTATGGCCGAGTATCGAGTGGCTTGCTACTTCTCTTACTTGGGGGTGGAACATCAATATTACACTGCTGAGCGTGGGGGGAAGTCCTGCCCTCCTGGAACCAGCTACAATCCGTCTATAGGAGAGTGCAATAATGATAGCGATAAAGGCCCGCCCGACTCTTGCCCAAGTCCAATTGCAGGCAATCCCATTAATTTTTCTGTTGGCAACAAGTTTCAAACTGAAAGCGACTATTCAGGTGGCAATTCTGCACTGAAATTTACTCGTAGCTTCAACAGTCTCGATGGGCTCTGGCGTCATGAGTTCTCTACCCATCTGCGCTTTGCTGGTACGCAATACGTCTCAGTAGTCATGCACCATGGCCGCGAATCCTTCTTCACGGTCAGCGGTGCTGCCGTTACACCGACTTCCGCCGATCTGGGTGTATTGAGCAAAACAGCCAGCGGCTGGCAATTCGTCTCAATCGATAACGAGCGTTTCACCTTCGATACTCTCGGCAAGCTCACCCAGTGGAGTAATACCCATGGAGCTGTTCGGCTGCTTGTTTATTCGGGGAGTCAAGTCATCGTCACCGACAACCTCGGCAATAGCCTGACCTTTACAGAAGACGCCGATCATCAACCGCTGACCCTGACCGCCCCCGGTGTGCAGATTTCCTATGGATACGACGCCAATAAGCGCCTTGCCTCGGTGACCCGCACGGTTGGCGGTCAAACTTTCCAACGCCAGTTCCACTATGAGGTGGCGGGTAAGCCGAATCTGCTGACCGGCATCACGGATGAACGTGGTATCCGCTATGCCACCTGGAACTACGACGACCAGGGGCGTGCTATTTCCAGCGAGCATGCAGGCGGTGCGGATCGGGTGACAATGGCTTACAACAGCGACGGCACCGTATCGGTGACCAACGAGCTGGGCAAGGTGGCGCAGTACAGCTTCCAGACTATCAAGGGCGTGCGTCGCATCACCGCTATCGAGGGGGAACCCTCGGCCAACTGTCCCAACAGTAACTCCAGCTTCACCTACGATAGTCGCGGTCTGCTCAAGACCAAGACCGATAACAAGGGCACCCTGACCACATACAGCTACAACGCTCGTGGCCTCGAAAGCTCTCGCACCGAGGCTGCCGGCACCCCGCAGGCCCGCACTATCACTACAGAGTGGCATCCCACGATGTTCCTGCCGTTGGTGGTGACCGAGCCTAAACGCATCATTCGTTACCAGTACGACAACCAGGGAAGGCAGCTCAGCCGTACCGTCGAAGCACGCTGATTACAGAAGGAACTGATCGATGAAGATTTCACATCGCGCGAGCCTGCTGGCGCTTGCGCTGGTTTCTGCGCTCGGCCTACCGGTGGCCCAGGCCGCGGAAAGCAGCTGGAGCTACACCTACAACCCATTCGGCCAGGTAGAAACCGCCGACGGCCCACGCACCGACGTCAACGATGTCACGACCTACAGCTACGACAGCCAGGGTCGTCTCACCCAGGTCACCAATGCCCTGGGACATATCACCCAGCTGTACGACTTCGACAGCTACGGCAATCCCCAGACCGTGGTCGACGCCAATAACGTCACCACCAGCCTGACCTATACACCCCAAGGCTGGCTGGCCTCGGCGAGCGTAGCGGGTAGCACGACCAGCTTCGAGCACGATGCCGTCGGCCAGATCACCAAGGTCACCCGTGGCGACGGCAGCTGGCTGGAATACACCTGGGACGGCGCGCGACGGCTCACACGGATCACCAACAACCTGGGCGAGTCGGTGGAGTACGACTACGACGCCATGGGCAACCGGACCGCCCAGCGCCTGAAGGATGCCTCCAGCACGCTGACCCAGCAGCAGACCTGGGTCTATGACGAACTGGGGCGCCTGCTGCGCTCCATCGGAGCTGCCGGGCAGACCCGCCAGTATGGCTACGACCTCAACGACAACCCGACCCTCAGCAAGACGCCCCGGCAGCACAGCACCACCAGCAGCTACGATGCCCTTGATCGACTGGTTTCCAGCACCGATCCCCGCAACGGCAATACCGCCCTTGCCTACGATGCCCAGGACAACCTGACCAGGGTCACAGACCCGCGGGGCGTCATCACTCAATACGAGTACGACGGCTTGGGCAACCTGACGAAAGTCATCAGCCCCGACAGCGGAACCACCACCTACACCCATGATACTGCCGGCAATGTCACCAGCAAGACCGACGCTCGCGGCGTTGTCACCACCTACAGCTACGATGCCCTGAATCGCCTCACGGGCAGGCAGTACCCTGCCTCGCCAGCGCTCAACGTCCAGTACCACTACGACATGACGGCCGAGGGCAACCACGGCATCGGGCGCCTCACCGCGATACAGGATGCCAGCGGGGTGCTCGGCTACTTCTACGATGCTCGCGGCAACCTCGTGGAGCAGATTCGCTCGGTCGAAGTGGCTGGCACCGACACCTATGAAGCCCTGGAGTACGGCTACGATGCCGCAGGGCAGCTGACACACGTTGTCTATCCGGCTGGCTTCGCGGTGACGTATCAGCGCAATGGCGCAGGCCAGGTCAGCGACATAAGCATCCTCCAAGGCCAGGAATCGCCGGTAGCCTTCGCTACGGGATTGGCGTACACCCCCTTCGGGCCGCTGAAGAGCCTGACGTGGGCCAACGGCCTCACCCTTTCGCGCACCTACGATCAGGACTACCGCCTCACTCAGCAGAGTGTGGGGCCCTGGCAGGCCAACTATGGCTATGACGCCAATAGCAATATCGAAAGCCTGCAAAGCGGCTTGTTTGGCGACCTGTTCTACAGCTATGACGAGCTGGATCGCCTGACCCAGGAGGAACAGGCCAACCTGCGGCAGCAGTACACCTACGATGCCGTCGGCAACCGTACCAGCAAGACGGTCACCCATCTCGGCAGCACACCCACCAGTACGACCACCACGCTGGGCTATGCCACGAACAGCAATCGGCTGACCCAGATAGGTAACCAGGCCGTCACCAGCGATGCCGCCGGCAACCTGACCAAGGACAGAGCTTCTAGAGAACTCCAGTACGACGCCCAGGGGCGCCTGTCCAGGGTGAAGATTGGCAACGATGTCGTCGCCGAATACCGCTACAACGCCCTCGGTCAGCGTACTCACAAGATCACCAGCATCGCGGTGGTGACCTTCCTCTACGGCCCCGATGGCCAGCTGCTTGGGGAAACCCGCTACAACAGCGCCGGCACCAGGCTGAGCAGCCAGTACTACCTGTGGCTGGACAGCATGCCCATCGGTGGCCAGGCCTTGAACTACGCCCCGAATGGGAGTGTGAGCAGCCGAACCACCTTCTACCTGCATGCCGACCACCTGAACAGTCCGCGGCTGGCAACCAACCAGGCAGGCCAGGAAATCTGGCGCTGGAAGTCCGATGCCTTTGGCGAGGGTGTCGCCAGCGTCGTGCAGGGCAGCGGTATCGATGCCATCAACCTGCGTTTCCCGGGGCAGTACTACGACTTCGAAAGTGGGCTGCACTACAACTACTTCCGCGATTACGACCCGCAGACTGGGCGCTATGTCGAGAGTGATCCCATTGGACTGGCTGGCGGGATAAATACCTTCGGGTATGTGGATGGCAATCCTATAAGGTGGATGGATCTTAATGGCCTATCTAAGACACAAGATCCCCGTAATGGAAATGATCCAATCTTGCTGGATCTAAAAGATGCAGCTCGAAGAAATGACCGAGAGGCAATATCGAAAATTGAGCAAGACGCAAGAAATGGTGGATATGGAGAGCTCTCTAAGGAAAGATCGAATAATGTTAAGGCGTGGTGCAAGCTAGCCAAGGATGGGAGGTTGCTAAGGATGTTTATGGGTGGAGCCATTGTTAATGCTTTATCTCCAAGCGCTCAAAGAGCTTGTCAAATTGATCCAGAAAGTGACGCTTGTTAAAGTCGAGGGAATATGGCTCGTTACGCAGCAAGCATTTTATTTGTATTTAATAATCTTGGGAGTCCTTCGCTAAAAAAAATATGCGAAAGGAAAATATTCTTAATTAGTGCTAAAGATGCAGAGGGCGCTTATCTAAGCGCTACTCTAAAGGGGGAGGCAGAGGAGTTTTCATTCTCTGATGGGGGTGACGTAGTGCATTATATCTTCCTCGGTGTGTCTGAGCTTATTTCCCTCGAAAATGAAGATGACGATGTTGTATGGGCAGTCTATGAGGAAAAACTCAAGCCATTGGAAAGAATTGAAAAAATAATCCCTCCTAAACAGAGACTAAAAGCATTCGATACCTTTAACAAAAAAGGAAAAATGAAGCTACTAAGATAGTTCTGATTGGATCAGATGAGGTGCCTCAAACTAGGAATCTGGTTTCCACTGCTCCCTTTCTGGTTCCAGCCTCAATAGCTACTCGATATACAGCCGCTCTTGAGCCAAACAGCGCGGCAGAAACTGCAGACACTGCTTGGCGAGACTCAAAACCGAAATGCTACAGGCTACAGATAAGAGCCAGTTACATCTTGGGCGGCCTCATTCCTAAGCCAGCGGCGGCGTTCGCGGCGGAACCTGCCGCCTCGACCCGGTCGACTCATAGGCCGAGGCCAGGCGCAGCAGGGCCGAGTCGTCGTAGGCGCGGCCGGCGAAGGTGAGGCCCACGGGCATGCCGATGTCGGCCATCACGCCCATCGGCACGGTGACGGTGGGGACGCCCAGGTGGCGGATGGCCAGGTTGCCGTTGGCGACCCAGACGCCGTTGCTCCAGGCAATGTCGGCGGAGGCCGGGTTGATGTCGGCGTCCGCCGGGCCTACGTCGGCCACGGTGGGGAAGATCACCGCGTCGAGGCCCAGTTGGTCCATCCAGTCTTCCAGATCGAGCTTGCGGGTCTTTTCCAGGCCGCGCAGGCCGTCGGGCAGGGTCGGGATCTGGTCCCAGGGCTTGATGCCGCGCTCGGCCATGCGCACGTATTCGTCCATGCCGGCGGCCAGGTCGCCTTCGCGGTTGGGCAGGGTGCCAGGGTCGTGGGGGAAGATCTGTGGTCCGTCGACGTCGGCCAGGCGGTTCAGCCGAGGGTCGCCGTTGGCGCGCAGGAAGTCGTCGAAGCCCCAGGCCGACAGGTCCCACAGTTCGTCGTGCAGGAATTCCTCGGAAACGATGCCGCGGTTGAACACGGTCGGCGCGCCGGGGCGGTCGCCCTCGCAGTTGGAGACCAGCGGGAAGTCGACCTCGATCACTTCGGCACCTGCCGCTTCGAGCGCCTGGCGCGCGGCTTGCCACAGGTCGATCACCGAGGGCCGGGTGTGGATGCGCTGGCCGGTCGGGCCGCCGATGCCCGGCGCCTCGCTGGTGCCTATGTCCGGGTCCTGGTTGATGAACATGCGCGGCACGCCGAAGCGCTTGCCGGCCAGCGCCTCGGCCGTCGCCGCCAGCGCCGGATAGGATGTGGGGCGCACCTCGGAGGCTTTGGGGATTGGCACCCAGGGCTGCAGGCGCCACAGGTCGCCGCGGGTGTCCGGGTCGTCGGCCACCACCACGTCGAGCACCGCGAGTAGGTCGGCCATGGTGCGGGCGTAGGGCACCACCACGTCCATGGTCGGGGTCAGCGGCCAGTTGCCGCGCACCGAGATCACCCCGCGCGATGGCGTGTAGGCGCACAGGCCGTTGTTCGAGGCCGGCCCGCGGCCGCTCGACCAGGTTTCCTCGGCCAGGCCGAAGGCGGCGAAGCTGGCGGCGGTGGCGGTGCCGGCACCATTGGACGAGCCCGAGGCGAAGGGCGCGGTGAGGTAGGCGGCGTTGTACGGGCTTTCCGCGCGACCGTAGACACCGCGCTGCATGCCGCCGTTGGCCATGGGCGGCATGTTGGTCTTGCCCAGGCAGATCGCGCCGGCCGCGCGCAGCCGCTCGATGGTGAAGGCGTCGCGCTGGGCAACCAGGTCCTTGAAGGCCGGGCTGCCGGAGGCGGCGGTCAGGCCCTTGACCAGGTAGCTGTCCTTGGCGGTGTAGGGGATGCCGTCCAGCGGGCCGAGCGTTTCGCCGCGCGCGCGGCGGGCGTCGGAGGCCCTGGCCTCGTCGAGCGCCTCGGGGTTGCGCACCACCACGGCGTTGAGCCGGGTGGGGGTGTCGGGACCGTCGTAGGCGTCGATCCGGGCCAGGTAGGCCTGGACCAGTTCGACGGCGGTGGTGCGGCCGGATTCGAGCGCGGCGCGTAGCTCGGCGATGGAGGCTTCGGTGACTTCGATCATGCCGTCAGCTCCTGTCGCCGAGGGTGGAGGTCGTCATGGGGTTCTGGGCGGTGCTCATATCGGTTCTCGCTGAGTGCGTGGCACGGCTGGCGCACGGGCCAGCGGCGCCGATGAGTCGGCGCGGTCGGCCTTCTATGATGCCGCGTATCCGGTGCCTCGCCTACGGGGCTCAGTGGAACGGACGCACCATCAGCTCCAGCCCCAGCAGCAGGAGGAACGACAGGAAGCCGCGACGGAACAGCGCCGCGCCGATCCGCGCGCGGATCTTCTGACCGAGCCACATGCCGGCCAGCGCAGGGAGGATGGCCAGCGCAGAAGCGCCGAGCTGGTCCTGCTGGATGAAGCCCCGGGCGGCGAGGCCGGCCGCGAGGGCGAGGGTGGAGACAGTGAAGGACAGGCCGAGCGCCTGCACCAGCTCGTCCTTGTCCAGGCGCAGCGCCTGCAGGTAGGGCACAGCCGGGATCACGAAGACCCCGGTGGCGCCGGTGATCGCCCCGGTCAGCAGGCCGACGATGGGCGACAGCCACGGCTCGGCCCGCGCCGGCACCGACAGCGCCGGCGACAGCAGCGCGTAGCCGGCGTAGACGACCAGCGCGCTACCCAGCGCCAGGCCCGACCAGCGGGCGTCGACCCGGACCAGCAGCTCCGCGCTGGCGAGGGTGCCCAGCACGATCCCCGCCATCATCGGCCACAGCCGGCGCAGCATCCGCCGGGTCTGCGGGCCGGCGAGCAACTGCCACAGATTGGTCACGAGGGAGGGCACCAGCAGCATCGCCGCGGCGGCGGCGGGCGACATCAGGCTGCCCAGCAGCGCCATGGCGACGGTGGGCAGGCCCATGCCGGTGACGCCCTTGACCAGGCCCGCGGCGAGGAAGATCAGGGTGACCAGCAGCGCAAAGACAGTGGATTCGTTCATGGGCTTATTGGAGCCGGGCCGATCCGGGCGCACAATGCGGTTTTCCCGGCGGTGCCTTCGGGTCATCCGAAGGCTGGAGGTGGACTCATGCGGCTCGACCTGGCGGACCTTCGTCTCTTCCTGTGCGTGGTGGATGCCGGCAGCATCACCCGCGGCGCCGCCGACGCGAACCTCGCGCTGGCCTCCGCCAGCGAGCGACTGCGCAATATCGAGGCCGACGCGGGCGTCGCCCTGCTGCGGCGCCACCCGCGGGGCGTGGCGGCCACCGAGGCCGGCGAGGCGCTGGCCCATCACGCGCGCCTGATCCTGCGCCAGCAGGCGCTGCTGCGCGGCGAGCTGGAGGAGTTCGCGGTGGGCGCCCGGGGCACCCTGCACCTGTACGCCAATACCTCGGCGCTGACGGAATTCCTGCCGCGCCGGCTCGCCCCGTGGCTGGCGCAGCGGCCGGGCCTGCACATCGAGCTGAAGGAGCGCACCAGCGCGGAGATCGTCAGGGCCATCGACGCCGGGCTGGCCGAGGCGGGCATCGTGTCCGACGCGGTTCAGGCGGCAGGGCTGCGGCTGGAGCCGGTGGCGAAGGATCATCTGGTGCTGATCGCGCCGGCGGATCACCGGCTGGCTCCGAGCGGCGGCGTGCGCCTGGCCGAGGTGCTGGGCGAGGCGTTCGTCGGCATGGCGTCCGGCAGCGCGCTGCAGGATCACCTCGACGAGCACGCCCGGAATGCGGGCCGGCCGCTGCAGCTGCGCATCCGCATGAAGACCTTCGAGGGGCTGTGCGAGATGGTTGCCCACGGCATCGGCTTGGGCATCGTCCCCCAGGCCGTCGCCGCCCGCCACCGGCGCCGCTACGGCTACCGGGTGCTGGCCCTGGAAGAAGACTGGGCGCGCCGGCGGCTCTGCCTGTGCTATCGCGACTGGCAGGAGCTGTCGGCGCCGATGCGCAGCCTGCTCGCCGGCCTGGGCGCGGAGGCCGGCCGGCGGATAGGTTGAACCCCGTTGCGGGGTGTTCCTCGAACCTTGCGAGGCCAATGCCGGCCGTTTGAGGTGACGTATGACCCGCAGCGAGAAGCCGCAAGAGAGGCAGGCGCCCATGCCGAACCACACCCCGGTCGAGGTGGGAGAAAACATCCGGTCGGAGGACCGGCGGGACCCCGACGAGGGCAACGAGCTGGTCGCGCCGCAGGCGGAAGGTCAGCGTTAGACGTCGAGCAGCACCCAGGCGGGAGCGTGGTCGCTGGCGCGCTCTTCGCCGCGCACCCAGCGGTCCACGCCGGCATCGGCCAGGCGCGGCGCCAGCGCTTCGGACAGCAGCAGGTGGTCGATGCGCAGCCCCGAGTCGCGCTGCCAGTGCTGGCGGAAGTAGTCCCAGAAGGTGTAGATGCGCTGCTCGGGGAAGCGGTGCCTGATGGCGTCGGTCCAGCCCTGGTCGAGCAGGCGCTGGTAGCAGGCCCGGCTCTCCGGCTGCAGCAGCGCGTCCTTCAGCCACGACCTGGGGTTGTAGATGTCGAGGTCGGTGGGCACCACGTTGTAGTCCCCCGCCAGCACCACGGGGTGCCCGCTCGACAGCAGCGACCCAGCATGTTCGATGAGGCGCTCGAACCAGGCCAGCTTGTAGTCGAACTTGGGGCCGGGCTGTGGGTTGCCGTTGGGCGGGTAGAGGCAGCCGACGATCACACCATGGGCGGCGGCTTCCAGGTAGCGGCTCTGGCTGTCCGAGGCGTCGCCGGGCAGCGCGCGGCGGATCTCCAGGGGCTGCATGCCCTTCGCCAGTATCGCCACGCCGTTCCAGGACGGCTGGCCGCGCCAGAGGGCGCCGTAGCCCGCCCGCTCCAGTTCGGCGGCGGGGAACTTGTCGTCGGCGGCCTTCAGCTCCTGCAGGCAGACGATGTCCGGCGCCTCCCGTTCGAGCCAGGCGAGCAGGGCGGGGAGTCGGGGGCGGATGCCGTTGATGTTGAACGTGGCGATGCGCAGCATGCCGGCGCGGGCTCAGTCGCGCAGGCGAATGATGCCCGCCACGGGGAAGCCGGCCACGTGCACGGTGAGGTTCTCGGCGATCTGCTTGCACAGCTGTGGCGTCGCCAGTTGCTCGACGGACAGGCCTTCCACGGCGAAGCGCTCGCCGGTGACTTCGTTGAGCACTGTCAGGGTGGTCACGCCATCCAGAGCGCAGGCGCAGTCGAGCCTGTAGCCGGGAATCGCGCGCGAGAAGTCGGAAACGCAAGTGGTGTTCATGTTCGCTCTCCAATGCCCGATAGGAGGCACGCCTCATGACGGACAGAAGCCAGGCGAGGCGGGAAAGTTCATACGATTCCAGGGCTGGCGCGGCCTGGAGCGACGGGCGGCTTCCGCGCCTTGGTTAGCGCCTGTGAGTGAAGCGCGCTTCGGCCCGCCTTCGACACTGGAGTCGGCACCACTTTTCTCGGAATGGCTTGCCTGCAATGGTGGCTGCAAGGTACATCGTCGGAAGCATGATGGCGCGTGACCGACTCAGTGAGGCGCCGTCGCCGTGGCAGAAACCTGGGATCGAATGGAGGCGGGAATGACCGGAAACACGCGCTATCTCACCGTTCTGGAATACCTGCAGCGCCAGCTGGAGGGCACGCTTGGCGACGGGGACGAGACGCACATGCTGTACCCGACCGCGATCTCCAAGCTGCTGGGCTTCCGCCTGGTGGCCATCGATGAGGCCATGGCCGAGATCGAGCTGGACGCCGACGCCATCCGGCACGGCAACCAGCAGGGCACCGTGCACGGCGGTATGCTCTGCGAGCTGGCGGACGCCGCCATCGGCACGGCGCATTCGACGCTGATGAGCGAGGGCGAGAGCTTCACCAGCATCGACCTGAAGGCCACGTTCCTGCGGCCGGTGTGGCAGGACAGGCTGCGCGCCCGCGCCTGGGCGTCGCACCGGGGCAGCACCATCAGTCATTACCAGTGCGACATCCGCCGCGAGGACGGCAAGGTGGTGGCCACCGTGACCAGCGCGGTGATGACCCTGCGCGGCGAGCGCGCGCAAGGACGCTGAGGGCGGGCGCCGCCGGTACCGCTCAGGAGCCTATCGCCTCCAGGCAGAGCCAGCCGACGATCAGGAAGAACACGCCTGCCAGCACGGTGATGAGCGTCATGGTCGCCTCGATGTTGATCAGTCCCGAGGGACTGACCACGAAGCGCGTCGGCAAGTTGGATTTATTTTTTCGGCGCCGGCGCCGTCATTTGTCGTCGTAGGGCGGGTACCGATCGTCGGGCGCGCGGCGTTCCGCCCGCGGGTCCGATGCGCTGTCCGGAATGTGCGGCGGATGCGGCGGGTCGATCTGCGGGTCGCCGAGGTCCGGCGAGTCCGGGTCGAAGCCCAGTTCCGGGTCCACGTCGCGCCCGGCGGACCCGCCGCGCTCGGGGTAGCCGGGCAGGCCGCGGGCGTCGGTCGGAGCGCCCCGTTCGGGCCACTTATCGGTGAGGGTGGTCTGTTCCTGGTTGTCAGCGTTGCCGTGGTGCGATTTCATGTTCGCCTCCGCTGCCGGGGCCGAGAGGCCGATGGCGGGTTTGCTGTCCACTCCCTGGTCATGACGGTCCGTGCATAAGGTCTGAGTCTGGTGTCGTCCGAATACTCGATGTGTTTGCCGAGCGCCGTCGGCGCCTGCCTCCGGGCGTTCGCGGTGGTGTCAGGCTGTGGACGCCGGTTCCGCCGCGAAGGTTTCAGCCATCCGCTCGCCGGCTCCCCGTCGCCGGCGCTCCGCAGGTGTGGCCGCGAGCCGTGGGGGCGCCACCTCCCGTGAGAGGTTGGTGGCGGAGGCTGGTGCTGGTGGGCTGCATGCTGCTCGCCGGCGTGGCCTGCGCATCACCGGAGTGCCCGGCGCAGCGGATCGAACTGTCCAGCCAGGCGCAGATACTGGAGGACCCGGGCGGCACCCTGACCGCCGACCAGGTGCTGGCGCTGCCCGACAGCGCCTTCGTTCCCGCCACCCAGGAATTCCTGCCCCATCATTACAGCCGCTCGGCCTTCTGGCTGCGCCTGCGCTTGCCGGGTGACTTCGCGGGCGGGTGCCCGCGCTGGCTCACGGTAGGCGATCCCCGCCTGTCGGATATCCAGGTGTTCGTCCGCCAGGACGAGCAGTGGCACACGATGCGCGCCGGCGCCGAACACCCGCTGGAGCAGTGGCCCGCCGAGGCCCGCCAGCCGGCCTTCCCGCTGTCGCTGTCGGCGGACCGGGAGCTGAACCTGCTGATCCGCGTGGCCAGCAACACGGTGGTCATCATCGAACCCCGGCTCTGGTCGGAGCTGGGGTTGCTCGAGCACCGGCAGAACAGCGCCATGGCGGACGGCATGACGCTGGGCATCACCCTGCTGATGGTGCCCTTCAGCTTCGTCGTCGGCTGGATCCTGCGATCACGGCTGCTGGTCGCCCACGCCCTGACGCTCGTCACCTACGCGATGCTGGTCAGCGTGGTCAACGGCTACCTGGTGCATCTGCCCGCGCTGCTGCCATGGTCGTGGTGGATGATGTGGGCGCTGGGGCTGATCCAGTACTGCCTGCTGCTGGTCTATTTCCGGGTGCTGTTCCAGGTGCGCCAGCTGCCGCCTGTGTGGGGCAGGGCCTACGACCTGTTCATCGTCATGATGCTGCTCTGCCACGCCTGGATGCTGGTCGACAACATCGAGGGGCGCATCCTGTTCGATTGGGCGCGCAAGGCCGTCTATCTGCTGCTGACCGCCACGTTGCTGATGGGTTGGCGGCGGCAAGTGGCTTACAGCTGGCTGGTGTACCTAGTCTACGGGCTGATCATGCTGCAGGGGCTGATACGCCTGCTGTCCGTGGCGGGCGTGCCCTGGCAGACCACCGCCGACATACTGAGCGTGACTTCCACCCTGCCGGGATTGCTCCTGCTGGCCTGTACCCTGGCCCTGGAGGTGGGGCGCGTGCGGGCCCGGGAGAGTCGTGCCCTCGCCGACCTGGACAACCAGCAGAAGGCCGAGCACGAGCGCCTGGAAAGCACGGTGGCCATGCGCACCCGCCAGCTGCGCGAGTCGCTGCAGGCGCGCAGCCTGCTGATGGCGCGGATCAGCCATGACCTGCGCTCGCCGCTGGTCAGCATCGTCAACTACGCGAGGCTGCTGCCCCCCGGCCTGCCCCAGGACTATCCGCGCCGGATCGAGCGCAACGCCCGCCGCCAGCTGGAGCTGATCGACGAACTGCTGGAGTTCTCGCGCAGCGAGCTGCACCAGCTCGAGGTGGTCCTGGCGCCCGGCTATCTCTACGGCTTCCTGCAGGAGATCGAGGACGAGGGTGGCTTCCTTGCGGCGCAGCAGAACAACACCTTCGAATCCCGCTTCGATTCGCGGCTGCCGACGCTGGTGCAGGCGGACTTCCGCCGCCTGCGCCAGATACTGATCAACCTGCTGGCCAACGCCGCCAAGTTCACCCGCGACGGCCAGGTGCTGTTCGAGGTGCAGTGCCTGGCCTGCGACGCCGGATCGGCCCGCCTGCGCTTCGTGGTGCGCGACACCGGCATCGGCATCCCCCCGGAAGAGCGTAAGCACCTGGTGCAGCCGTTCTGGCGTGGTCGCGGGGCCAGGCGCGTGTCCGGCAGCGGGCTGGGACTGTCCACCGTCAGCGAACTGCTCCAGCAGATGGGCAGCAGGCTGATGCTGGACGAGACGCAGGCGCACGGCACCGGCTTCAGCTTCGAGGTGGAGTTCGCCCGGGCACGGGAGGAGGACCTGGACTTCTCGTTCGAGGAGAGCCACACCGTGCGGGTCGATGGCGCCGGCCGCCACGTGCTGCTGGTGGACGATGTCGAGCACAACCGCGAATGGCTGAGCGACCTGCTCGGCGGCTATGGCTTCGACGTCACTGCGGTGGCGGACGCGCCGCAGGCTCTGGACGCGCTGCGGCGCGAGCCTTGCGACCTGCTGATCAGCGACCAGGCGATGCCCGGCATGGATGGCTGGGCGCTGCTGTCCACGGTGCGCGAGCGGTGGCCGGCGCTGCCGGTGCTGCTTTATTCTTCCGCCCCTCCGCTGCCGCCGGCGGGCTATCCGGCCGACCTGCAGTTCGATGCCGTCCTGCTCAAGCCGTCCGACACGGCCGCGCTGCTCGCGACCATCGAGCGGGTCGCGCCCGGCTCCCGCGCCGCCGTGGATACCGGTTCGTAGGAGGCTCATCGTGTGCGGATGAAGGGGAGAGGGATGGTTCGCAATGGTTATCCGGTCGGCATCGTTTTGCTGTCCTGCCTGGGCGGTACGCAAGGCCTGTCCGCCGCCGAAGCCGCACCGGCCCTGGTGCTCGACGAGGTGAAGGTGAGCGCGCGCCACCGCGAGGAGAGCGCCCAGCAGGTGCCCATCGCCCTGACCGTGCTCGACGGCGAGCAGCTGAACGACGCAGGCATCTACCGGACCGAGGACATGCAGCAGCGCGCCCCCAGCCTGCTGGTGTCGGCGCCCAACGCGCGCTACACCAGCTACGGCATCCGCGGGCTCGGCTCCAGCTCGTTCAACGACGGTATCGACGGCAGCGTCGGCGTGTTCCTCGACGGGGTCTACCTGGGGCGCCAGGGCATGTCGCTGTACGATCTGGTCGACCTCCAGCGCGTCGAGGTACTGCGCGGGCCGCAGGGCACCCTGTACGGCAAGAACACTTCGGCGGGGGCGATCAACATCAGCAGCCGGGCGCCGACCTTCGAGCCGGAGGGCAGTGCCGAGGTGTCGTTCGGCGAGCATGGCCTGCGCCAGTACCGCGGCACGGTGTCGGGCGCGCTGGTCGATGGCGTGCTGGCCGGGCGCCTGACCGGCTACGATGTCGAGCGCGATGGGCTGATCGACAACGTCTACGACGGCAGCGAGCTGCGCGACCAGAACCGCCAGGGCCTGCGCGGGCAGCTGCTGTGGACGCCGAGCGACAGCTTCAGTGCGCGCCTGATCGGCGAGTACGGCTGGCAGGACGAGCACACCAACGTGTTCATGGCCAGCAACTACAGCCAGGCCACGGTCAAGCGCGCGGCCTTCCTCGGCTACCGCCAGCTGCCCATCGCCCCCTATGCGCGGCGGGTGCAGCAGGACGAGCCGAACACCATCAAGACCCTGCAGACCGGCCTCACCCTCGAACTCGAGGGCCAGCTGGCCAACGGCGCCACGCTGACAAGCATCACCGGCTACCGCGACTGGGCGTACGACGCCGACCAGGACGGCGACGGCACGGCGCTGTCCATCGCCCAGAACGTCGCGGTGCGGCTCGACCACCATCAGTTCAGCCAGGAGCTGCGCCTGGCCGACTCGCCCAACGAGCACTTCGACTATGTCGCCGGGCTGTACTACCTGCGCCAGAGCCTGGACCGCGAGCTGGGCGTGCGCTTCGGCGACGACGCGGCGGCGTTCTTCCTCGGTGACCGGCCGGAGCTGGCCATGCTCGGCGTCACCCCCGGGATGATCCCGCCCTCGCTGCTGGACGGTGCCCGGCAGACCTTCGACGGCGAGCAGCGGACGGACAGCCGCGCGGTGTTCGGCCAGGTCACCTGGCACGCCACCGACCGCCTCGACATCACACCGGGTCTGCGCTACACCCGCGAGCGCAAACAGGGCTGGCTGTCGCGCCAGGTGTCCGGGCTGGCGCCGCTGGGGCCTGACCCGGTGTCGCAGATCGCCGGACCGCTGCTGCGCGACACCACCCTGGGCGGCGCGTACTACCGGCGGGACGCGATCGAGGAGAGCAACCTGTCTGGCCAGCTCGCGGCCAGCTACCGCTTCGCCGACGACCTGCTGGGCTATGCCAGCTGGTCCCGGGGCTACAAGGCCGGCGGCATCAACCTCGAAGTGATCGGCCCCAACGTCCAGCCGACCTTCGACGCGGAGCGCGTCACCTCGGTCGAGGTCGGGCTCAAGAGCAGCTTCTGGAACGATCGGGCCATGCTGGACCTGGCCCTGTACCAGGCTGATGTCGACGACTACCAGGCGCTGACCAATCGGGCGCCGGCCAACGAGTACGCGCCGCCGATCCGCGACAACCTGATCAACGTCGGTAAGGTCCGTCTGCGGGGTATCGAACTCGACGGCCTGCTGCGCGCCAGCGAGCGCGTCGACCTGCGGCTGGGCGTGGCCTGGAGCGACGCGCGCTACCGCGATTTCCCCAACGCGCCCTGCTCCCCGTCCGTCGCCCAGTGGTCGTGCGACCTGAAGGGCGAACGGCTGTTCAACGCGCCGGAGTGGAGCGCCACCGCCGGTGTCGACTACCGGCACCCGCTGGAACAGGGCCTGGAGCTGTTCGGCGCGCTCGACTACAGCTTTCGCAGCGGCTACTACGGCACCCTCGAAGGCGGCGAGGGCAGCTACCAGCCGTCCTACGCGCTGACCAACCTGCGCCTGGGCCTGCGCCGCGCCGACCGGCGCTGGGAGGCCGAGCTGTGGGCGCGCAACCTGTTCGACGAGGACTACATCACCGCCGTCTACGCCCAGCTCGGCGCGGGCGACTACGGCGTGCTGACCGGCGACCCCCGCAGCCTGGGCGTGACCCTGCGTACCCGCTGGTAGACCTCCAGCGGCAGGCTAGAAATGCAGAAACCCGGGGAAATCCCAGGTTTCTGAACGTACTGCATTGCGCTATCAGCTTGGCGGAAGCCGCTTCATGACGGCTTGCATATCCAGGGGCTCAGGTCCGATCAGATTCTCCAAGGCGATACGAGCGTCTTCCGGCAGCTTGTCGAACACCACGGCCATCTCGTAGTAGCCAGGCCCGGGAAAGACCGCGTCCACCAGGTTGCTGCTGATCTGGCTTGGCGCCTGGCCAAGCGCCTTCTGTGTCCGCTCCAGTGACAGAGCCGCGTGCAACAAGTCGTCCAGAGCCGCGCGCGAGCAGGCGTACTGATTGCGCTGCACCAGATAGCCCACGGCCAACCCCAGATCGTGGCGTGGCAATCCAAGAGCCTGCAGGTTTTCGGTAGTCAGATTGGCTGGCAGTGCGGCCTGCTCGCGTGCTGTGCATTCCTTCTCTGCCGCCGCAAGCAAGGTCGTCTTGACGGCGACCTCTCTCTGGAGGAGCCGAAGAACTTCCTCGTTCGCCATGGCGCCATGGGACGAAAGCGCTGCAGCGAGCGCAACGCTCCAGCGCAGCACGTAACTGGTCAGTTCGCGGGCGACAGCCATGAGGGACTCCTTCCTAGAGTTTTCGGGCTTGCGATTGTTACCCAATAGGAGCGCGGCTGCATCCCAACATACCTCCAAATCGTGGCACATGGACTGTGCCCTGACATCGGGTGAAACCTGGGTGCTGCAGCGGCGGGTTCGGCAGAGGTCTTAGCTCAAGCGAGCCATTGACTCGCTCGGCTGGGCTGGCTGTACGTCGAATTGGTGCAGCAGAAAAAACAAAGGCCTGCATCGCTGCAGGCCTTTGATTTGAATGGTGCGGCACCAAGAGTCGAACGAATTTTTATGTATATGATTTTTATGTATTTTATTTGGATTTCTGAATCGACTTATCCCTTTGAATATCCTTTATCCCGGCACTGATCGAATACGGTTAGCACATCTGATTTTCAGCTATTTCTAACCGTATTTGGATTGTTCCCTAAAATGTAACTTGAGTTGTATTTCAGCTGACGAACGACAGGAGCCGATGGTGGCTCTTTGCGAGCTCAGCATCGAGCCGATATTCAATAGTACAACTCTGGTCTACCTCGTCTGGGCAGTGATGGCTGAACCAATGGAAACTGCAGCCAAAAACCGACGGTGAGCCAGGAAAATAAATTTGCTCCCTTTTCGCATTGGGTCAAAGCTGCTCTGTCCCGACCTGAGTGACTGCTGTCATGGCCGGCTGCTGTCTGGCGGCAATGACAGCACCCGGCTAGGAGTAGCCCCTGATGAAGCATAGATTTCGATCTCAATTGGATCCTACAGGGTTCTTATTGCTCGGAACCTGCGCGGCGGGCTATTGTGGCGGTGCTTCGTTTGCTTGCTGATCGATCCGCCACGCGGCGGTGAACCCAGTTTGCCAGACGGCAGCGATCTCTCTTCGGAGGGCGCTGTTCGGGTCGCGACCAAGATAGCCGTTCTGGTATCTGGGTCTCCCGTAGGTAGTGAGTCCCTGTAGCAGTTGGGTGAGAGCGAACTGGTGATGCCCAACAACACAAGGATTGTTTGTGAGTAGGTTATATAAGGACATTTACAGTCAACGAACGCTCTACGGCGCCTGGAGGAAGGTTCGCAGTAGCGCCTTCTTCTCTTCCTCCGACGAAATCAGACGGGAGGCTGAGGAATTCGAAAGCCGCCTCCCTGACTCATTAATTGAAATTCAGCGCGCCCTATCGAAACAGCTGTTCATATTTCACCAGCAAACTGGCGTCGCACAGAAGAAGCCTGGTGGGAAATCCCGGCCCTTAGTATTGGCCCCCATACCGAACCGTGTCGTCCAGCGCGCCTTGCTCGACGTGCTGCAGCGTCGTGTCCGCTTCGTTAGGCAGGTTCTGGCCACGCCCACAAGCTACGGCGGCATTCCCGAAAAACGCGTAGCCATGGCTATCGCTGATGCACGGAAAGCAATGCGCATGGGGGCACGATTCCACATTCGGTCGGACATCCCCGCCTTCTTCACGAGGATAAACAAAGACCGGGTTCTAGAACTACTCCGACCACATCTGAACTGTGAGGCTACCCTCAAGCTTTTTGAGGAAGCCATCAGAACAGATTTGGCTAATATCGACGACCTCAGGCGGAAGGGGCTGGGCGAAATTTTTCCGATCGGTATCGAGGGGGTGGCCCAAGGCTCTCCACTGTCTCCTCTGATAGCCAATATCTACCTGGCCGAGTTCGACTTAGCGATGAACTCGAACGGCATCACATGCCTGCGCTACATCGATGACTTCCTGCTCCTTGGGGCAAGCCTTAGTGATGTAGAGAAAGCATTCAACAGATCGCTGAAGGAGCTGGGTAAGATCGGGTTGGAGGCATACGACCCACGGACAAACAAAGCAAAGGCCTCCCGTGGGGCCACAGAAGTTGGGTTCGATTTCTTGGGATGCAATGTCTCCCCTGGTCTGTTTCAACCTAGCGAAGCGACGCGCAGACGATTCAGGGCAAAACTGGACGCTGAGTTCGTCGCAGCCTCATACGCTCTTCGCTATAACGCACAGTATCAAGACGGGGACGGAAAGTACTCATACTCATCCTCCCTCTACCGTTTAGACAAAATCATTCTGGGGTGGGGAAAAGCTTTCACGTTCTGCAATGGTTATCAGTGCATGATTGCCTTGGATAACTTTATTTCAAATAAACTTGCTCTGCTTGAAGCACAGAAATTCGCTGCTCTTGCCAAGTCCGATAGTACCGCTCACAGACGTATCTTAGGAGTTCGTCTCCTAGCAGGCATTCAAGCTAAATCTCCCCAAAACTTGCCAGCTCAGTGTGAGAATTAACTGGGATTTCACGGGAAAGCTAGAGTGGAAACTTAGTTTTGCTTTGGATTAAATATAAGTATTTTTTAAATAGATGCTACGCAAAGGAGATGTGCGTGAGCGAATTAAAATGGCTTCACTTGTCAGATTTTCACTTTGGCAAAAAGCCGTACAGCACTTACCAACAGCCGCTGGTGGCTCGGAAACTCATTGAGCATGTCATCGCTCGGAGCACAAAGGAAGGAGGCCCCGACCTTGTATTTATCACTGGAGACATTGCCAACTCAGGTCAGTCGAGTGAATACGCGCTCTTCAATGATCACGTCATTTTCCCACTCCTGGCGCATTTTGGTGACGATTTCATTGATAACATATTCTTGGTTCCAGGCAATCACGACGTTCAGCGAGAAGTACAGCGGAATTTTGGTCGCAACGAGCACCTATCACTAGATAGCGGTAATTTCGAACCTACAGCAGAGTCGCTAAAAGATCGCGCAGACCTTGTCGAACGACTTAAAGGATTTATTACATCTCCGTTTGCTAGCGAGTTATCAGCATTCGAGGGCAAAGAAGGAGTTTACCGCAGAGAGTTAAATTTTGGCGAAAAGAAAGTCGGCATACTCGGAATAAATACCTCATGGCTTTGCCGGGACAACAACGATAAAGGAATGTTAACCCCTGGTGTGCCAATTATTAGAGACGCTTTGGAACAAGGCGCCGATTGTGATCTCACGTTCGTGTTAGGGCACCACCCTTTAGACTGGTACTCTCCTTCTCATGCGGAGCCGATAAGAACATTATTTGCAAGATACAATGTTATTTATTTGTACGGGCATATGCATAAAGTTTGGGGGAAACCTGAGTATGCGAATGGCTCAGCTTTCATGACAATCCAAGCTGGAGCTTCATTCCAAGCTGGCGAAGCTAGTCAATGGAAAAATAGTATCCTGTGGGGGCGCGCAAATCTAGTCAAAAAGTCACTTGCACTAATTCCATTTACATGGAATTTCGATGAGCAGATTTGGAAGCTCAATTCGAATGGGTTTCCAGAGGAGCATAGAATCCACGATGAATGGCATTTTCATCTCCCACAGCCATTTGCTCCCGTCGATGCACAAGCCCCAAAAAGAATTACGCCCCCGGGAGGCTGGGAAATTGCAAGATTTGAGGTTCTACAGGGATACATTAAGCCTATTCCTGAAGAGCTAGCCATTTACTTCTTTGATGGTGCAAGTCCAACTTGGGAAGTTTCATTGTCAACATCTATCCCCAGAAGGGAGATCGTTGGCGAGATCGTAAGTACTTACAACAAACTAGTAGCTAAAGGGTCTGGCCTACCTTGCGTTTGTACATTGCTAGCGGCAGGCTGTGAAGGGAAAACTACGGCACTACTTCAAGCCAGCTACGAGGTATTGCAACAAGAACCATCCAAGCGAATCTTGCACAGGAAAAATAACCTACGCCCATTTGATGTGGAAAACCTTCTACCTGTACTGAGCACACATAACAATTGGCTTATCGTAGTCGACGAAGCTGACCAAGTTGCGAAACATATCCAAGGTTTTGCTGAAGCCGGACTTTCTGGATATACGGGACGAATCGACTTTTTACTAGCTTGCAGGGACTCGGACTGGCGCTCAAATGGTGCCGATACTATTCCTTGGAATTTCTCCTGCACCTACAAAGAAATCGTACTCAAGGATCTAAACAAGACCGATGCTGAAAAGATAATTCATGCTTGGGAGGCATTTGGTGACCGCGGTCTAGGCGAAGGTGGTTTGGCTAATCTAGATACTACGAGCCGAGTTGAAAAGCTGCGATTCTTTGCAAAACAGGAGTCTAGGAGCAAATCGGGAGCATTTTTCGGTGCCCTATTGCTAAGCCGACATAATGGAAAATTACTTGACCATGCTGGAGAAATGCTTTCAAGGCTAGAAGAAGCAGAAGTGAGCTTGGGGAAAACGCTCAGAGACGCCTTGGCTTATATTGCCGCAATGCATGCTGAAGGCTTTGAGAAGCTCACCTACGATGTTTTGGCAGCAGCAATGGGGATGACTATATCTAAGCTGAAAAACGTTGTGATCAATAAGCTCGGGCAAGAAGCAGCCGCGACAGGAACCGCGACGACAATCTATACTAGGCACAAATATATTGCTGAAGCGATTATTGAGGTTTTAGAAGAAAAATTTGAAGTGGATACGGCTTCGTTATTTATCGACTTGGCGCTCGCGGCAGAGGAAAAGTCCAAGACCGAACGTGTAGAAAATTTAGAGTTTTGGCGTTTCAAAATGGCCGACACGTTTTTCGAAAACGGTAAAAATACTGTAGCCACCTCGCTGTCAAGGGCCTTGTTAGAGACGGATACCAGCAACTACAAGCTACTGACAAAGCTTGCTAGTTTCTATCGAAAAGAAAACAGCCCGGATGATGCTCTGGTTCTGTTTAGAAATTACGACGGAGCCCTCCCTGAGCGTGGCTTCTATTATGAGTGGTCGCTATGTGAACTTGAAGCACGAAACACCGTAGAAAGTGCTGCTCTCGTACTTTTCTCGATCTCCGACGACACGGATGCTTCTCAGCTAGATATTCACACTGCACTTTCATACCTAGTGGGCCTAACGGATATTTTATCTACACTTCATAGAGATTACGCAGATGAGATTTTTGTAAATGCTTCTGATGCAGCATGGTCGATAATCAATTGGTTCGTAATTCCCCGACCTGATCTATACCCCGTAGGGCTAAAAGCCTTTCTTAATAAAGTCGATAAAAAACGCGCCACTCTATATAAAGGTATAGAAGCTCATAATATGCTGATTACATTGAGCGCTCGTATCGGGAGTTACAAATCACAACTGACCCTTCCGCAAAATTGTCGAGTACAGCATCTGCTGTTTGATTCATTAAAAATGCTGATCAAAAACGCGTCAAGATAAGTATGGGTACCCAAGGCCGATTTTAATAGAATCAGCCGATTTCTACCTGTCGCCACCGGCATCTATGGGTCGGACAGACTGCTCCTGGCCGATTTCTGCCGGTGGCGACAGTCAGGGTCAGGACCCACTCAGAGATTGAAAACCCACGACGTTTGCAGACGTTGAGCAAGCAGCCGAACCGTCAGTAAGTAGTAATACCGCGTCGCCTCACTCCGTTGGCTAAGCCGGTGTTCGAGAAACCAAGCCAGATGCTTTCTCTGCCAAGCCCACGGGGTTTCTCGCTGCCAGCGTGCCGCGATTTCAGCTTGGATGATTTTCGCCTGACGCAAGTGGCGTTGCCGGGGCGCGTACGAGCCGGTCAGCACGCCGACTAGGAACAGTTCCATATCGAAGGGCTTACGCATGTCTGCCACCTATATAGGCAGAGACCACATCGATTCGGCCGTGCCCCAGCTCATAGCTGATTTGTGCCCGGGCATCACGATCAAGGCAGCTATCTATCTCGTAGCAGCGACCGTCATTGATAGGCGCTCGGTGCTGGGTGATCTGCTCATAGCGCTCACATGCGTAAGCCGCTCGCAGTTCATGAAAGCCTTTGAGGTCATGTGTGTGCAGGACATCCCGTGCTGGGCGTACCACTTGTTGCAGCACGCCTATATAGCTTTCGTCAGTCGCAATCAGGTTTCGGCTGCCCGCAGGCGAAATCCGCTTCGCAAATCCAAGCGCATCGCTAACGTGCTGATCCACTGAAATCCAGCGCGGCGCTGATGCGCCGGCACGGCCGCCTTTGGTGCCCTCCTGAATGTTGATCTTGCCGAGGTTTTTGGCCCCCCGGCATAGCCGTGGCAGGTCAGCCAGGATGGCCTCACGCAAACGCATGCCAGTGGCCCGTGCTAATTGAACGATGGCAGCGGCACGTGGCATCTGCTGCTCGCAGAGTGCGTCGACTATCCGCTTAACCTGTTCGCGGTTTTGGCCTTGCGGCACTGAGCGACGAATGCCGGCGCGCGCATTTCCAACGTCTTGCTTGGACTCGGCACTTTCACATGCGGATCACCGCGAAGCGCCGCCATGGTTCGGTTCACACTGGACAATCGGTTTTGCGTGGTGGCGATGGCGAGTTCGCCTTGTTCAACTTGCTGGCGCAGATATCCGGCGTAATCCAGCAAGGTCTGTCGGTTGATCTGCCGTGCATCATTAAACCCCGGCCCATCGTCCGACCGGCACCAGCGTACGAAGGCCTGCCACCGATCAGCGTGTGCCTTCACCGTGCCGTAATGCCCGCCGCCAAACATGTCCTGCAACGCCTGCGGCCCGGCATAACTCAATTGCCGGCCATAGCCAAAATTCCGCCCATCCCGCCTGCCTACCAATGCCATGATCCAGCGCCTCTCGAAGCCAAGCTTTGAAATTTTCCCCACGTCATCCCGCCAAGAATGTTGAGTGTTATTAGGGATCAAGGCCCCTGCAGCCTGTGGGGTTGAGCCGTTTTGCTTCGCGAATGATGCTCTGCAGGTAGTTTTGTACTCTTAAAGCAACGTCGATAGTGCCGCGCTTTTTGATGGCTTCCAGCGGCTGCATCAGATCATAGGTATCCAGATCGACGATGGCTCGTGCACCCAGAATTGGGAAGACGTGAGTCTTTAGGCGGCTCAGCACCGTCTTGGCATAGCCTGGTGCCCACTTGGCCGACATCATCCTGTGCCAGTCGAGCGCGACGCTTTCAAATGTTCTGCCTAGGATGACAGCTATGGCTTTGGCCTGCTGCTTGTTCTCCACTGGGTCGACACCATCTGCTTGAGTTCCAGGCGCTTTGCTCGTGCATCAGCCAGCCCGATGACGGGGTAGTTACCGAGCGAGGTAAGTCCTTCCCGGCCGTCAGGCTTCACGTACCTGAAACGCCAGCCTTCTCGGCCGTTGGGTTGCACCAGAAGGTAGAGACCCTCGCCATCGAAAAGCTTGTAGGCGCGGTCAGTGGGTTTTGCCATGCGGCAGGCAGTGTCAGTCAGTGGAGCAGTCGTGCGAGCCATAAGGGTATAAACCTTTATCGAATCGACATGTACCCTTAACCGTATCCTTATTAGTGTTAGCTGCCAGCAGATTCCGACGGAACGCCAAAACGAAAAAACCCGCCAGAGGGCGGGTTTTCAAGGGTTCCAGCGATGTTGGTGGACTTCAGTGGAACCTCAAATGGTGCCGGCACCAGGAGTCGAACCCGGGACCTACTGATTACAAGTCAGTTGCTCTACCAGCTGAGCTATACCGGCGAAAGGGCTGCCATTATAGCCATTGCCTTGATCCTGTAAACCGAGTCGAAGCTGAATCTTCTTAAGGATCGGCAGGTGGCCCTTCACGACCATCCTCACCGGGCTTTTGCCCCTTGGTTTCTCTGGTTGCGGCATCAGCCGATCTATGTTTATGCACAAAAAGAAGCCGGGGTTAGGGCGCGCTGCACGCATTCTGTGCGGCTTGTCCTGTTTTTCTATAAGTGGCTGTTTTTATTTGTATTTATGGCGTTGCTCAAGAAGCGGCCAATTGATCTGTCGTCCAGGGCGGCCGGGCTTCACAGCTGTTTCTTCAGAAAGTGCTCACAGACTTATCCACAGCTTCTGTGGATGGACTGTTAGCCTCGCTCGGCGAGCAGCAGCAGGTTGCGTGGCGTCAGTTGGTGCTCGCAGAAGGTGCCCAGGCGTACCTGATAGCCGCGTTCTTCGAGAAAGAGCGCGCGGTCCAGCAGTAGCCACAGTTCCATCGGGCGACGGAAGAGGCTGCGTACCAGTTCCAGGTTGCGTACCTGGGCCAGGCGCGGCCAGCCCGCTGCTTCCAGGGAAACCCAATCGATGTCGCGATTCAGCGCCACATCCTTGAGCTCGGCCAGGTCGCGACAGTACTGGGCGAAGTTCTTGTCCAGCCAACTGACCGGCAGCGACGGTGTCGGCAGGTATTCGTCCGTCCCGCGCTGTTCGCGTTGCAGCAGGTCGAAGGCCAGGCGGCGTGCCATGGATTGGTCGCGCTGACGGCGCTGGCGCTGGCCGGCCGTGACGGTTTCGGCCAGGGGCAGGCCCAGGTCGTCCTTCGACAGTTGCAGGGTGGACTGCCGCGCGGGAGCCGACAGCGGCAGATAGTATGTGCTGGCGATACGGTTGTAGCAGCAGGGCGCCACGGCGAGCTGGGGGCAGCCCGAGGCGCTGGCCAGTTGCAGCAGACGCACGTGCAGGTCGCCACAGGCGTGCAGGGCCACCGGGCTGTGTTCGGCGGAAAGGTGCGTTTGCGCGTCATCCGCCAGGACGTCCTGCAGCAGGTGCTGGACATCCATGTGCAGGCGATCGCTGAGGTGCCGGCCGGCAGCTACCAGGCGCTCGTCGTGTTCCAGGCAGGTGAGGCGCTGCCCTCCTTGGGCCAGCAGGCGACCGAGGTGCCCCTTGCCGGAGCACCAGTCCAGCCAGTGCGTCGGTACCCGTTGGAACTGCAGGCGCCCGGCGAAGGCGACTATCTGCTGCCATTTGCGTCCTGGCACGTCGACGCCGAGGCGCTCGGGCAGCGAACCCAGCCGGCACTCCGGCAATTCCCCCAGTGCCGAGAGCGCGGAGGCCTGCCGTGCCAGTTCGGGGAAAGGAGCGGGGGCCGGCAGGCGCTCCAGGTGATTGTGTTCGGTCTCGGCCTGTTCCAGGCTGCGTTCGCGCAACCAGGCGGCCAGCGCGGGATGCTCGGCTTCCCAGGGCAGGGCGAGGCAGGTGAAGGGCTTCGGTCGCCACAGCGCCTGGTGGGCGACGAGGAAGTCGTCCAGGGCCTGGAAGCGTTCGCGCAGGGCGGGGCCGGTGAGGATCATGCGAGCGGTGAAGTGAGGGCGATGCCGCGCATTCTATCCCTCTCGCGCGGCGGGAGAGGGATGACGATGAGTCAGCGGCCCTGGCAGGCGTCGACGCGCAGCTTGCGCTCCAGCAGCTTGAAGGCGCGCACCATCACGTAGGCGATGACCAGGTAGAAGATACCGGCGGCGAAGAAGATCTCCACCGGCAGGTAGGTGCGGGCGATGATGGTCCGCGACATGCCGGTCAGTTCCAGCAGGGTCACGGTGCTGGCCAGGGCGCTGGCCTTGAGCATCAGGATGACTTCGTTGCTGTAGGCCGGCAGGCCGATGCGCGCGGCGCGCGGCAGGATGATGTAGATCATCGCCTGGGCGCGGGACATGCCCAGCGCGCGGGCCGCCTCGATCTCGCCGGGCGGTACGGCCTGGATGGCGCCGCGCAGGATCTCGGCGATATAGGCGGCGGTGTGCAGGGTCATGGTGATGATGGTGCACCAGTACGGGTCACGCAGGTATGGCCAGAGCGGCCCCTTGCGCACCGCGTCGAACTGGGCCAGGCCGTAGTAGACCAGGAACAGCTGCACCAGCAGCGGTGTACCGCGGAAGAAGAAGATGTAGCCGTAGGGCAGGGCGCGCACGTACCAGTGGCGCGAGGCCCGGGCAATGCCCATGGGCAGGGCGAGGATCAGGCCGGCCACGACGGCGATGGCGACCAGTTCCACGGTCAGCCAGGCGCCCTCGAGCAGCTTGGGCAGGTACTTGTAGATCACGTCCCAGTTCATCAGGCGCTCCGAACGAAGCCGCGGCTGGCGCGCTTCTCGAGGAAGTGCATGCCGATCATGGCGATGATGGTCAGGCCTAGGTAGATGAAGGCGGCGACCATATAGAAGGTGAAGGGCTCCTTGCTGGCGGTCACGGCGATCTGCGAGCGACGCATGATTTCTTCCAGGCCGATGACCGAGACCAGGGCGGTGTCCTTCATCAGGATCATGAACAGGTTGCCTAGGCCGGGCAGGGCGATGCGCCACATCTGCGGCAGGATCAGCTTCCAGAGGATGCGGCTCCTGCTCATGCCGAGGGCCTGGCCGGCCTCGCGGTGACCCTTGGGAATCGCCAGGATGGCGCCGCGGAACACCTCGGTGGCGTAGGCGCCGAAGCACAGGCCGAGGGCGATGGTGCCGGCGGCGAACGGATTCAGCTCCAGGCTGCCGATGCCGAGGAACTCGCCTAGGGCCGCCAGGCCCTGGACTGTGCCGAAGTAGATGAGCAGCACCCAGAGCAGTTCGGGGATGCCCCGGACGATGGTCGAGTAGCTGCCGCCAAGCCATTGCAGGGGCTTGTACGGGGAAGTCTTGGCCAGCGCGCCGAGCAGTCCGAGTACCAGGCCGAGGGCCAGGGCGGACAGGGCCAGCTGGATGGTCACCAGCGTGCCGGCGACGAGGGCGGGGCCGAAGCCGTGCAGGTCGAGGATCATGGGAGGCTACTGCAGAGGACGGCCGCCGCCCGGCTGGGCGGCGGCGGTCGGACGCATCAGTAGATGCTGAACGGGAAGTACTTGTCGTTGATCTGCTTGTAGGTGCCGTCTTCGACGATGGCCTTCAGCGCGGTGTTCAGCTTCTCGCGCAGCGGGTCGCCCTTGCGCACGGCGATGGCGATCTTGTCGTTGTCGAACACCGGGTCGCCCTTGAACTCGAAGTCCTTGCCGGCGTCGCTCTTCAGCCATTCCCAGTTGACGAACTTGTCGGCCAGCACGCCGTCGAGGCGACCCGAGGACAGGTCGAGGTAGGCGTTTTCCTGGGTGTCGTACAGCTTGATCTCGACGGTGTCGGCCATGTTGTCCTCAAGCCAGGTACCGGCGATGGTGGCGCGCTGGGCGCCGATCACCTTGCCTTTCAGGCTGGCCTTGTCGGTCTTGAGGTCGGCGGTCTTCGGCGCGATGAACTGCAGCTTGTTGGTGTAGTAGGGCTCGGTGAAGTCGACGGCCTGCTGGCGTTCCTCGGTGATCGACATGGAAGCGGCCAGGAAGTCGAACTTCTTGGCGTTCAGGGCCGGGATGATGCCGTCCCAGTCGGAAGTGACCACTTCGCACTCGGCGCCCATCTTGGCGCACAGGGCCTGGGCGATCTCCACGTCGAAGCCACCGACCTTGCCGCTGGCGTCGATCAGGTTGAAGGGCGGGTAGGCGCCTTCGGTGCCGATCTTCAGTTTGTCCGCGGCGACTGCCTGGGTGCCGAATGCCAGGGTGGCGACGGCGGCCAGCAGGATCTTCTTATAGTTCTGCATGCGTGTTGCTCCGTTAGTGATTGCTGGACATGAATTGTTTGCAGCGTGCCGATTGCGGGTTGGTGAAGACCTGCTCGGGCGGCCCCTGCTCCTCCACCAGACCCTGGTGCAGGAATACCACCTCGCTGGACACCTGGCGCGCGAAATTCATCTCGTGGGTGACCAGCAACATGGTGCGGCCTTCCTCGGCGAGCGCACGGATCACGTTAAGCACTTCCTGTACCATTTCCGGATCGAGTGCCGAAGTCGGCTCGTCGAACAGGATCACCTTGGGCTGCATGGCCAGGGTGCGGGCGATGGCGGCGCGCTGCTGCTGGCCGCCGGAAAGCTGGTTGGGGTAGGCGTGGCGCTTGTCGGCGATGCCGACCTTGGCCAGCAGCGCCTCGGCCACCTCGGTGGCTTCGGCCTTGCTCTGGCCGAGCACGCGACGGGGAGCCTCGATGATGTTGTCGAGGATGGTCATGTGCGGCCACAGGTTGAAATTCTGGAAGACGAAGCCGATCTCGCTGCGCAGGCGGTTGATCTGGCGGTTGTCGGCGGCGATCAGGTCGCCGTTCTTCGCCGACTTCAGCTTGAGCTGTTCGCCGGCGACGAAGATCTGTCCTTCGTGCGGGTTCTCCAGCAGGTTGATGCAGCGCAGGAAGGTCGACTTGCCGGAACCGGAGGAGCCGAGGATGGAGATCACGTCGCCGTCGCGAGCGGTCAGCGAGATGCCCTTGAGCACTTCAAGGTCGCCGTAGCGTTTGTGCAGGTTGCGGATTTCCAGCGCGGGCGTTGCCTCGGCCATGGGTGTTCCTCTTGTTATTCGGATGCGCTCCGGCTGCTGGCCGCCTTCCTAGCGTGCGGCTGAACCTAGCATAGCCCCAGCGGAGCGCCAAGCCGGGTTCCGGCCACGTTCGCCACGGCCGCGGCGTGTTGTCGCATCATGACAGTTGCGTGTCGCGCCCAAACAAAAAATGCCGGGAGCAATGTGAGGCGCCGCTTGCGGCGGCACCAGGGATTGGGGGGGGACAAAAAAGCCCGATGCGCGGATTGGGCTTCTGTCGGCTAGCCGGCCCGGGCCGCGGCGCGGCGATGGCGGATGATCTCGATCACGCCCGGCAGGATCGACACGAAGATGATCGCCACGATCAGGTAGTGCAGGTTGCTCTGCACCACCGGCAGGTTGCCGAAGAAGTAGCCGGCGTAGCTGAACAGCGTCACCCAGACGATGGCGCCGATCACGTTGTAGGCGGCGAAGCGGCGGTAGGGCATGTGGCCCATGCCGGCCACGAAGGGCGCGAAGGTGCGGACGATGGGCACGAAGCGGGCGAGGATGATGGTCTTGCCGCCGTGCTTCGCATAGAAGGCCTCGGTCAGCTCCAAGTAGCGGCGGCGGAAGATCTTCGAATCCGGGTTGGCGAACAGTTTGGCGCCGAAGAAGCGGCCGATGCTGTAGTTGACCGCGTCGCCGAGGATCGCGGCGATGATCAGCAGCACGACCATCAGGTGCACGTTCATCGCGTCCTGGGTGGCGATGGCGCCGGCGACGAACAGCAGCGAGTCGCCCGGCAGGAAGGGCGTCACCACCAGGCCGGTCTCGCAGAAGATGATCAGGAACAGGATGCCGTAGATCCACGGCCCGTAGGCGGCGGTCAGCTCCGCCAGATGGCGGTCGATGTGCAGGATGAAGTCGATGACAAGCTGGATGAATTCCATGGGGGCCTCACTCGTCCGGGACGGCACGCTTCCTGCGCCGTGAATAGCAAAAAACCCCGAGGAATCGCTTCGCTCGGGGTTCTCGGTATTAGCAGGGACGGAATCGAACTGAGCGCTACAAGCCTTGATAATGCTGACTTTTAGCTTCAGGCGATTTCGTCGATGCCCCCAAATATGCCCCCAAAACGAAAAGTACCCCTCGGGAAAGGGTGGCGCATGGTATGTCGGACCATGGGGGTGAGCAAGGTGTGGGCTATTCATAAAAGTCGTTGGGGGCGGCCCCAAAAGACCGCCCCCTTCGACCTTAGAACAGGGTCATCTGACCCGGGTGAGAACGCCAGTGTTGGCAAACGCTTTCCCAGCGGCCGAAACGGAACCGCAGGTATGCATGCACGAACACTGTCTTGATGCTGGAGCGAGCCATAGTTGGGCCCTCCTTGCGACAGGTGGAAGGGTTTTGGCTTGCCCGACACAGTCGCTAGAACTACACTGCCCAACGTCTTCCCCAAGACATCTGTGCAGGTATCGGGTGGTTCGGTAGACCCTCGTTCACCTCACCAAGAGCTCATTAGTGTTAGCGCACTATTGAGCTTTTTTATTTCCTGTTCCTTTTGCGTTTACCAGAACAATCTCCTTTGCCCTTTCAGGGGGCCGTACTTCCTGAGGTTGTCCAGCCTAAATGTGGCACTGGTCACGCTGGTTCCACACAGCTCCGCAAGGCTTTCGGCTGTCCCAGCTTCAATACAGGCTGGAAGGGGCATCATTAACGCGGCTGTGATTGCTTTTGCCTGCCATTCAGAGTCTTCGCAGAAGCGATGTTGACCGAGTACAACTCCTCGATGGAGCGTTACCGCGTGCTCAAGCACTATGTGCCCCATCTCATGTACCACTGTGCTGCGCCCAAAAACGTTTCCTTGATGGAGCAGGTCGTAGATATCCCCCCGCACCACCACCAGGCCCTTTTCTGGGATGGTGAAAGCTGCGCACTCGTCCAAGTCTTCTACCTCAGCAATCTTGTACATGAAGCCAAGATTCGGAAGTGTCTGTTCCAAGATCCGAACGCAGTCCAAGCTGTAACGCTCGCCCGATTGGAGTGGTAGTGCCGCACGTATACCTTCAGCAACCTCCTCTATGGAGGCGTAGCTATGAGGACGAACCTTGAGCCCTTGCGGGCTACGGATGGCTCCGTTCGTGTAAAGTGTCGTCAATCGCGAGGTTCCTTTGGTGGGTGGGATTCAAGCCACTTTCTAATTTCTTCCGTTGGTGCTGCCCCTTCTTGGAGCCTGCGCGCAAAGGCAGCAACTAGGCCGCGTGCATCAGAGCTCAGCTCAGCTGTATTCACGACATCCTTCGAGCGCTCCGCAGCCAGCCTGATTTGGTGCAGCTGTTCTGGGCTAGCGTGCTGCGTGAAAAAGCTGATTGCTGCATCTATGTGCTTGTCCGAGAGGCGTTTTTCACCGTACTCGATGCCGCTCAAATGTGCGGAACTGATACCCATAGCTTCGGCCATTGCCTTAAGAGACAAATCGAACTTCATCCGAAGCAGTCGTACCGCTTCGCCAAAGGGTGTAAGTCTCATCTAGTCACCTTCATGTGGTCCCCGTACCCCCATCACATACCTTCCTGGCTATGATGTTCTCCTTTTAGAGAAGATCGTAGCTGCTGCTATAGTGCCCGTCAACTACGTGGCGTGAAGCTCTCCTCTGGTATGCCGTCTCATACGTTTCTCGGCACTGAGAAGGCCCCGTCCAGCGGAGCCTCCTCTGAGCAAATTGCCGACCACCATCCTACGGAAGGGCTCAAACGAACCTGGCGAACGAGTACTCAGGAATATCGCCATCCATTCCTGTGAGCCGGTACTCAAGCACTTCGTAATCCAGCGGCGGCCCGACCATGGATCCAGCAGGACATCCCCCTTTTCGGCTATGAATCATGTCGATTTGGATAGTCTCTTGTACCTCGCTCATCGAGTAGTCTGGCTCCATGAGGGGCAAGAGATTTGGGTGGGGCAGGATTCGGACTTTCATAGGTAACTCTCCGCTGTGGCGCCGGCCTGTCCGACGCCTACGGAGAGTGTTCACAATCAAAGTGCGAGGTATCCAACCCTACAGGGGGTCAGTCGCGTAACTCCTGGCTTCCAAGGGCCTTGCTACTCTCCCAGCAACCGCCGCAGCCGCTCCTCGTAGGGCTCCTCGTGCTCCTGCTCGTCGAGGTTGTATGCCTGGCGCTCGAGGGCGATCAGCACCTTCAGCGTTTCGGCCAGCTCCCGCATGTTTTTGATCCGGTTCGGCAGCGCGATGATCTTCTGGTAGAGGTCGTTCAGCCGGTCATTCCCGAAGCCATCCGGGGTGTGCATCATCTCGCCCAGAGACTCGGCCAGGTCGCGGTGATCCGTCAGTTGTTCCAGCTCCTGCAGCAGCTTGTTGGTCAGGCTGCGCGAGCGCCGGATATCGCCACGATGTGCCATCCGCACGCTGACGATGGCCTCGGCGTTTGCTTCGATGATCTGCCGCTCGGTTTCCACCGGCGAACCAGTGGAAACCCTGGAAACCTGGCTGGAAACCTCCCGCCTGGAAACCAGGGCTTCAGCCTTCGCCTGGATCTTCGGTTTCAGGTCGCGCTCCCAGCCTCCCACCTTGGCGCGCCTGTTGATCGCCGTGTGGGTGCAGCCGTGGCGCACGGCGATCTCTCGAACGGAAAGCAGACCCGCGCGGTAGTCGCGTTCGATCGCTTCCCAGTCGAGAGCCTGCTTATCGGCCTTCAACCCTCACCCTCCTTGGCAGCAGAGAGCGAACCGGCATTCGCAGCCATGGCCACGTAGGCCCGGAGCAACTGCGCCCCATCGTCCAGGCCGAACTGGCGCCTCTCCAGGTTGATCAGCTCTCGCAATGCAATCGACAGATCGCGCAAGGCCGCCGCACGCCGTGGTAGCGCCAGCGCCTGCTGAGCTAGCAGCTCAGGCCCGTCCAATTCATTCGCCTCGGCACTCAGCTCAGCAGCCAACTGGTCCATCGTCTCGCGCACCAGCGCCATGGCTTGCTGGACCTCATGTGTCGACATAGCTGTTGCCTCTTCCATTGCCACCGTTGCGTCCATCAGTGCAGCCCTCGATCGTTGAAGGTAGTGCGGCGCAGATTCGGATCAAGAGCCTGCGTCCAGGACCAGCCGCGGTACCGGCGCTTGCGCACCGTTTCCCACTTCAGGCCGAACTCTTCAGCCCACTCCTGGGCCGTTTTGGTCACCTGCAGGGTCAGCGGCAGATCCTTGTGGCAGAAGGTGTTTTCGAGATCGTGGCCCATGTCGTTTCCCTCCCTACTCCGATTTCATCTGAATGCGCCACTCGCGATCGCCCGTCTTGGCTACGATAAAATTCCCCGAGCCAGCCAGGTCACGCAGAGCCTTGTTGGCACCAGGCACGCTCTTGAACGTCGTGGACATGGCCTGTTGCTCCCGTCGTGCTCTGGCCAGCGCCACCTTGACCGTCGCCCGCGGTGCGCCGGTCTCCCGGGCCATGGTGTCGATATCCGGTTCGAAGCCAGCGGCCAGCTGTTCGCGCATGGAGGGCAGCAGGGACTGGATCGTCGGGCGGGCCGTGCGGTCGGTGTTGGCTTGCACAGTGCCGGCGCCAGCAGCACCGGACAGAAGCATGGAGGGTGGCGTCGGCTGGCCGGCCTGCAGCGCGCGCTGGCGTACCGAGCTCAGCCCGCCTGGCTGGATCAACGCATCGGCCACGGCCTGGTCGGACTTCGCGCGCAGACTGTCGCGCATGCCGCGGCCGGCCTTGCCGATCAGTTGCGAAAACAACCCGCCGACGTGGGTACCCGTCAGGGCGCCGAGCACCAGGTCACCGCCCAGGCTATCGGCGTCCGCCATTTCGGCGGCCCGACGTGCCGTGGCGCTGTTGCCCAGGCTGCGGCCGGCCATCGCCGATGTGCCGACCTCGAATTCCAGCATGTCGTGCCAGCGCTGCCGGGCGGCATCGTCAGGCAGCATGGCTTCGACCTTGGCGCGCATCTCCCGGCTACGCAGGTGCTTGGTCACGTCGGCCAGCTTCGCCGGGTCGTTGCCGATCTTGTTGACGATGGCGGACACCGCACCGATCCGATAGCCCTCCAGCTCCGATGGAGTCATCCGCTTCAGGTTGGCCATCAGCTCCTCGGCGCTGATGTTGCGGGAGAGGATGGTACGGCCGTTCTCCACAGCCTCGACGAACTGGCTGGGCCCGGCCCAGGCGGCACGCGCCTGGCGATAGGTCGGGCTGGCGGCGTCCATCATGTCCACCAGCTTGCTGCGGATGCCCTTGATGACACGTGCCTCATCGCGGTCGCCGGCGCGATCCAGGATGCTGATCTTGGAGTCGAGCGTCTTCTTGATGAAGTCTAGGTCACCGGTGCTCGGCACGCTCTGCACGGTGAAGGTGCCGTCATCCTTCAGGTCGATGAACCTGCCATGGAAGTCTCGGCCCTCGTTACCAGCGCGGCGCGCCGCAGCCCGATAGGCCTCCTGCATGGCCGGGCGTTTGAACAGATCCTCCAGCTCATGCGACCAGGGCACCGGTTCCTGGTAGGCCTTTTCGTACAACGGCCGAGCATCCCTGGAGCGCTGGGTCATGGCCTCTTCAACCGCCTGGCGAGCGGTTCGAGAACTACCGGTTGCCTGGCCCAGATCGTCTGCCATCCGACTGAAGCTGTCCTGCTCGCTCTTGGTCAGCTCCTGCAGGGTGTCGATAACCCGCTGGGGCTGCCCCTGCTGGCGCTCGGTCAACGCTGGTACCACCTGCGACCGGCCAGCTCCAGGCGTTTGCGCAACACGCTCGAGCAGGCCGCGGACATTCTCGCCACCGGCATCGGCCGGCATGGCGGTATCCGGGTAGCGTCGCTGCAGGTCATCCGCCTGGTGGCGGAATTGCTCCATGGTCATTCCGTCACGCTCGACCGCACGCTCAACTTGCGACATGGCCCTGCGATCGGGCGAGCGCGCTGCCCCTACAGCGGCGCGCGTGGAGCCGAGAACCAGCGGCACAGCGCCGCCTACGGCAGCGCCCATTGCTGCCCCTTCGGCGGCGTCCGGCAACCGTTCCAGCAAGTCTCCTTCCGCTGAGCCCAGGCCATACAGCCCGCCGTAGCCAGCACCCAACGCGGCGCTTTCTCCAGCCGCCTGAGCCAGGCTTGGGGCGGCCCCCTGAGAGGCTGCACGGGAGAGCGGACCAGAAGCAGCGCTCCGGCTAGTGGAAATCAGGGATGACGAACCGCCGGTGAGTGCCATGGGCAGGAGGCCGCCCGTTACCCCACCGGCAGCACTGGCTACCGGGTGATGTTCCCGGGCCTGGCGATCCAATGCGCGCTCGCCCTCAACGTTGAGGTCGTACCGATCGCGCCAGGTGTCGGCGTCGTTGCCGCTGCCAATCAGGGGATTGAGGCTTGCCGATAATGCGCTGCTGATCTCGTCGGCGAAACCGAAGGTCAGGCCATCGTTGATACCGCGCAGCAGTGAACGGCCAGTGCCGATCGATGACGTTTGATCGGCGGGCTTCTGCTCGACAGCAGGGTAGTCGCCAAGCCAGGAACCAGCTTCACTCTGCTGCTCGACGGCTGGGAACTCGTCCAGCCAGTTGTTGGAGTTCTCAGCCATTACGGTTTCCTCCGCGCTACGCCATCAGGGCCCATGAAGACAGTGCCGGAAGGCAGCGCTGCTACCTCCTCCGGCGAAGTCACGCGGACAGGTTGGCCCGCTCGCGCGGCGGGATCTGCTTGGCGCCGCCCATCTTTTAGCGGAGCGGCCTTGCGCTCCGCTGTACCTAGGCCGCTCAGGATGGCCCCCAGAGACCTAGTACGCCCTTGGGCCTTCTGGTCGAGCACAGCGTCGCTATCACCCGGCTGTGGCAGGTACATGCGGCCGTAGATGTCCATCTCCTGCTGAGTGATGGCGGCGCCAGTGTCCTTGCGCAGAATCGCAGCCAGCACTTCACGGCCGGCCTGTTCGGCCTGCTGGCGCTCGGTGGACACCAGGCTATTACCCAGCGCCGAATCGCCAATGAGTGGTAGCCCCCGCACCAAGGCATCAATGGCGCCACGGGTTCCGCCGCGCTCCCCAGTCGCGCGTGCGGTCAAGGCGTCACCTTGCTGCGCCAGCAGCGCATTGGCCTCATTGCCGCGGGTGTAGTACCCCAGGTCCTTGCTCTGCTGCTCTGTCAATTTGATGCTGCCGTCGGCGCCCTGGGCTAGCTCCTGCGCCAGCAGGTCCCGCTGCAGCTGTCGCTTCTCCAGGTCGAGCTGGTCCAGGCCCGCCCTGGACTGCTGCTCCATGTACGCCCGGGGGGCGGCAATCATCAGGTAGTTCCGTCCGGCCTGAGCGCGCTCCTCACCCTGCAAGCCAGGCAGGCCTGCCAGGATGCCGCCAAGGGTTTGCTCTCGCTCCATGGCCAGGTTGCCTGACTGGATTTCCTGCTGCAGGCGCTGCCGTTGCAGCTCGGAGATCTTCCGTAGGTCCAGCCCGGCCAGCATTGCCTGCGCGCCCTGCTGGTTCTGCAGGTTGGTCTGTGCCTGCATGGCGTCCAGGCGAGCGTTCTGGATGTCAGCGCGGGATGGCGCGCGGGTGCTGTCCCGCACGATGGTCAGCCGGCCGCCACCCTCGCCGATCTGACCACGCCGGCTTTCCTCGATCATCCGTGCGCGCTCCTGGTTGGCGCGCTCGTAGGTTTCCTGGGCTAGCCTCGCCGCGCCCGGCTCCAGCTGGCTGAAGGTACCGCGGCCGTTTCCCATGCTGCCCATGCCGCCTGAGGGCATCGCTTGAGCACCAGCTATTGCTGCAGGCTCGTTGGTGAATCCTGGGATGCCGTCCGTGATGCTCATCGCCACGCCATTGCCGGCGCGAGTCCAACCGTTGCCGGCTGGGCTCGGCAATCCCCCAGCAAGGAGATCGGCCCCGGTAGCAGCGCCCTTGTATGCCTGCACGCGCTGAGCACGGGCAGGGCCGCCGGGCACTGGTTCAAGGTTGCGCTGCGCGGTGAGCGTGTTGGAGTTATCGAAACTTGTGCGCTTGGTTTTCTGGCTGATGCGCTCGATGTCGCCGAGTTGATGGCTGGGCATTGCGTGTTCCTCTCCACAGGGTTGTGGACGAGGACGCTATGTCACTGGAGGAGCCTCGCAAGCCCGCGAAATGCCGTTTGTCGGCTTGTTTCATGTCCCTTATCTCAGTGGACAGCCGAGCCTAGTCGCTGAGAAGAATCGAACTTTCACCTGTAGAGCCAGTAGGGGGCCAATTCGCCGTAGGGGCAGTACGTGCCCTTCTGTACGCATTCCCAGCTACCCGGCCGAACCACGCCGTAGTAGCGTTTGGCCTTCTATATCGCCAGGGCAGGCCATGAAAACCACTCTTCTAAGCCTCCTGCTTCTCTCTGCCTTCAGTACTGAGGCGTTTGCCAAGAACTGCCGAAACAGCCAACCCTGTGGCAACTCGTGCATTTCGTGGAATAAAACCTGTCGTATAGGGACGACCAGCACCTATCGGCCCCCTTCCAGCTCCGATACCAGCTACCGCAGCTACTCACTGCCAGCAACCGTCGCCCCGACAGCTCAGCCGGCCACGTCGCCCTCCAGGCAGGATGTGGCGCCGCCCGCCATCCAGCAATCCACCCTTTTTGCACAGACGGACGCAGCCTTCGTTTTCGAGCTTCCGTCAAGGTCTGCGCGCCGGGTTCGTCGCCTGGTATTTGGCGAGCAGGTAACGGTTTACGAAAGCCTTGGAGAGTGGATGCGCATATCGGCTGCGGGCTCTCCCGAAGAATGGGTGATTGGTGCATACCTCGGAGAAAACGCGCCATAGGAAGCGGACTTGATTATCCGGGCTCCGGTAGTCGCAGAAGTGGGCTCAGTGGACAGCCGCTCCTGACAGCTCTCGGTACCTGATGAGATACACGGCGTTCAGTTCGGCGACCATCACCTCCGATTCGGCGGCGCTTATCAACCAGCAGAGAAACAGAGCCCGTATAACGCCGGTGGCATGATCGGCGTTCAACTGCAGTTGGTTTAGGTCCGCGGCCTGCTCATGGCATCGACAAAGCCATTGCACAATTTCGCGGGCGGTCAGAGGCCTTTTCCCAAATGCCTCGATGAACTCTGGTCCTAGTCCGAGATAGTCCTGTGCGGCCGGCTGGTCGTTCTGGTCGGTCATGCGCGTATTCCTCGCTCATCAGAGTAGTGGTGCTCCCGCTTGGCGGGGGATTGATGTTTGTGAGTGGTCACCCGCGCTCGACATCCGCATCAGGCCAGCGCCAGCGAGCCGCCTCCAAGGCTTCGGCGTAGGTCATCGGCTCACCGATCATCGTGCAGAGTGGCTTGTTGTTGCGGCTGACTCGCCAGTGGCTGCGGCGCTCCTGGCCATCGTTTGCTGCCAGCTCGGCAAGCAGCTCTAATCGGTGGGCCTTGATGTACTTGCGCACGTCCGGGGTGAGCTTTGAGGCAGGTGAAACAACCAGCCTCTGGCCATTCACCTTGGCGGTCAGGCCGCGCTCCCGAAGGAAGTCGATAGCGGCGCCCATCAGAAGGCCTCCGTATCGTTTTCATCCCATTCCGGCATGACTTGCCCGGCACCTTTCGGCTGAGGGGGTGTTTTATCCGCGACAGCGCGACAACCCTCGTCACTACTGGGCTGCATGGATTTTTTATCCGCGACATTGACCTGTCGTGTCGCGGATGGAATATCGCTGAACCCCGCGCCATCACTGGGCTGTCGCGTTGTCGCGGATTGAGAGAGGGTGTCGACGGAAAGGTATCGACCGAAGGCATCCCGAAAGTCGGAGTGGTCGTACCCTTTTTTGTTGGTGGAGCCGATTCGGATGTCCTTCGACTTGGCTCCAAAGTCAGCCAGCTTCGCCGACAGCTGCCGGGGTGACATTGGCTTGCCGCGGTTCCAAGTTGCCCAGGGCGCTTCCTCGTCGGCGATCAAGGCCTCGAGCAGATCGGCGCTGAAAATCTTGGTCGCTTTCTTGGCATCGAACACCGCCTTCACATCGGCCAGCAGCTCGGCGCCGACGCTGGGTGCGTCACCCTCCAGGCCGTGCAGCGTGATGGCGGCATTGCGTGCGGACTTGGGCCAGTGCTCGCCTGCCAGATCGGCGATGGCCAGCAGCGGCTCCCAGGCATCGTTGGCGCGATCGTTCAGGCCGGCGATGGGGGAGGGCCTGGCCTTGCCGATGGCCTCGGCGCTATCGAGCGCGAAACGCGCCAGGCGCGACCTCAGCCGCTCCCACAGCACCGGATCGGAGTGGCGCAGGCTCTCCACGCTCTCGCCCGGAGTACGCCGGCGCAGGCGCAGGGGCACGCTGCGGTCGGCCAGGGTGTCGGCGATCTTGCCGATGCCACACAATGCCTTGGCGCCCCACACGTTGAAGGGCGTGGGCATGTGATCGTCTCCCACGCAGCGGATAACGATGGCGCTGTCCCGGGTGAAACCGGCATTGAGGATGCCCCTGGCATCGTCGTGGGCGGCCAGGAAGGCGTCCACCTCGTCGATTAGCAGCGTGGGTGACCACAGCTCGATCGAGCGGAACAGCGCTGCCGGTGCGATGTTGGACACCTGCAGCGGCCGGTTCGCCAGCTTGCCCAGGGCAGTGAGCAGGATGGACTTGCCGCAGCGCTTCTCCGGCGCGGTGATGTTGGCGATGGGCGCCACCTGCACCACGTCGACGAACCAGGTAAAGGCAGCCCACAGTGCTGCAGCGCGCAGGGTCTCCTTGTCGGCGACCACGTGGCGGGCCAGGGCGTGGGTGAGGTCATCCAGCAGGTCGGCGCCTTCCACTGGATCGGGCCAGGGCTCGACCTCGGCGAAGATCCCCGCATTGGCCGCTTCGCCTTCCGCCTCGCCTGGCGAGGTCAGCCGGTCGAACTCGGTCATGCTGAGCATCTTGGTTTCCTTCACCTCCACGCGAAGGCGGGCGAAGGCTGCCGGGTCTTTCCCGCGCATGGTGCGCAACTGCTCGAGGATGGCCGGTGCGTAAAGCGCCCCGGCATCGGTAGAGAGATTGCGCACCGCTTCCTGGATCGGGCTTTCGGCTTTCAGAGGCAGTACGTTACTCATGCGCCGCCCTCCAGTTGGCCAGGTCGTTGAAGTCGGTCAGCTCCGGCGGGGCATCGGCGGGCCAGTCGGGGAACGTGACCAGGCCACTGACGGCCAGGGCTGCGGCCGTGGCTGCGGTTCGGCCGGGATTGCCCTCGGTCTGGCGGTCATCGTCGCCGGCGATCACGATCTCGGCGGCCGGGTAGCTGGCGCGCAGGGCCAGCGCCACCGGCTTGAGGTTGCCGGCGTTCATCGCGCAGGCCACGGCGCAGCCGCTGTGCTGGTGCAGCGTGGCGCCGGTAGCCCAGCCCTCGCAGATGTACAGCGGGCCGTTGCCGAGGCTGCCCAGTGGGGAATAGCAGCCCTTCACCTGGCCGCCCGACAGAAAGCGCTTGGTGCCGTCCAGGGCGATGCGCTGCAGGTTCACCAGCAGGCCGGCGCTGTACAGCGGCACCAGCAGTTCGTCGTCGTGCTGGCGCAGGCCGTAAGGGCGGATCAGCTTGGCCACCAGGTAGGGGTGGTCGGGGTCGGCCCGGCGGGCGTTCTCCCAGCGCCAGGCGGCATACCGTGCGGCCTGCTGCTGGCGCTGGTGCTGCTCGGCTTCCCGCTGGCGCCGGGCCTGCTCGATTCGCTGGCGCATCTGCTCGGCCTCCACCGGGTTGGCTGGCTCACGGCTGCTCCAGGTGTGCGAGGTGCCGGCCTTCCAGCTGCCGAAGCAGCCGGAGGCGATACCGTCGGCGAACAGCACATACCAGCCGTTCTCCGTACCGGTACGGTCGCCAGGGACGTGGAAGCGATGGATCGAGCCATCGGCCACCGGCAGCCAGTCGAGCCGGCCGAATACGGACTGAAGTTCGTCACGAAAGACGAGTTCGGCTTTTTCCAGGCAAGCCGAACCCGTCCCCGCCAAATGGCGGGGAGGGAAGTTCGTCATGGATTACTCCTTGGGTTTCGCGGCCAGAGCTGTTCGGCGTGGTTCAGAGGTCAATGCGTCGAAGTCCTCGGAGGTAATGCAGCTTTTTTCAATGTTCATGCTTAGCCCTCGGCATGACTGCTATTGGGGCTTTTCGGTGGCTATCATGTAACTTGTTCAGTTCGTTATAAGCTGCCGTGTAAGTTTCCTCGTCAATAAGGCCGACGTTAAAGAGAGCGGAAACTTCTCCCTCTGCCCGAGACACATAAAGATCGAACAGCGCACCTGTCTGCTTCTTGGCATCCCTGAGGCTCTTGGCAATTAGCTCCTTGGCTGTGCTGGGCCGGCGCTTGGCAGGTTTATCTTTCTCGTATGGAGATGCGCCGCGCTGGAGGTAGCGCATTCCTACTATCGCAAGCGCTGCAATCCCAGCAGAAAATCCACTTTCCTCTCCATGACCGCAAACCTTCCAAGTAGGCGAATTAAAGGCGAACTGAATTGCGTGGAAAGATTCCTCTTCATTTTCACCATGAAGTTCAATCAACTCATTAGCCATTTTCTCCCCGAGGCCATACCCAATGCTCCATTGATTTATTTGCCCAGGAACTCTTATAGGAAGCCAGTTATTCAGGGTCGGGTGCTCCGGATAGTCTTCTCGATGGATAAGGGCTGTGAAGCTGAGATCAAAACGACTTGCGATCTTTTTTTCTGGTTTCAATTGCTTTTTACTTTTTCTCTTCACCAGTGGCCGCGGCGACTTCTGGATGCTGAGAGAGATACTGCTCTTAAGATTTACTGGTTTGGCTTGGGCATTCATTTCACACCTCCAACGATCATGGTTTCGAGGGCGCGTACGCGCCGCATGTGAGCGTTGTAGTGCCTTGCTGGGTGCGCAAGGTAAGCAGTCGGGCTGGCAGTCAGTTGGTTACGCATGGCGCACCTCCTGCACACGCACCTTGCGCCCGGTCAGTTCGGGACGCTGCTCCAGATCGTGGATCGGTGTGCTTGCGGGGTAGGGGCCGTGAAGAGCCAGTACGGCGCCGGAGGCGTCCAGCACTTCGACCAGGTACTGACGGGCTTCATGCTCCAGGCGCGCGGCATGGTGGGTATGGTTGTCGTACCGGGCCTGGCGGTGACGGCGGGAGGTGTTGGCGTGGAGTGCTGCCAGGGCCATGGCGCGGTGAGCGCGGGCGCGGTGGCGAATTGCGGACGGATTGCGGGTGGTCATGGGTGCTGCTCCGTGTGTGTTATTGGAGCTGCCACGAACCGTCGCCAAACGATTATGGGTGGCAGCTGTGCGCGGGTTGGCGAACCGGGACACACGGAACCCGGCAGACCCGAAGGTCTCCCACGCACAGCCGCCATAACACGATGCTGCAGGCACAAAAAAAGCGCCTGCAATCGGGTGGTGGGCGCTTGTGCGCCGTGTGGTGTTCGGGTCGCCAAACCCGGCCACGGGATTGACCGTGACGGGCAAACCATAGCGCCGAGGCGAGGAGAGCGCAAGCTGGCTCATTGCTGCGCTTCCTGTTGTGCCTGTTGTTCCAGCCAGGCTTGAAGTGTCTGGTGGCGCTCGCTGAAGGGAGCTCCACCATCGATTAGGACTTGGTCGAGCTGGTTCAGGCCCCGCAGGGTTGTGGCGCTCACAGTGTCTGCGAAGCAAGCGGCAGCGCTTTGTGGCGTGCTGTTATCAGAAGGGGCGGGCGTACCGATTCCGTGCTGCTCCAAGGCCTGGGCGATGAATTCGGCCAACGGGCTTGGTTTCCAGGCTTCACCGCGACATTCGAGCCAGCGAGCTAGGTCTATGGCCAAGCCGGCATGAACCCATAGGCCCGGTGCGTAGTCTCGGACCCCGTTCCCGGCAACGCCAAGCGCTGCAGAAACTTGGCGGCCAGGTGTACCGGCGACGCTACGGATAATCCTGGCCGCATCCAGGGCCCGGAGGTAGTCAGGCTTGCGGTGGATGCGGAGCTGATTGTCTTGCCACTGAGCGGCCAGGGGGTTGCCGTTGCTCTCGGCTATCTGGGCAAGGCGCAGGTGGCTCTCGTTGAGCATCAAGAACTCGTCAGGGCGCCGGCCGAAGTGTTTGGCCAGCAGCGAGGCGTTGATCAGCCCTTCGGCATCGATCGCGATGGTGGCGCGGTCGTGGTGGAGGATAGCCAGGCTCATGCGGCGGCCTCCTCGCGGCTTTCCGCGATGCGGGCCTCACACCAGGCCGTCACCTCGGCCTCGATCCAGACAGCGGACTTCGGCCCAAGCATGACTTGGCGGGGGAAGGTGCCGGCAGCAATGCGTCGATACAGCTCGGATGTGGAGAGGGTGGTCAGGGCTTTGACTTCACGCAGCTTGATAAAGCGGCAGGGCTGCCCTGCTGGGGCTGCTCGGGATGGTGCGGCCATGTTATCGCCTCCTTGGGTGGCGTTGGGAACATGGGCACAGGTTGGCGAGGTGGTAGGGGCTAGTAATCGCAATTGCGGTAAAGAAAACCGCAATTGCGGCGCAGGGGGTCATTATTCTGCGGTTTTTCGGGCTTCTTCTGCTGCCTTGTTTGCCGCTGCGAATATTTTTTCCAAGGTGCGCTTTTTAAGGCCTGGCCAGTTGAATCGCTCCAGCAGTTGGGACTTGATGCCTTCTTGGTTTTGCCCGGTTTGCCTTGGGGCTTTGAGCAGCTCCAGTAAGGCCGCTATCAGCAAGAGATGTGATGGTTTGGCTTCTTCCTGGGCGTTAGAGCGGCGTTCCCGTTGATCTTCAGCCCTGTAGACAGCGGCGATAAACGGCCCCGGCAGCAATCCGCGGAGATCGCCCGAGACATCGCGCTCCAAGGCAAATTCGACAAGCTCTCTCGGTGAGCAGGGAATCTTCAGCTGGCTGGCATTCTCCTGTTTAAGCTGCTGCTCCGCCTCATACCCCTCGGATGGGGCAAGGCGTATAGCATCTTTGACCTGCTTCTTACTCCAGCCGGATTTGCCCTTATTTTTGTTGGGATGAAAACGGATGCCGTCAGATTTCACCGAGTACATACCAAGCTTGCCGATCTTGCCGATATTGACTCCGGTGATTTCCAGCCAGTCATCGAAGCTCAGCTCCGACTTTTCAGCCAGCTCAGCCGCCCTTCTCGCATCCATCCGTCATGCCCTCCCAGGTGCTCCCACTGCTCGAATAGATCGGCCAGCCAGGCAGGTGGGAAATCTGCTCTTCGCCCCGTCGAGCTAGGCTGGCCGAGTAACCGTTACGCCTTCCGCTTGATGCTCACCACATTGGCACCGGCGCACAGTGCATCCACCGAATCAGCCCAGGCCTGCATCATTTCGCGGCGCTGCTCGAGGTAGGTGGCGTGGTTGTAAGTGTCGCGGATCTCGTCGGCGTCGCCGTGGGCCAGTTGCCGTTCGATCCAATCCCGGTTGTAGCCGCGGCTGTTGAGCTCGGTGCTCAGCAGGTGCCGGAAGCCGTGGCCGGTCTGGCGCCCCTCGTAGCCCATCAGGCGCAGGGCCTTGTTGATGGTGTTCTCGCTCATGGGCCTTTCCGGGTTTTGCTGGCCAGGGAACAGCAGGGCATAGCGCCCCGTCACGTCCTGGAGCTCGCGCAGGATGGCGACGGCTTGGCGGGGCAGGGGGACCAAGTGCGGCCGGCGGGCCTTCATGCGTTCCTTGGGGATGGTCCAGGTCGCGGCGTCCAGATCGAACTCGGCCCATGGGGCAGCGCGCAGCTCGCCAGGGCGGACGGCCGTGAGGATCAGCAGGCGGATGGCCCAGCGGGTCTGGGTGTGCAGGCGGGTGGCTTCAAGCTTCTCCAGGAGGTCGGGCAGCTCGGCGAAGGGGACGTGCGGATGGTGGCGCGTGGCCTTGGCTGGTGCTGCCACCACGTCCAGATCGGTGGCCGGGTTAGTTTCCACCACGCCCCTGGCCAGGCCGTAGCGGAATATCTGGTGCAGCCACTGGCGGATCTTGCCGGCGGCGTTCAGGGTGCCGCGTGCCTCGACCTTGCGCACCAGCTCCACCAGGTCGGGCCGGGTGATGCCGGCGACCGGCCGGGAGCCGATGCCGGGGATCAGGTCGTTCTCCAGGTACAGCTTGGCCTTGTAGGCGGTGCTCTCGGCCCAGCGCGGGGCGTTGTAGGTGTACCACTCCCGCGCCAGCGCCTCGAAGGTCAGCCCTTCGGCCTTCTGCGCCTGCCTGGCGGCCTTCTTCTGCTCGCCCGGGTCGATCCCCTCAGCCAGTTGCTGGCGCGCTTCCTCGCGGCGCTGGCGGGCCTTCTGCAGGGGGACTGTCGGGTATGCGCCCAGGGCCAGGCGCTTCTCCTTGTCGGAGTGGCGGTACTTGAGGCGCCACAGCTTGGAGCCGCTGGGCATCACTTCCAGGTACAGGCCCTGGCCGTCAGCGAGCTTGTAGGGCTTGTCCTTGGGTTTGGCCACCTTGATGGCGCTGTCCGTCAGGGGTGGGGCTTTGCGGGGCATGGGGGCACCGTTTTGGGGGCATGAAACACGACCGAACCGGCCATGCCCCCAACGATGCCCCTAAAACTTCGGGCTTACAAGGGAACACCTGGGAAGCGTAGACAACAAAAAGCCCGCACGGGGCGGGCTTCTTGTGGGCTTTCGGGTGGTGTTGGCACCACCTGAAAACGAAAGGTGGTGCCCAGGGACGGAATCGAACCGCCGACACGGGGATTTTCAATCCCCTGCTCTACCGACTGAGCTACCTGGGCAACGGGGCGCCATTAAACGGATTTGGCTTTGCAGTGTCAAGCGAGGCCGATAAAAAATTTCAGTGCAAACGGGCGGTTAGCGTTGCGGCGTGGGAGCCACTGGGTGGAGCTCCGGTTGCCGCGAAGCGTTTCCTTTAGTTGCTTCGCGGCCAAGGCCGCTCCCACGAAGATCACACGGAGGTTATGCGCTCGGCGGCACGTAGCCGTCGGCCTTGGCGTAGTCCTCGCCGGAGAGGAACTTGTCCATCTCGGCCTGGAGGAACTTGCGGTCCTCGGCGTTCATCATGTTCAGCCGGCGCTCGTTGATCAGCATGGTCTGGTGCGCCTGCCACTCGTCCCAGGCCTTCTTCGACACGTTGTTGTAGATGTCCTCGCCCTTGGCGCCGGGGTAGGGCGGGCGATCGAGGCCGGGCAGGTCTTCGTTGTACTTGCGGCAGTGGATGGTGCGGCTCATGGCTGTTCTCCTGCATTCAGTGCGTCCGCGGCTCGTTTGAGGAGCTTCTTCACCGGGGCGGCCAGGCCCAGGCGCGGCGGGCTGGCGAGGTTATACCAGAGCCAGTCGCCCTCGGCCATGACGGGGCTGGCCTGTTCCACCCGGACCAGCCAGGGCTCGATGGCCAGCTGGAAGTGGCTGAAGGTATGGGTCAGGCCGGACAGTTCGCGAGGCTCGCCGAGTCGCAGGGCATGCTTGCTGGCCAGCGGGGCGAGGGCGCCGAGATCGTCCAGTTCCGGCAGGCTCCACAAACCGCCCCACAGGCCGCTGGAAGGGCGGCGATAGAGCAGGATGGCGCCTTCGTGGTTGGCCAGCAGCGGCATCAGCGTGCGCTTCTGCGGCAGCGCCTTGCGCGGCTTGGGTTCGGGGAAGTCGGTCTCGCGGCCGAGCAGGTGGGCGCGGCAGCCGTCGCGTACCGGGCACAGCAGGCAGCTCGGTTTGCTGCGGGTGCACAGGGTGGCGCCCAGGTCCATCATCGCCTGGGTGTAGTGGTTGACCCGCTGGTGCGGGGTCAGCTGCTCGGCCAGCTGCCAGAGCTGGTCGGCCACCTTCGGCTCGCCCGGGTAGCCGTGCTGGGCCTTGTAGCGGGCCAGCACGCGCTTGACGTTGCCGTCGAGGATCGGCGCGCGGATGTCCATGCTCAGGCTGGCGATGGCGCCGGCGGTGGAGCGGCCGATGCCGGGCAGTTCGGCGAGTTGCTCGACCGAGCGCGGGAATTCGCCGCCATGCTGTTCCACCACGGTCTTCGCCGCCTTGTGCAGGTTGCGCGCGCGGGTGTAGTAGCCGAGCCCCGTCCACAGGTGCAGTACCTCGTCCTCGGGCGCCTCGGCCAACGCCTGGACGCTGGGCAGTGCGTCCATGAAGCGGTCGAAGTAGCCGAGCACGGTGCTGACCTGGGTCTGCTGCAGCATGATTTCGGAGACCCACACCCGGTATGGGGTGATGCCCTGTTGCCAGGGCAGGTCCTTGCGCCCGTGCAGGTCGTACCAGGCCAGCACGGCGCCGTTGAACTGCTCGGGGGTCATCGCTTGAACAGGCCCTTCAGTGCGTCCTTGAGTTCCGGGGTGACCTTGTCGCCGAGCTTCTCTTCCAGTTTCTCGCTGAGCTTGTCGCCGGCCAGCCTGGCGGCGACCTTGCCGAGGCCGTCCTTGTCCAGGCGGCAGGCCTTGGCGCCCAGTTCCAGCGGGCCGCGGCAGCGCAGCGGCCACTCCAGGCCGACGTAGCGTTCGTTGACCTGGCAGGCCGGGTCCGGCATGGCGCGCTTGTCGCCCTCGATGACGATGCCGACGCGGTAGTCCATGCCCAGCACGCGCAGGTCGAGGGCGCCGTCGCCATTGACCGTCAGGCCGGGAATGCGCGCCTTGAGGTCCGGGTTGCTGGCCACGCCGTTGTGAAAGTTGAGGTTGCCGTGCAGTTCCTCGAAGGGCGTGTCCTTGCCGCGCGGCTCGCCGGACAGCGACTTGCGGTTGAGGGTGGCGATGCCCTGGCAGAGTTGCTGCTCCAGGTTGGCGTCGATCAGCACGCCGTTGCTCAGGCTGAAGCTGGCGGTGCCGTTGAGGGCGTCGATCCAGGCCTTCTCGCTGTTGCCCTGGGTGCGCAGGTCGGAGTTCAGGTCGAGCTGGCCGCGCACCGGCGCCTTCTCGCCGCGGGCCTCGATCAGCTTCTCCAGCGGAACGCGCTTGAGCTGCTTGTTTGCGGTCAGCACCGGGACGGCCGGGCGCGCATCGAGCTGCGAACGCACGGCGAACTCGCCGCCGTGCAGGTCGCCGCGCATTTCCTTGAGGTCGATCAGGCCGCCCTTGGCGGTGAGGGAGATGCGCGCGTCCTCGATCGGCAGCTTGCTCAGGGTCAGCTGGCCGAGGCCCAGGTCGGCCTGGACGTCGAGCTTGCGCAGGGTGTCCAGCGGCAGCAGCGGTGCCTCACTCCAGGCCTGCTGGGTCGGGGCGTTGGGCAGCGGCGTGGTGCCGCTGGCGCCAGCGGCGGCCGTGGCTTCCTTGACTTCGTTCTTGCGCGCCGCGCCGGCGCTGGCGTCCTTGGCCTCGGGCGGCAGGTAGCGGTCGAGGTCGAGGCGGTCGCCCTTCAGCTGCACGCGCAGGGCGCGCTTGGCGAAGTCGCTGACCGCCAGGCTGCCGCCCAGGGTGCTGTCGTCCAGCTTCAGTGAGAGGTCGTTGAAGGCCAGGCTGTTCGGCGTGCCGGCCAGGCGGGCGGACAGCTCTACGCGGCTCAGCGTGCCGTTGTCGCGCATGGGCGGCAGGGCGATGCCCAGGCCGTCGAGGAATTCGCGCAGGTTGAACTGGGCCAGCGACAGGTTGCCCTCCAGCTGGGCGGTCTTGTCCAGGTCGCGCAGCTTGAGTTCGCCGAGGGCGCGCAGCTGGTTGGCGGAGAGCTTGATGCCGGTCCACTCGGCCACCTGGGCGGATTGGTCGAGCAGCAGCTGGCCCTGGCTGGAGAAGGTCAGGGTCTTGCCGTTGAGCGGCTCGCCCGAGGCCTCGCCGGCCAGCTTGAGGTCCTGCAGCTGGTAGCGCTTGAGCCCGCGGTCGAAGCGCAGCAGGCCCTGCAGTTCGGTCTTGGCGCGCAGCACCGGCTGGTTGGTGCCGAGGAAGGCGAGCAGCTTGACCGGGATGTCGGTGCCCTCGCGGATGGCGCCGGTGGACAGTTCGATGCCCTCGGCGCTGAACTGCTGGCCGCTCTGGGCGTCGTGGAAGTCCACGCGGGAGTTGCTGATGGTCAGGCTGTCGATATCCAGCTTGACCGGCCTGCCGCTCTCGTCGGTGGTTTGCGCGGTCGGCTCGCGCGGCTCGGCGGGGGTCTGGGCGGTGCTCTCCTCACCGGTGGCCGATGCCGGCCGGCCGATGCCTTCCCAGTTGCTGCGGCCCTTGTCGTCGCGCTGCAGGGTCAGGTTGAGGCCGTCGACGCGGATGTCGCTCATCTGCACTTCGCGATAGAGCAGCGGCAACACGCGCACGGAGAGGCCGAGCAGGCGCAGGTCGGCGAAGGGCTTGTCCGGCGTCTCGGCGCTGGCCAGGGTGGCGTCGGTCAGTTCCAGGCCAAGCCAGGGGAACAGGCTCCAGCCGATGTCGCCGTTGAGGGTCAGTTCCAGGTTGGCCTTGTCGCGGGCCAACTGGCGGATCTCGTCCTTGTAGTCGTTGGGGTCGAACAGGTGGGTCAGGGCGAAGCCGAGGCCGACGACGACCAGCAGCAGCCCGAGAAACGCCAGACCCAGGATTTTGCCGAAGGCTTTCATGGACCAAGTCCTTGTATGGGTTCTTTTATATGGGGCGGGAGTATACCGCTGCCGGGTGATGCGGCGGGCACCGTGTCGAGCCGTGCTCGGCTCGGCGTTGGATGGCCGGGGCGGCAGGCGGTTCCCCGGTGGCATGGTCGGTTGTGGGTGAGTTCAGCCCGTGGGAGCGGACTCGTCCGCGAACAGGACTGAAAACAAGGCTTCGTGGCCAATCGGAATGCCAACCCAAGCGAACAGCATTACTCCGGCGTCGGGCTTTCTGCTACAGCGGGTCCAGCGGAAGACCGGTGCGCGCGGCCAGGGCCTGGCTTTCCAGATGGTCCTTCGGCGCCGCCAGGTGCAGCGGCTTGCCGGCCTCGGCGGCCAGGCGCCTGGCCTCGTCGAGGATGCGCCGGGCCACGCCGCGCTTGCGGGTGACCTTGCGCACGCACAGGTGCGACAGGCTCCAGTGCGCCGCGCCACGCTCCAGCAGGGCGCCGCCGAGCAGGCGGTCGTTGAAGCGCCCGGCGATCAGCTTGCCCGAGCCGATGCCATCGGCCAGCAGGGCGTCGACGCTGGCGTAGGGCGCCAGCAGCCAGTCCGGGGCGTCGGCGTAGACCTTGCCCAGGTCGGTGTGGTCCTGGGCGGACGGACGGCTGACGATTTCGACCAGAACGGGCATGGCGGCTTCCTCGGGAGAGCTGGTCGGGCAGTGTAAGGCCAGGTCGATCACGCCGATAGCCATTGCCCCGACCGCCGCCGGTAGCCGCCCAAGCCACGGCCCGCCTATAATGGCGGCCTTTTCCCGTGAGCAGCCCTGGAGCTGGAGAGATGGCCGAACGTACGGCATCCGTCGAGCGCAACACCCTGGAGACCCAGATCAAGGTCTCGATCAACCTGGATGGCACCGGCAAGGCCAAGTTCGACATTGGCGTGCCCTTCCTCGAGCACATGCTCGATCAGATCGCCCGTCATGGCCTGATCGACCTGAATATCTACTGCAAGGGCGACCTGCACATCGACGACCACCACACCGTGGAGGACGTCGGCATCAGCCTCGGCCAGGCCTTCGCCAAGGCCGTCGGCGACAAGAAGGGCATGACCCGCTACGGCCACTCCTATGTCCCGCTGGACGAGGCGCTGTCGCGCGTGGTGATCGACTTCTCCGGCCGCCCCGGCCTGCAGATGCACGTGCCCTTCACCCGCGCGGTGGTCGGCGGCTTCGACGTGGACCTGTTCCAGGAGTTCTTCCAGGGCTTCGTCAACCACGCCCAGGTCAGCCTGCACATCGACAACCTGCGCGGGCACAACACCCACCACCAGATCGAGACCGTGTTCAAGGCCTTCGGCCGCGCCCTGCGCATGGCCGTGGAGCTGGACCCGCGCATGGCCGGGCAGATGCCGTCGACCAAGGGCACCCTGTAAATGCAGACGGTCGCAGTAATCGACTACGGCATGGGCAACCTGCACTCGGTGGCCAAGGCGCTAGAACACGTCGGCGCCGGCCGGGTGCTGGTGACCAGCGACGCCGCGACGATCCGCGAGGCCGACCGGGTGGTGTTCCCCGGCGTCGGCGCGATCCGCGACTGCATGGCCGAGATCAGGCGCCTGGGCTTCGACGAGCTGGTGCGCGAGGTCAGTGTCGATCGCCCGTTTCTCGGCATCTGCGTCGGCATGCAGGCCCTGCTGGAGCGCAGCGAGGAGAACGGCGGAGTCGACTGCATCGGCCTGTTCCCCGGTCAGGTGCGCTTCTTCGGCAAGGACCTGCACGAGGACGGCGAGCACCTGAAGGTGCCGCACATGGGCTGGAACGAGGTCGCCCAGGCGGTCGACCACCCGCTCTGGCACGAGATTCCGGACAACGGCCGCTTCTACTTCGTGCACAGCTACTACATCGAGGCCGGCAACCCGGCCCAGGTGGTCGGCCGCGGCCACTACGGCAAGGACTTCGCCGCGGCGCTGGCCGACGGCTCGCGCTTCGCCGTGCAGTTCCACCCGGAGAAGAGCCACAGCCACGGCCTGCAGCTGCTGCAGAATTTCGTCGCCTGGGACGGCCGCCGCTGATGAGCCGGGGCCGCAAGATCGCGCCGCTGGAGTTGGAGGGCGCCGCGCAGCAGGCGGCCCTGCAGGCCCTGGAGCGTTTCCTGGAAGACCGCTTCGAACTCGAGCTGGGCTCGTTCGAGGTGCAGGAAGTGCTCGACCTGATCGCGCGCGAGATCGCCCCGCACTACTACAACAAGGCGATCGCCGACGCCCAGGCGTTGCTGGCCGATCGCTTCGCCAGCCTGGAGAGCGACCTGTGGGCGCTCGAAAAGGCCTGACGCCACAAAATCACGACTCGAGCAGGTTCAACCGATGCTGATTATCCCCGCTATCGATCTCAAGGACGGCGCCTGCGTGCGCCTGCGCCAGGGCCGCATGGAGGACTCCACCGTGTTCTCCGACGACCCGGTGAGCATGGCCGCCAAGTGGGTCGAGGGCGGCTGCCGTCGCCTGCACCTGGTAGACCTGAACGGCGCCTTCGAGGGCCAGCCGGTCAACGGCGAAGTGGTCACCGCCATCGCCAGGCGCTACCCGAACCTGCCGATCCAGATCGGCGGCGGCATCCGTACCCTGGAAACCATCGAGCACTACGTCCGCGCCGGCGTCAGCTACGTGATCATCGGCACCAAGGCCGTCAAAGAGCCGGAATTCGTCACCGAGGCGTGCAAGGCCTTCCCGGGCAAGGTCATCGTCGGCCTGGACGCCAAGGACGGCTTCGTCGCCACCGACGGCTGGGCTGAGGTCTCCACCGTGCAGGCCACCGACCTGGCCAGGCGCTTCGAGGCCGACGGCGTGTCCGCCATCGTCTACACCGACATCGCCAAGGACGGCATGATGCAGGGCTGCAACATCCCGGCGACCGTGGCCCTGGCCAACGCCAGCCGCATCCCGGTGATCGCCTCCGGTGGCATCCACAACATCGGCGACATCCAGGCCCTGCTGGACGCCAACAACCCCGGCATCATCGGCGCCATCACCGGCCGCGCGATCTACGAGGGCACCCTCGACGTAGCCGAGGCCCAGGCCGTCTGCGACCTCAAGCACAAGGTCGAGTGAGTTGAACGGGGTGCGCCGCGCGCACCGCTGACGGGTTACCGGTGCGCGTGGCGCACCCTACGAGAGAAGTCGCCATGGCACTGGCCAAACGCATCATCCCCTGCCTCGACGTGGACAACGGCCGCGTGGTCAAGGGCGTCAAGTTCGAGAACATCCGCGACGCCGGCGACCCGGTGGAGATCGCCCGCCGCTACGACGAGCAGGGTGCGGACGAGATCACCTTCCTCGACATCACCGCCAGCGTCGACGGCCGCGACACCACCCTCCACACCGTGGAGCGCATGGCCAGCCAGGTGTTCATCCCGCTGACCGTGGGTGGCGGCGTGCGCACCGTGCAGGACATCCGCAACCTGCTCAACGCCGGGGCCGACAAGGTCTCGATCAACACCGCCGCGGTGTTCAACCCGGAGTTCGTCGGCGAGGCCGCCGCGCGCTTCGGCTCCCAGTGCATCGTGGTCGCCATCGACGCCAAGAGGGTCGCTCCGGGCCGCTGGGAAATCTTCACCCACGGCGGGCGCAAGCCGACCGGCCTGGACGCCGTGGCTTGGGCCAAGAAGATGGAAGACCTGGGCGCCGGCGAAATCCTGCTCACCAGCATGGACCAGGACGGCGTGAAGAGCGGCTACGACCTGGGCGTGACCCGCGCCATCAGCGAGAACGTGGGCATCCCGGTGATCGCCTCCGGCGGCGTCGGCAACCTGGAGCACCTGGCCGCCGGCATCCTCGAAGGCAAGGCCGACGCGGTGCTGGCCGCCAGCATCTTCCACTTCGGCGAATACAGCGTGCCGGAGGCCAAGGCCTACCTGGCCAGCCGCGGTATCGTGGTGCGCTGACGGCCCGCTGTGCGGGAGTCGCTAACCGGCCATGACCACGGCCGGCTAGAATAAGAGGGTCCGTTCGCCACCGCGAACCCCTCTTCGACAAGGAGTCCCTATGCTGCTCTCCAGGCTGCTGACCCTGTTCCTGCTGTTGGTTGGCACCACTCTGGCGCGCGCCGAATCGCTGGTGCTGCTCACCGAGAACCTTCCCCCCTTCAACATGGCCGTCAGCGGTGGCAACTTCGCCCGCGACGACGGCATCACCGGCATCAGCACCGAGACCACGCGCCTCATCTGCGAGCGCGCCGGCATCGAATGCCAGCAGATCCTCCGCTTCCCCTGGGAGCGGGTCTACACCCAGGCGCTCAACGAGGCCGGCTACGGCTTGTTCTCGGTGGCGCGCACCGCCGAGCGCGAAGACCTGTTCAAGTGGGTCGGCCCTATCGCCGGCGAGGACTGGGTGCTGCTCGCCCGCGCCGACTCGCCGATCCAGCTGACCAGCCTGGACCAGGCCGGCCAGTACCGGCTGGGCGGCTACAAGGGCGACGCGCCCAGCGAGAAGGTGGTCGAGAGCGGCCTGCAGGTGCAGCAGTCGCTCTACGACAAGGAGAACCCGGTGCGCCTGGCCGAAGGCCAGATCGACCTGTGGGTGACCTCCTCGGTGGCCGGCCAGTACCTGGCCCGCCAGCAGGGCTACGCGGACTTCCGCGTGGCGCTGACCTTCGGCCGCGGCGACCTCTACCTGGCGCTCAACAAGCAGACGCCGGACGCCACCGTGGACAAGCTGCGCACCGCCCTGGAGCAACTGCGCGGCGAGGGTCGCCTGCAGGCCATTTCCCAGAAGTATTGAGTTTCGCCGCCTACACTTGGGTGGGCGCCGTTTCGTCGCATCTGGTTCGCTTCTTGCGTGATCGCCGGGAGCGATTTCTCCGGCGCTGGCCGCCGTGACGTAGTTCCATGTGCTGTCATCCTGGCGTGGCACTATGCGCGCTCCAGCCGTGCCACCCGTGTGCGCACGGCCACTTGCAGAGAAGTCGCCCGAACAACCACAACTCTGGAGCTGTACTGCAATGTTGAAGTATCTGCACAAGGCGCTGTTCCTGGCGCTGCTGGCGCTGGCCGGCGGCGCGCGAGCCGAAGTCTCCGACGACTACAAGATGATCCTGCTGACGGAGAACTTCCCGCCGTTCAACATGGCCATCGACGAGAAGAACTTCGCCCGCGACGACAGCATCGACGGCATCAGCGCCGATATCGTGCGCGAGGTGTTCAAGCGCGCGGGCATCAACTACAACCTCAGCCTGCGCTTCCCCTGGGACCGCATCTACCGCCTGACCCTGGACAAGCCCAACTACGGCCTGTTCTCCACCACCTACACGGAAGAGCGCAAGCCGCTGTTCAAGTGGGTCGGCCCGCTGGCCAAGAGCGAGTGGGTACTGCTCGCCGCGCCGGGCAGCACGATCAAGGTCAACAGCCTAGACGAGGCCCGCCAGTACACCATCGGCGCCTACAAGAACGACGCCGTCAGCCAGCACCTGGAAAGCAAGGGGCTCACGCCGATCAACTCGCTGCGCGACCAGGAAAACGTCGCCAAGCTGATGAGCGGCAAGATCGACCTGTGGGCGACCACCGACCCGGTCGGCCGCTACCTGGCCAAGCAGGAAGGCGCCAGCGGACTGCAGGTGGTGCTGCGCTTCAACAGCGCCGAGCTGTTCCTGGCGCTGAACCAGGAAACCCCGGACGAGGTGGTCCAGCGCCTGCAGAAGGCCCTGGACGAGCTGCGCGCCGAAGGCTTCGTCGACGAGATCACCAGCAACTATCTATAAGCCGCGGCGGCCGGCCGGTGTAAGGGCCTGCGCGCCGCCACCGCCCGGTGGTTCGTGCTAACCTTCTGCCGCTCCGGTTGGCTGATGGCCACGTTCAGGGCACAGGAGAGCGGCCCGCTCTCCCGCCTTCCCCGACTGTCAAGGATACGGATATGTTGTTGAAGCGACTGACCATGGTGTTGCTGGGCGCAGGCCTGCTGCTGTCCACCCTGGCGCGAGCCGAACTGCCCGCCGACTACAAGGTGGTGCTGCTGACCGAGAACTTCCCGCCCTACAACATGGCCACCAACGGCAAGAACTTCGCCCGCGAGGAAAACCTCAGCGGCATCGCCGTGGACGTGGTGCGCGAGATGTTCAAGAGTGCCGGCATCGGCTACCACATGACCCTGCGTTTCCCCTGGGCGCGGGTCTACAAGATGGCCCTGGAGAACCCCGACCACGGCGCCTTCGTGATGGCCAAGCTGCCGGAGCGGGAGCGGCTGTTCAAGTGGGTCGGCCCCATCGGCCCGGACGACTGGGTGATGCTGGCCCGTGCCGACAGCACCATCAACCTGATCAGCCTGGAGCAGGCCAAGTCCTACCGGGTCGGCGCCTACAAAGGCGACGCCATCGAGGAGCACCTGCTCGGCCAGGGTCTGCAGCCGATCAGTTCGCTGCGTGACCAGGAGAACGCCCACAAGCTGCAGGAAGGCAAGATCGACCTGTGGGCCACCGGCGATCCTGCCGGCCGCTACCTGGCCAAGCAGGAAGGCATCACCGGCCTGAAGACCGTGCTGCGCTTCGACAACACCGAGCTGTACCTGGCCCTCAACCCGGAGACTCCCGACGAGGTGGTCGAGCGCCTGCAGAAGGCCCTCGACGGCCTGCGTGCCAGCGGCAAGGTCGACCAGATCTTCCAGAACTACGTGCAGTAATGCCATAGAGGGGGCTGTGCGTGCCGCGTTCCCTGCGGCGGTGCACCCCGTGGGTTTCTATCAGCCCGGATCGCGGTGGTTGGGATAGAGGTCGGAGGCGACGCCGACGCTCACCGATTCGCGGGTGGCGATGTCGATGCCTTCCGTGGCCACTTCGGCCAGGAAGTCGATCTGCTCCGGGGTGATCACGTAGGGTGGCAGGAAGTACACCACGCTGCCCAGCGGGCGCAGCAGGGCGCCACGCTCCAGGGCGTGCTGGTACACCGCCAGGCCTCGCCGCTCCTGCCAGGGGTAGGCGACCTTGCCAGCCTTGTCCTTGACCATCTCGATCGCCAGGGCCATGCCGGTCTGGCGCACCTCGGCCACGTGCGGGTGCTCCTTGAGATGCTCGGTGGCGCTGGCCATGCGCGCGGCCAGTGCCTTGTTGGCCTCGATGACGTTGTCCTGCTCGAAGATGTCCAGGGTCGCCAGCGCCGCCGCGCAGGCCAGTGGGTTGCCGGTGTAGGTGTGCGAATGGAGGAAGGCGCGCAGGGTGGCGTAGTCGTCGTAGAAGGCGCCGTACACCTCGTCGGTGGTGAGCACCGCGGCCATCGGCAGGTAGCCGCCGGTGAGCGCCTTGGACAGCACCAGGAAGTCCGGGGTGATGCCGGCCTGCTCGCAGGCGAACAGCGTCCCGGTGCGGCCGAAGCCGACGGCGATTTCGTCGTGGATCAGGTGCACGCCGTGACGGTCGCAGGCCTCGCGCAGCAGCTTGAGATAGACGGGGTGGTACATGCGCATGCCGCCGGCACCCTGGATCAGCGGCTCGACGATCACCGCCGCCACTTCGTGGGCATGTTCGGCCAGAGTCTGCTCCATGGCGGCGAACATATTCCGCGAATGCTCCTCCCAGCTCATGCCTTCGGGACGCAGGTAGCAATCCGGGCTCGGCACCTTGATGGTATCCAGCAGCAGTGCCTTGTAGGTGTCGGTGAACAGCGCCACGTCGCCCACCGACATGGCCGCCACCGTCTCGCCGTGGTAGCTGTTGGTCAGGGTGACGAAGCGCTTCTTGCCGGGCTTGCCGCTGTTGATCCAGTAGTGGTGGCTCATCTTCAGCGCCACCTCGATGCCGGACGAGCCGTTGTCGGCGTAGAACACCTTGTTCAGCCCCGGCGGGGTGATCCGCACCAGGCGCTCGGACAGCTCGACCACCGACGCGTGGGTGAAGCCGGCCAGCATCACGTGTTCCAGGCTGTCCAGTTGCTCGCGGATGCGCGCGTTGATGCGCGGGTTGCCATGGCCGAACACGTTGACCCACCAGGAGCTGACCGCGTCCAGGTAGCGCTTGCCGTCGAAGTCCTCCAGCCAGACGCCGTCGCCGCGCCGGATCGGGATCAGCGGCAGGCGCTCGTGGTCCTTCATCTGGGTGCAGGGGTGCCACAGCACGGCGAGGTCGCGCTGCATCCATTGGCTGTTCTGGTTCATGGGGGTTCTCCGAAACGACAGCCGGTGAGACTACCAGAAGCCCCTGCCGGATAGGTCTGGCCCGCGTCGGGCCATTGCCGGCGCTGAGCGAGATCGCCCTGGTTTCGTCGCCGGCAAGTCGCTCGTGGAAGACGCCGGCCTACGGTCAGCTGTGGCCCAGGGTGCGTCCAATGGGAATAGGCCGGCTTCTCGCCTCGCCTGTTCACCGAGATGGAGGCCGCTCATCACCCGAAAGGCGCCATCCAGAGCCTTCGCAGCGAACCTACGCGCGGCCGTGCTGACCAAGCAGCACGGCCGCCGCATCGATGTAATCATCTGGTTACCCGATATTTCGAAGCGAAAAATTCCGCTTTTAATCGATGCGTTTGCCGCTAGGCTGTCTCCATCGTTTGTTCGGAAGTTTTCTCATGCAGTGGCGCAATTCGGATTCCACCTACGGCCTGGTCAGCATCCTGCTGCACTGGCTGGTGGCGCTCGCGGTGTTCGGCCTGTTCGGCCTCGGGTTGTGGATGGTCGGGCTGGATTACTACAGCAGCTGGTACCGCACCGCGCCCGACCTGCACAAGAGCATCGGCATCCTGCTGTTCGTGGTGATGCTGGGCCGCGTTATCTGGCGCTTCATCACCCCACCGCCGCCCGCCCCGGCCAACCACGGGCCGCTGACCCGCCTGGCTTCGAAGTTCGGCCATGCGCTGCTCTATCTCGGCCTGTTCGCCATCATGATCTCGGGCTACCTGATTTCCACCGCCGACAACCGCGGCATCAGCGTGTTCGACCTGTTCGAGGTCCCCGCCACCATCACCAGCATTTCCGAGCAGGCCGACCGGGCCGGCGCATTCCACTTCTATGCCGCCTGGGCGCTGGTGATCTTCGCCGGCCTGCATGCGCTGGCGGCCCTCAAGCACCATTTCATTGACCGTGACGCCACCCTGGTACGTATGTTCGGTCGTACCGGCAAGTAACCCACAAGGAGATCGTTAATGCTCAAGAAACCCCTCGCCGCCCTCACCCTGGGCGTCGCCTTGTTCGCCGGCCAGGCCATGGCCGCCGACTACGCCATCGACAAGGAAGGCCAGCACGCCTTCATCAACTTCAAGATCAGCCACCTGGGCTACAGCTGGCTGTACGGCACCTTCAAGGACTTCGACGGCAGCTTCAGCTTCGACGCCAAGGCGCCCGAGGCGAGCAAGGTCAGCGTCAAGATCAACACCGCCAGCCTGGACTCCAACCACGCCGAGCGCGACAAGCACCTGCGCAGCGCGGACTTCCTCAACACCGGCAAGAATCCGACCTCGACCTTCGAGTCCACCTCGGTCAAGTCGACCGGCGAAGGCACCGCCGAGATCACTGGCGACCTGACCCTGAACGGCGTGACCAAGCCGGTAGTGATCAAGGCCAAGTTCCTCGGCGAAGGCAAGGACCCGTGGGGCGGCTACCGCGCCGGTTTCGAGGGTGGCACCACCCTGAAACTGGAAGACTTCAACATCAAGGGCCCGGGCCCGGCTTCCCAGGAAGTCGAGCTGATCCTGTCCGTCGAAGGCGTCCGCCAGTAATCCGGGTTTGTTGCGCGCCGGCCATGGGGCGTTGGAAAAGGGCTCGGACAGTGGCTTGCCGCTGAGCGTGCCCGGAGCATCTACAGCTTGTAGACTCCGCGCCCTCGGTCCTCTTCCGCCTGGCCTGCCGCTGGCTCGCTAAACCCTCATCTCTGCGGCACAAAAAAAGCCGGCCCTTGGGCCGGCTTTTTCATGGGCGATATCCCCGTTGCCTGGTGTTGTACCGATCCCGCGTTGCAGGAGCGGATTCATCCGCGAATTCGGCAATATTTAACGGGGACATGGCCTTTTCCAGCCGTCTACGACTCCTTGCGGGTCAGCAGCGCCGGCTTCTCGCCGCGCGGGCGAGTCTCCTGCAGGCTTTCCAGTTGCTCCAGCGTCGGCAGGCGCTCACCCTTGCGGATGATCAGCGGCTGCTTGGCTGCGCGGCTGTCCTGCACCGCCGGCTCCTGGCGATCGTAGCGCGGCTCCTCGCGGCGACCGCCGCCGTTGCCGCGACCCTGACCGCCGCTGCGGCTGCGGTTCTGGCCGTTGCTGCCCTGGCGCTGGCCGGGCTTGCCCTGTTGCTTCTGGCCGCCTTGGCCGCCGTTGCCCTGGCGCTGACCGCCCTGGGCCTGGCCGCGCGGCTGAGCGCCGCCCTGACTACCACGGCGCTGGTTGCGTCCCTGGGGCTTGGGCTGGGCCGGCGGCACGTAGTCGGCGCGGTTGCCAAAGTTGTCGTAGTCGTCGTCGAGGAATTCCTCTGGATCGCGCTCCGGCGGCATGTCCTGCGGCGTGGCAGGCTTCCTGGCCTTGGCCTGGCGCGGCTGGCCCTGTGGCTGCGACGGCTGCTGGCCCTGGACGGTTTCACTCTGGCCTGGCGTCTTTCCCTTGCCGCGCCGACGCTTGCGCTTCTTGCCCGGGCCTTCTCCGGTTTCGCCATCGGCCTTGGGCTCGTGCCTGGCTTCGTGCCTCGGCTTGTCGGCGCGCGGCTGGCGTTCCGGGCGCGGGCCACGCGCTTCCGGCTTCTCGACTTCGACGCTGGCCGGGTCGAAGCCCTGCATATCGCCATCCGGAATCTGCTGCCGGGTCATGCGCTCGATGGCCTTGAGCAGTTTCTCCTCGTCCGGCGCCACCAGCGAGATGGCCTCGCCGCTGCGCCCGGCGCGGCCGGTGCGGCCGATGCGGTGGACGTAGTCTTCCTCGACGTTGGGCAGCTCGTAGTTGACCACGTGCGGCAGCTGGTCGATGTCCAGGCCGCGGGCGGCGATATCGGTGGCCACCAGGATGCGCACCTGGTTGGCCTTGAAGTCGGCCAGGGCCTTGGTGCGGGCGTTCTGGCTCTTGTTGCCGTGGATCGCGGCAGCCGGCAGCCCGTGCTTGTCCAGGTACTCGGCCAGGCGGTTGGCGCCATGCTTGGTACGGGTGAACACCAGCACCTGTTCCCAGGCGCCGAGGGTGATCAGGTGCGCCAGCAGGGCGCGCTTGTGTGTGCTCGGAGTGCGGAACACACGCTGCTCGATGCGCTCGACCGTGGTGTTCGGCGGCGTTACCTCGATGCGCTCGGGGTCGTGCAGCAGCTTGTTGGTCAGGGCGATGATGTCCTTGGAGAAGGTCGCCGAGAACAGCAGGTTCTGGCGCTGGGCCGGCAGCCTGGCCAGCACCTTCTTCACGTCATGGATGAAGCCCATGTCGAGCATGCGGTCGGCTTCGTCGAGGACCAGGATCTCCACATGGGACAGGTCGACGCTGCCCTGGCCGGCCAGGTCGAGCAGGCGACCCGGGCAGGCCACCAGCAGGTCGACGCCCTTGGACAGGGCCTGGACCTGCGGATTCATGCCGACACCGCCGAAGATGCAGGTGCTGACCAGCGGCAGGTCGCGGGCGTAGATCTTGAAGCTGTCGTGCACCTGGGCGGCCAGCTCGCGGGTCGGCGTCAGCACCAGCACGCGGGCCTGGCGCGGGCCACGGCGGTGTTCGCGGTCCGGATGACCGCCCGGGAACAGGCGTTCCAGAATCGGCAGGGCGAAGCCTGCGGTTTTACCAGTACCCGTCTGGGCGGCGACCATCAGGTCGCGGCCTTGCAGCACGGCGGGAACGGCCCGCTGCTGCACCGGAGTGGGCTGGGCGTAGCCGGCGGCCTCAACGGCACCGGCCAATGCCTCGGAGAGACCGAGGGAAGCAAAGGACATGAGTAATCCTGTCTAAGTGGGGCGAAGGCCCATTGGGAAGTTGCCTGGCTTGAATCGCTCTCGTTGAACGATCCCGTCCGGTACTGCTGGGCGATGGGTGGCCGAGCATCCGGGCGCAAGCCTGGCGGGAACGGTAAGTATAACAGAGCAATGTGGCTGCACCGCTAGTTGCCTGTCGTCTGAATTTTCCGGCTAGCTCGCTCCTGGGGGCGTGCGGCGGTGGACTCATCCGGGTGAGGCTCAGATGAGGTGCTTGCTCAATAGTTCCCGTGCCGTGGATCGGGACCATAGGGATTGTCCCGATTGTCCGGCGACAGGAACAGGGACACCGCCACGACTACGGGCGCGGCCGCCAGGCAGTAGGCGAGGCACAGCAGTCCCGAGCGATTGCTGTCGTGCAGCCGCCTCACGTTGTAGCTGAGCGTCACCAGCAGGGAGAACAGCCCCAGACCCGCGAGCACATCATGGGAAAGGTCGAGCATGCCGCCCTGGGTGATCAGGAGCAGCAAGCCGTAGTGGAGCGCCAGGAACGCCGCGAAGCTACGCCGGGTCTCCCGCCCGGAGAAGACCACGATGCGCCGGTAGCCTCGCAACCAGGGGCTTATCAGGTGTGCGTAGAAGAGGGCGACAACCCTATGCATGGGTTCGTTTGCCGAAGACCAGGGCCAGCAGAACACCACCGGCCAGGAGACAGGCGGCCGGGATCACGCCCGCCAGATACAACGGGATTGCGCCTATCTCCATTGATGAGTCGATGATCCGGGCGCTGGCGATCGACTGGACATGGTCGCGGAGCTTGATGATCGTCACCGTCGTGGCGCTGGCGGCGATGGCGGCCAGCGTGAACAACGACAGCGATCTGCGGAGGCCAGAGGCGGGCTTCAGGCAATGACGCAACGCCAAGCCCATACACAGTCCGAGCAGCACGAGCGAGCCTATGGTCTTGGCCCGGTGCATGAAGACGGCTTCTGGCGTCAGGGCGATAAGCGCATGGGCTTGCCCGGCTGTGACCTGTTCCAGCAGCCAGTCGTAGATCGCGTTGCCGCACAGCGCCAGGATGAGCACGGGTAGAAGCGACAGGGCCCAGATCGAGATACGCCTCACCTCAGGAGGCTCTTCTGGTCTGCGTCTGCTTGGCCTCGAACTCCCGGATGGCCAGCTCGATTTCGTTGGCGCTTTCCAGCATCACGAGTTCGCCGGTATTGCTGTTGAAGCGAGCGATCGCGGTCGACGGTGAAGTGCCGCCGTTGACCTGCCTGAATACGCTGCGCGGATTCCTGTAGAGGCGGGTCTCGGGTATCGGGTCGGTACCGAAGATGTATGGGCTGGGCGTGCGGAGGAGATATTGCCGGGTCAGGCCCTTGGGAAGGGTATCGCCCAGCTTGGGCAGCGGCTGGATTTCATTGGTGAAACCGGCGTACTCCAGCTTCGTGGCGTATTTGCCGTTGGCGGCCGTCGTGATGTTGATGCCCAGCGCCCCCTTTATCTGCTGCCATAGCGTTGCAGTTGAAGGAGTCACCCGTTGTCCGTCGATATAGGTGTCGTGCAGCGAGTGGAGTTGATACACCTGACGGTATATCTGCTGCATGCTGGGGCCTATCGTGTTGCCAAGGCTCGGCATCCCGGTTTTTGCATGCAGCTGTTCAATGAGAATGTACAGCCCCGTGGGCTGTCCGTAGGTGACGTCCATTTCAACCTCGTCGATGTAGAGCGAACTCGCCGGCCGTGGGGCCGGCTGGCCGCAGTTTATGTGCAACGTCCTTCGATGGGCAGCCACAAGTAGCGGGTTTGAGAGCTGCTTCGGTTTCTGGGAGAAGGGCCGTCCGATCCGGACGAGCCTGCCAATGGCTCCAGGAAAGCGCAGGCCGCTCTAGCTCACCACCCGATAGCACGGCACGTAGGCGCTGCCGCCCGGCAGCTTCATCCGGTGCTGTTCGACGAAGGACTGCAGCAGGCGGTCCAGCGGCTGCATGATGTCCTTTTCTCCGCGCAGCACGTAGGGACCGTGTTCCTCGATCAGGCGGATGCCGTTCTCCTTGACGTTGCCGGCGACGATGCCGGAGAAGGCCCGGCGCAGGTTGGCCGCCAGCTGGTGGAGCGGCTGGGCGCGGGTTAGGTTGAGGGCGGCCATGGCCTCGTGGGTCGGCTCGAAGGGGCGCTGGAAGCTCTCGTCGATCCGCAGCAGCCAGTTGAAGTGGAAGGCGTCGTTGCGCTCGCGGCGGAAGCGCTGCACCTCCTTCATGCCGGCCGCCATGTGGCGCGCGACTTCGGCCGGGTCGTTGGGGATCAGCACGTAGCGCTTCTGCGCCTCCTCGCCGAGTGTCGCGCCGATGAAGGCGTGCAACTGCTGCAGGTAGGGTTCGGCGACCTTCGGCCCGGTGAGCACCACCGGGAACGGCAGGTCGGCGTTGTCCGGGTGGGTGAGGATGCCGAGCAGGTAGAGGAATTCCTCCGCCGTGCCGACGCCGCCGGGGAAGATGATGATGCCGTGGCCGACGCGGACGAAGGCCTCCAGGCGCTTCTCGATATCCGGCAGGATCACCAGTTCGTTGACGATCGGGTTCGGCGCCTCGGCGGCGATGATGCCCGGCTCGGTCAGGCCCAGGTAGCGTGCGCCGGCGATGCGCTGCTTGGCGTGGGCGATGGTGGCGCCCTTCATCGGTCCCTTCATCACGCCCGGGCCGCAGCCGGTGCAGACGTCCAGGCCGCGCAGGCCGAGTTCGTGGCCGACGCGCTTGGTGTACTTGTATTCCTCGGTGCTGATGGAGTGGCCGCCCCAGCACACCACCATCCGCGGCTCGACGCCGGCGCGCAGGGTGCGGGCGTTGCGCAGCAGGTGGAAGACGTAGTCGGTGATGCCCTGCGAGCTGTCGAAGTCGACGCGCTGGTTCTCCAGTTCGCTCTGGGTGAAGACGATGTCGCGCAGGGCGCTGAACAGCATCTCCCGGGTGCTGGCGATCATCTCGCCGTCGACGAAGGCGTCGGCCGGCGCGTTGCGCAGCTCCAGGCGGATGCCCCGGTCCTGCTGGTGGATGATCACCTCGAAGTCCGGGTAGGCCTCGAGGATGGTCTTGGCGTTGTCGCTGTGCGAGCCGGTGTTGAGGATCGCCAGCGCGCACTGGCGGAACAGGGCGTAGACGCTGTCGGAACCGGTCTCGCGCAGTTGCTGCACTTCGCGTTGGGAGAGGATTTCCAGGCTGCCCTTGGGGCTCACCGAGGCGTTGATCTTGTTGCGTACCAGAGTCATCTAGGCTTCCGTGTCGGACGGCGCGAGCGCGCCGGAATGACGACGCGCGGGGAGGGATTGTCTGTCATCAGATCGCGCCGCCGTTGCGAAGTTGCCACGGCGGCGCGGTCGCCTCAGCGCGGCAGGCCGAGGTTGTTCCAGATGGCCAGGCTCGGTTCGGCCTGGTTGAGGGTGTAGAAATGCAGCCCCGGGGCGCCGCCTTCGAGCAGGCGCTCGCACATTTCGGTCACCACCTGCTCGCCGAAGGCCTGGATGCTGTCCAGGTCGTCGGCGTAGGCCTCCAGCTGCTTGCGGATCCAGCGCGGCAGCTCGGCGCCGCAGGCGTCGGAGAAACGCGCCAGCTTGCTGTAGTTGGTGATCGGCATGATGCCCGGCACGATCGGGATTTCCACCCCGATGCGGCGTGCGCGCTCGACGAAGTAGAAGTAGCAGTCGGCGCTGAAGAAGTACTGGGTGATGGCGCTGTCGGCGCCGGCCTGGCACTTGCGCGCGAAGTTCTTCAGGTCGTCCTCGTAGCTGCGGGCCTGCGGATGCACTTCCGGGTAGGCCGCCACTTCGATATGGAAGTGGTCGCCGCTCTCGGCGCGGATGAACTCCACCAGCTCGTTGGCGAAGCGCAGCTCGCCGCTGGCCATGCCCATGCCGGATGGCAGGTCGCCGCGCAGGGCTACGATGCGCTTGATGCCGGAGTTCTTGTACTGGCTGAGCAGGCTGCGCAGCTCTTCCTTGCTGTCGCCGACGCAGGACAGGTGCGGCGCGGTCGGCACGCCGACATCACCGTCCAGCTGCAGGACGGTGTTGAGGGTGCGGTCGCGAGTCGAGCCGCCGGCGCCATAGGTGCAGGAGAAGAAATCGGGGTTGTAGGTGGACAGCTGACGGGCGACGTTCAGCAGTTTTTCATGCCCGGCCTCGGTCTTGGTGGGGAAGAACTCGAAGCTGTAACGACGTTCTTGAGACATGGAGAAGGGTTCCTTCTCAGCCGCAGGCCACAAGCCTCAAGCGGCAGGCAGAGCGGTTCGACGCCTGCTTGCTGCTTGTGGCTTGTCGCTTGCCGCTGCGGTTAGTAGCGGTAGCTGTCCGGCTTGAACGGACCTTCGACGGTCACGCCGATGTACTCGGCCTGCTTCGGAGTCAGCTGGGTGACCACGCCGCCGAAGCCCCTGACCATTTCCAGCGCCACTTCCTCGTCCAGCTTCTTCGGCAGCACTTCGACGGTCACCTTGGCGGCCTTGTCGGCGGCCGGCAGGGCGGCGAACTGCGCCTCGTACAGGTGGATCTGCGCCAGCACCTGGTTGGCGAAGGAGCCGTCCATGATCCGGCTCGGGTGGCCGGTGGCGTTGCCCAGGTTCACCAGGCGGCCTTCGGCCAGCAGGATCAGGTAGTCCTCGTTGCGCGGGTCGAAGGTGCCGGCGCCGGTGCGGTGGATCTTGTGCACCTGCGGCTTGACCTCTTCCCAGGCCCAGTTCTTGCGCATGAAGGCGGTGTCGATCTCGTTGTCGAAGTGGCCGATGTTGCAGACCACGGCGCGCTTCTTCAGGGCCTTGAGCATGCCGGCGTCGCAGACGTTGACGTTGCCGGTGGTGGTGACGATCAGGTCGATCTTGCCCAGCAGGTCGCCGTCGATGCTGGCCTCGGTGCCGTCGTTGAGGCCGTTCTTGTAGGGGGAGACCACTTCGTAGCCGTCCATGCACGCCTGCATGGCGCAGATCGGATCGACTTCCGAGACCTTGACGATCATGCCTTCCTGGCGCAGCGAGGCGGCCGAGCCCTTGCCCACGTCGCCGTAGCCGATCACCAGGGCCTGCTTGCCGGACATCAGGTGGTCGGTGCCGCGCTTGATGGCGTCGTTCAGGCTGTGGCGGCAGCCGTACTTGTTGTCGTTCTTGCTCTTGGTCACCGAGTCGTTGACGTTGATCGCCGGGATTTTCAGGGTGCCGGCCTTGAGCATGTCGAGCAGGCGGTGCACGCCGGTGGTGGTTTCCTCGGTCACGCCGTGGATCTTGTCCAGCATCGCCGGGTGGCGCTCGTGGATGATCTGGGTCAGGTCGCCGCCGTCGTCCAGGATCATGTTGGCATCCCACGGCTGGCCGTCCTTGAGGATGGTCTGCTCGATGCACCACTCGTACTCTTCCTCGGTCTCGCCCTTCCAGGCGAACACCGGGATGCCGGCGGCGGCGATGGCGGCGGCGGCCTGGTCCTGGGTGGAGAAGATGTTGCAGCTGGACCAGCGTACTTCGGCGCCGAGGGCGATCAGGGTCTCGATCAGCACGCCGGTCTGGATGGTCATGTGGATGCAGCCGATGATCCTGGCGCCTTTCAGCGGCTGGCTGGCGGCGTACTTGCGGCGCAGGCCCATCAGTGCCGGCATCTCGGACTCGGCGATGATCAGTTCCTTGCGGCCCCAGTCGGCCAGGGAAATGTCGGCGACCTTGTAATCGTTAAAAGCAGCGCTCATGCAAAAGCTCTCCATTCGTTGTGTGCGAATGGGCGCCGTTGATGCGTTGGGTAACGCCCCGTCCGAGCCTGACAGGCGGGAGCCTGATTCGAAGCGGGCGGGCGCCGGTTTCGAAACGGGTCTTGCGGCCTGCTGCAGCGCCCCTCGGACGGGAGGCGGGCACGGCCGGAGCGGAGCCGGCCGTGTGAAGCCGGGCGATTATAGCCAGCCGCGCGGCGCAGCCCAAGGTCTTCCGTCGCGGCGCGGGCAATCGGGACGCCTCCGTGCCGGCCAGGCTATCGCCGTCATTGAAAACATTGCCGGGACAACCGCCGTCCCGCTCGGCCATGATGGCGGCAGAAACTGACCGACAAGACAGGAGTGGCGATGAAATTCCACACACGCAAATGGGTGAAACCCGAAGACCTCAATCCCAACGGCAGCCTCTTCGGCGGCAGCCTGCTGAAGTGGATCGACGAGGAGGCGGCGATCTACGCCATCATCCAGCTCGACAGCCAGCGGGTGGTGACCAAGCTGATCTCCGAGATCAACTTCGTCAGCTCGGCGCGCCAGGGCGACATCATCGAACTGGGCATCACCGCCACCGAGTTCGGCCGTACGTCCCTGACCCTGCGCTGCGAAGTGCGCAACAAGATCACCCGCAAGAGCATCCTGACCATCGACCGGCTGGTGTTCGTCAACCTGGATGCGGAAGGGCTGCCGGCACCGCACGGCAAGACCCAGATCAGCTATATCCGTGACCGTTTCCCGGAGGCGGCTGCGGCATCCTAACCCTTGGCCGCGGGGCGGAGAGTGGCAATACTGTCGCCCTCCGTTCCCACCCAGCCGTCACGATGAAGTCGAAAATTTTCCTGGCCCTGCTCGCCTGTACCCTGCTCGCCGCCTGCGACCGGGTCGATCCCGATTCGCCCCTGGGCAAGCGCCAGGCCCTGTTCAAGGACATGCTGCGCACCAGCGAAGACCTGGGCGGCATGCTGCGTGGGCGCCTGAGTTTCAACGAAAAGCGCTTCGCCGAAGGCGCCACCCGCCTCGACGAGCTGTCGCGCCGGCCCTGGCAGCACTTCCCCCAGGCGCAGGACTCCACCGACCACAGCCAGGCCCGCGACGAGGTGTGGCAGCGCCATGAGCGTTTCCAGCAGATGGCCCGCGAACTGGAGGCGGCCACCGCCGAGCTGCGCACCGCCGCCCAGGCCAGGCCGCTGCAGGCCGAGGTGCTGGTCGCTCCGGTCGACAAGGTCGAGATGGCCTGCAAGGCCTGCCACGAGGAGTTCCGGATCTACTGAGCCGGCCGCCCGTAGGTGGCCGTGAGGCTGGCGCGTCCCAGGCCGTTGGCGTTGAGCATGTAGCCGACCAGCGCCGGCATGGCGCGCTCGTCCAGCTCCAGGCGCGGCACCTTCAGCGCGTGCACGGTGAAGATGTAGCGGTGCGGCTTGTCCCCCGGCGGCGGGCAGGCGCCGCCGAAGCCCGGCTGGCCATAGTCGGTCAGGCTCTGTACGACGCCTTCCGGCAGCGCCGCTCCGCCCGGCTGGCCAGCCGTGGCGGGCAGGCCCTGGCTGTCCGCCGGGAGGTTGAACAGCACCCAGTGCCACCAGCCCGAGCCGGTCGGCGCGTCCGGATCGTAGACCGTGACGGCGAAGCTCTGGGTACCGCTCGGGGCGTCCTTCCAGTTCAGGGCCGGGGCGCGGTTGTCGCCGTTGCAGCCGAAGCCCTGGAACTCCTGGGCGCGGGTCAGGGGCTGGCCGTCTGCGATGTCCGGGCTGCTCAGCTCGAAGGCCTGGGCGCCGCTGGCGAGCAGCAGGCCGAACAGGGACAGGACGTGACGCGAAATCTTCATGGAAGACCTCCTTGTGATGGGTGGTCCCCCACTATGCCGCCCCGGAATCGCCGCCGCGCGCCCCGGGCGCGCAACGACTAGCCCGTTCCGCTCATCTGCCGCAGGCTGCTGGGGGCGCAGCCGAACTGGCGCTGGAAGGCCGCGGCGAAGCGCGATGGCGACTGGTAGCCGCAGGCGGCGGCGACCTCGCCGAGCGGACGTTGCGAGGCGTTGACCAGGCCGAGCGCGTGCTCCATGCGGGCGTCCTGGAGCAGGCGGCGGAAGGAGATGCCTTCGCCGGCCAGCTTGCGCCGCAGGGTCGCCGGGCTCATGGCCAGGCGCGCCGCGACCGCGTCGGCCTGCCAGTCGTGGCTGAGGTCGCTGCGCAGCAGGTTGAGGATGCGTTCGCGCACCGGGTATCTGCGCCGGTTGAGCAGCACGCCGCCCTGGCCGGCCTCGGCCAGGGCCAGCATCAACCCCTGCCAGGCATGTTCGGCCTGGGCCGCTCGCAGCCCGCCGCATTCGGCCAGCGGCAGCAGTTCGAGCAGTCTGGCGAACGCCGCGCGGGCGTCTTCCGACGGTGCGAAGACCTGGGCCGGCGCGTTGCGGTCGCGGCCGGCCAGCTGGGCGCCGAACAGCTCGTGCAGGCGCTGCTGCCAGCCCTCCTGCTGACCCAGGGCCCAGGCCTGATAGCTGCCGTGCGTGCCGGGGCGATTGATCAGCTGCACCCGCTGCTCGCCGGCCAGGGCCAGCCAGGAGCCGGCTGGGCAGCGCCACTCCTGCTCGCCGATGCGCAGCCATTTCTCGCCCTCGACCACGGTTACCAGCAGGGGCGCCAGGATCGGCGTGCGGTTGAGCCGCTGTTCGGCGTAGCTGTGGAAGGAGAGCAGGGGCAGTGGATGCATGGCGGCCTCGCGAATCAGGCTGCAGTGGAAACGCCGGGGCGAAGCCTGTCAACCGCCGGGCATGGCGCACGCCGGAAGCGGGACTGGGGACGATTGGTGCGACGCCGGTAGGGTGCGCCGTGCGCACCGGGAGTTGGAGCGATTACCCAGGTGGTGCGCACGGCGCACCTTACTGCAGGCTAGAAGCCTGCGACGCCGGCCTGGCGCAACTGCTCGCGCAGACGCAGCACTTCTTCGTGGCGGAAGAATTCGACCAACTGTCTGGCGCGGGTCGCACCGATGCCGCCGTAGGCGTCCCAGTCCGCGGCATCGCGGCTGGCCAGGGCGTCCCAGTCACCCTGCAGCGGCGCCGAGCCGCTGGGCGGCAGCCCCAGGGCGGCCAGCCATTGCTGGAATGGCCGCTGCCGCGCGCCGGCGAAGCTGCGGTGCAGGGCCGCGGCGCTGCGGTTGCCCAGGCCCGGGCGCTTCGCCAGTTCGTCTTCCCGCAGTTCCAGCCAGTCCAGCAGCCCCTGCAGGCGCAGCTTTTCCCAGGTGCCCGCGCCGACGCCGGGTAGCGCCAGGCCGCGCCTGCCACCCAGCCACTGCTGGCGGGCGGCGAACTGGCCCTCGCAGCCGGGCGTCGGTCGCCAGCAGCTGAGCGGATGGTGGGCCGCCGGATCGGGCACGGCCAGGACGGAACGCTGCTCGCTGCGCCAGACGACATCGCCGACCTGGGGAATGGTCAGGCCGGCGAGGGTGACGGCCACTTGGTCGCCGGGGCGGATGTCCAGGGCCTGCCAGCGCTGCAGCGAGCCGAGGCCGACGCGGCTCACCCGGCGCCCGTCCAGTTCGACCGGCCGCAGGCGCAGCAGCGGGGTGATGCGCCCCGTGCGGCCGATCTGGAACTGCACGGCGCGCACTTCCGCCAGGGCCTGGCCGGCAGGATATTTCCAGGCCGCAGCCCAGCTTGGCGGCTGAGCGATCCAGCCTGTGCCGGCGGGCCGATCTCCCTGGCGCAGTACCACGCCGTCGCTGGCGAACGGCAGCTCGGCGCGGTACCAGCGCTCACGCCATTGCCCGGCTTCCTCGGGCGTTCGTACCGGCAGTGTCAGTTCCGCGCTGTCGGCGAAACCCATTTCGCGCAGGCCCCGCAGGCGCTCGGCCATGGTCGCTGGCCCGTTGGGCCAGTCCCAGACGAACAGGCCGACCCGCTTCGTCTCCGTCGCGTTCGCCTCGTGGCGGGCCATGGCCCCGGCCGCCTTGCCGCGCAGGCCGTTGCCGCCGTCGCGCGCCTGGACGTGGTCGATGGCGCGCCAGTACAGCTCGCCTTGCAGGATCGTTTCCTGGCGGCGCGACAACCGTGCGGGAACGGCTTCGAGCGCGCGCACCCGCGTGGTCCAGTCCTGGCCGCTGCGGCCGTCGCCACGGCTGATCGCCTGCTGCAGGCGACCGTCGCGGTAGTGCAGGGTGACGGCCACGCCATCGACCTTGGGCTGCACCCACAGGTCGTCGCGGCCGGCCATCCAGGCTTGTACCGCCGCTTCGTCACGCAGCTTGGCCAGGCCGGTCTGCGCCACCGGATGACGGACCGGTCCGCCGGCGCCCCGCAGCGGGTCGCCAGGCGCGGCATCGTGTCCGGGGAAGCAGGCCCGCCACTGGCCGAGCAGCTCGCGGCTCTGATCGTAGAGTTCGTCCGCGACCAGGGCGCGGCCGTCGACGTGGTAGGTGTGGTCCCATTCGGCGATGCGCCGTTCCAGGGCGGAGATTTCCCCGGCGGCCCGGGTGGCGGGCCAGTCGGGGCAGGGGGCGGCGTGGGCCGCGCAGGCGAACAGGGCGAACAGCGGGGCGATCCGTCTTGGCATGGCGAGCATCCTTGCTCCATGGGGGACTGACGCCAGCGTAGTCGCTCGCCGACGGATTGCACGAAAGTGCCGTCAGCGCTGCAGCGCTTCCTGGGCCTGGCGCAGTTCCTCGCGCGCCTCGGCCAGCTTGGTCTTGCGCTTGTCGATCTTGGCCGGATCGCCTTTCTTCAGCGCTTTCTCCAGTTCCGCCTCGCGGGTGCGCACCTCGTGTTCGGCCTCCAGCACCTTTTCCTCGCGGGTCTTGTGCAGGCTGGCGTCGTCGCAGTGATCGACGACCTGGCCCAGGGCCTTCTCCAGCCCGGCCTGGCGGTCGCGGTTGCCCTGCGACTTGGCCTCTTCGAGCTGTGCCTCCAGGCGCTCGCGCTTGGCGGCGCAACCGGTGGCTTCGGCCGCGCCAGCGGGCAGGGCGAGGGCGGCGCAGCCGGCCAGGAGCAGGGCGGACAGCAGGGGCGTGTGGGTCATGGCATGTTCCTCGTTCGGGTGTCGGATGAGTCGACCCTTCGGGAAGGGGAATGGTTGCAGCATGGCACGGAGCAGGCGTGTGTCGACTGGCCCTGGAGGGCGAAACCAGATGTATCGGAACACTCAGCAATCGACTGGAAACCCAAGCGCCAGACCAATGCTCCCGGATTTCATCCGGGCTACGACCGGTGCACGCGGCGCACCCTACGGCAGCGCTAGTCTCACAGCTTTTCATGGTGCCGTAGCCAACAAAAAAGCCCCGCCAAGGCGGGGCTTTTTTGCTGCGACGCAGGCCTTACAGGCCGGCCGCGGCGCGCAGGGCGTCGACCTTGTCGGTCTTCTCCCAGGTGAAGGTGGTGAAGCTGTCGTCGCCGACGGTCTTCTGCTGCGGCGTGCGGCCGAAGTGGCCGTAGGCCGCGGTTTCCTGGTACATCGGGTGGAGCAGGTCGAGCATCTTGGTGATGGCGTACGGGCGCAGGTCGAACACTTCGCGCACCAGCTTGATGATCTTGTCCTCGGCGATCTTGTGGGTGCCGAAGGTGTTGACCGAGATGGAGGTCGGCTGGGCCACGCCGATGGCGTAGGAGACCTGGATCTCGCACTTGTCGGCCAGGCCGGCGGCGACGATGTTCTTGGCCACGTAGCGGCCGGCGTAGGCGGCCGAGCGGTCGACCTTGGACGGGTCCTTGCCGGAGAAGGCGCCGCCGCCGTGGCGGGCCATGCCGCCGTAGCTGTCGACGATGATCTTGCGGCCGGTCAGGCCGCAGTCGCCCACCGGGCCGCCGATCACGAAGTTGCCGGTCGGGTTGATGTGGAACTGGGTGTCCTTGTGCAGCAGTTCGGCCGGCAGGGCGTGCTTGATGATCAGCTCCATCACGCCTTCGCGCAGGTCGGCCAGCGAGACCTCCGGGTTGTGCTGGGTGGACAGCACCACGGCGTCGATGCCGACCACCTTGCCACCTTCGTAGCGGCAGGTGACCTGGCTCTTGGCGTCCGGGCGCAGCCACGGCAGCAGGCCGGACTTGCGGGCCTCGGCCTGGCGCTCGACCAGGGCGTGGGAGAAGCGGATCGGCGCCGGCATCAGCACGTCGGTCTCGTTGCTGGCGTAGCCGAACATCAGGCCCTGGTCGCCGGCGCCCTGGTCTTCCGGCTTGGCGCGGTCGACGCCCTGGTTGATGTCCGGGGACTGCTTGCCAATGATGTTCATCACGCCGCAGGTGGCGCCGTCGAAGCCGACGTCGGAGCTGGTGTAGCCGATGTCGCAGATCACGTCGCGGACGATCTGCTCCAAGTCGACCCAGGCGCTGGTGGTGACTTCGCCGGCGATGATGGCGACGCCGGTCTTGACCAGGGTCTCCACGGCCACGCGGGCGTGCTTGTCCTGGGCGATGATGGCGTCGAGGACGGCATCGGAAATCTGGTCGGCGATCTTGTCCGGATGGCCCTCGGACACGGACTCGGAGGTAAACAGGGAGTATTCGCTCATTTCAAGATCCTATTCATTCCTGGGTTTGCTTCGCATCCGGCTTGGCGAAGTGCCGTACCTGAATCTGAAAGCCGTTCTTGAGGCCCACATAGAGGCTCTCGCCGGGCGTGAGCCCCGCGGCATCGGCCCAGTGGGCCAGATCCTCCTGATCGAAGCCGAGCCAGAGGTCGCCGCAGGCCGTCCTGGCCCAGCTCTGGTCGTGGCTGCACAGCTCGGTGATCAGCAGGCTGCCGCGCGGTTTCACCAGGCGGGCCAGCCTCTTCAGCGCCTCGGCCGGGGCGGCGAAATGGTGCAGCACCATGTTCACCACCACGCAGTCGGCGGCGCCGATGTCGTCGTGCAGGGCATCGGCGAGCTGCAGCTCGACGTTGTCCAGTCGTTCCTTCTGGCAGTGCTGGTGCGCCAGCTCCAGCATCGCCTCGCTGTTGTCCAGCGCGGTCACCCGGTCGAAGCGGCGGGCCAGCTCTGGGAGGAAGCCGCCGTCGCCGGGGCCGACTTCCAGCGCCGTCGCCTCGCGGGTAAAGCCCAGGGCGTCGAGCAGGGCCAGCAGGCTGTCGCGATACTGCGGTAGGCCGGCGATCAGGTCCTGGCGGGCCTGGAACTTGTCCGCGGTGCGGGCGAAGTAGTCGCGGCTGGCCGCGGCGCGCTGAGCGTGCACGGCGGCGATGCGCGCCAGCACCTCGTCCGGCAGCTGCAGTTCGTCCACCGCCTGCAGCAGCGCGCCGTGCAGGCTGGCGCCGGGCAGCTCGCTGCGCTGCAGGGCGCGGCGATAGAAGATCGCGTTGCCCTCGCGGCGGGTCGCCACCAGCCCGGCCTGTGCCAGCACCTTGAGGTGGTGGCTCATGCCGGACTGGCCGATGGCGAAGATCTGTGCCAGCTCCAGCACGCCGAAGGAGTCGTTGCTCAGCGCGCGCAGCACGTTCAGGCGCAGCGGATCGCCGCCGGCCTTGCACAGGGCGGCCAGGTCGTCGGCTGGCTCGAAACGGAGCTGGGGAACGCGCATGTTCATGGGGCCGGCAGTCTAGTCGGTCACTTTTCACGCAGCAACCGCAATATCAAAAAGTTTTGATATTGATTGAGCGGCTCCGCTCCGCCGGGGCGGCATTTGACGAAGTTTTCACGCCCGCCCGGGCAGATTGCCGGGCCACAAGGGGACTTCCCGCTTCGTTCTGGGGCTGTAATGACAAACGCGCAACGCGCCGGCGCCTCCCGCGGCGCCGCGGATCGGGCCGGCATCGACTGGGCCGGCCTGGGCTGGGCCTTCCTGTTCTTCTGGTACTTCTCGGGTGTCACCCAGGTCCTGATCTACGCCAGCGACAGCGCCGGCTTCGCCGGCCTGCGCCAGTCGCTGGTGCTGAGCCTGCTGTGGCTGGTGCCGCTGCTGCTGTTCCCCGCCCGCGCCAGGTTGCTGGCGGCGCTGATCGGCGTGCCGCTGTGGTTCTGCTCGCTGGCCGGCTTCGGCTACTTCCTGATCTACGGCCAGGAGTTCTCGCAGAGCGTCATCTTCATCCTGTTCGAGTCGAACGTCAGCGAAGGCAGCGAGTACCTGGCGCAGTACTTCGCCTGGTGGATGGTGCCGGCCTTCCTCGCCTACGGCCTGGGCGCCTGGCTGCTGTGGCGCAAGGTGCGGCCGGTGTACCTGTCGCGACCGGTAGCGCTGCTGGCGTCGCTGTTCCTGCTGTTCTCCTCGCTCGGCTACCCGGCCCTGCGCCAGTTCAGCAAGCACGACGACCCGCGGATAGCGCTGGAGAACTTCGAGGAGCGCATCGAGCCGGCGACGCCCTGGCAACTGGTGGTCGGCTTCCGCCAGTACAGCGCCCAGCTGGCCAGCATGCAGGCGCTGCTGGAGGGCCGCCAGCGCATCGCGCCGCTGACCGGCCTGGTCGACGCCCATGCCGGCAAGCCGGCGACCCTGGTGCTAGTCATCGGCGAATCGACCAACCGCCAGCGCATGAGTCTCTACGGCTACGGCCGCCAGACCACGCCGGAACTGGACAGGCTGCGCGACCAGCTGCAGGTGTTCACCGGCGTGGTCACCCCGCGCCCCTACACCATCGAGGCGCTGCAGCAGGTGCTGACCTTCGCCGACCAGGAGAACCCCGACGCCTACCTGGAAACGCCGTCGCTGGTCAGCGTGATGAAGCAGGCCGGCTACAAGACCTACTGGATCACCAACCAGCAGACCATCACCAAGCGCAACACCATGCTCACCACCTTCTCCAAGCAGGCGGACGAGCAGTTCTACCTGAACAACAACCGCGAGCAGAACGCCCGCCAGTACGACGGCGACGTGTTCGCGCCGTTCGCCAAGGTGCTGGCCGAGGACGCGCCACGCAAGTTCATCGTGGTCCACCTGCTCGGCACCCACATGAGCTAC